>DYSU01000044.1 GCA_020726335.1 Thiomargarita sp. | reverse complement strand
TGTACTAGGGCGGTTTTGTTTTATCAATGATGGGCTTCTTTCGTTCAGCGTATCATCTAAACACGCCAGTCGTGCCAGTAAGCGATATGCCGCCTCCGCAATTGGATGCCCCAGGAAGATTGTCTGTGCATGTTGCGCTAATCGTCTCGCCTGCAACCTAAACATCCCCGTTTTACACTGATTGGTCACGGAATATTCATACTGGGTATAGGGCGTGTTGCTGGGTGACATTAGGGTCTTCGTTGCGACAGGCACAATCTTGATACAAAGATTTCCTGCCGCATCTTTTAGGATACAACTGCTACACATTCCCTTCGCAAATGTAACACCTGAGGTACTCAAAATTATTGCCGTAACAGCAAAAATAATTTTTTTCATGCTTTTCTCCAAAAATATCATCCATCCCATAAATAAAAAACAGTCGCAAGATGGGACATTCCTTGCATCTGCAGGGAGTTAATTATCAAGCTTCTTAAATCAATTGCCTATCGAAATGCAAACAGAAGCCCTTGATTTTATAAAACTCTTAAAAGCAAAACTGGCAAAGCCCCAAAAACAATCGGTAGAAGTTAGCCTTAACGGTTCACTGATTGCCCAAATGCTGGAACAAACCGCACAGAAAAATTTATTTTCCCACATTAATGACCCCGCCGCTTGGCAACGGGAAATTCGTCAAGACTGCCCTCTTATTAGCAGAGAATAGCCATACTCAAGAATTTAGCGCGTTATCCGACTAATGACCAACAAGCTATTTTGCGCAACATCAAACAATTGATAGAAAATCCAATGACAAAAGCCAACGTTAAAAAGTTAGTTGATTTTGATGCGTCTTATCGCTTGCGGGTTGGCGGCTTTTCCTTTTTTGGCATGTTATACTAAGTCGATGAACAGACTTAATATTCAGCCCATTCCTGCTTTTGATGACAATTATATTTGGTTATTAAACCGTGACAACAGCCCGTTTGTTGCGTTGGTTGATGTCGGTGATGCCGATGCGATTTTACCTATTTTAGTGCAAAATCAATATGATGTGATCGCTGTTTTATTGACCCATCATCATGATGACCATACAGGCGGTATGGCTGATATATTAAAGTTTTATCCCAAAGCCAAGGTTTATGCCCCAAAGGCGGAGCAAATTGCCTACACCACCCATCCGCTTAAACCTGATGACACTGTTTTGCTTGCTCAATTGGCTTTGTCTTTACAAGTGATTGATGTTAAAGGACATACACGCGGACATATTGCTTATTATGGACAAAAGATGTTATTTTGTGGCGATGCTTTGTTTACGGGCGGTTGCGGGCGGGTGTTTGAGGGTACACCTGCCCAATCGTATCAAGCTTTGGAGCGGCTGGCACAATTGCCTGACGATACCTTGATTTATTGCGCTCATGAATACACTGTAGCCAATTTGCGATTTGCCTTAAAAGTTGAGCCTAACAACTTGGCATTACAACAACGACTAAAACAAAGTTTACAACAACGACAACAGGGTTTGCCCACCGTACCTGATTTTTTAGCCTTAGAAAAGGCGACCAATCCTTTTTTACGCAGTGCTAATTTAAATGTTATCACCGCCGCACAACAGCATGTGGGGCATAATTTAACAAATGCCTGCGCAGTGTTTAGCGCATTACGGGCATGGAAGGACGAACAGTGATGCAACGCTCAAATACAAAGACTTTATTACGTTGGTTAGGCATCTTGGCCTTGTTATCCACACTGCCTGCCTGTAGTTTTTTACTGCCCTTGATTCCGTTATTGCCTCTCCCACCCATGGTGATTGCCAATAAAAAAGCAGAGGAAGAAGCCAAAAAACAAGCCGCAATAGAGAAAGAAAAGCACGATTGGTTGCTTAAAGACCGCAGTAAAAACCTCAGTGAAAAACCGCAACCCGATACCAGCAATTTATGGCAAGACATGAGCGCAGGTTATCAACTTTTACCCGAAAAACCAAACAACGAAATTGTCCAAAAAATCAACCGCTACAGCCGCCATAAAAAGTATTTCAATCAATTAGGCGAACAAGCCGAACCCTATCTTTATCACATTGTTCAAGAACTTAAACGCCGCGACATGCCGCTGGAAATCGCTTTATTGCCCGCCATTGAAAGCGCGTTTCGCCCGTCTGCCCATTCGCCACAAAATGCCGCAGGCCTATGGCAAGTAATTCCCAGCACAGGGCGGTTATTGGGCTTGAAGCAAAACACCTGGTACGATGGCCGCCGTGACGTACTCGCTTCCACCGACGCGGCTTTAGATTATTTGGCCACTTTACACGACAGATTAGACAACGATTGGTTAAATGCGATTGCCGCCTACAACTGCGGCGAAGGTGCGATTAAACGGGCGATTGATAAAAACAAACGTCAAGGCAAAAGCACTGATTTTTGGTCATTGGATTTACCCCAAGAAACCCAAAATTACGTTCCCAAGTTGATGGCTTTTTCTGCGATTGTTGCCAATCCAGAAACTTATGGGGTTAAGCTGCCGCGCATCAAAAACAAACCCTATTTGGAAAAAGTCGATGTTGGGGGACAAATTTCCCTGTCCGTTGCCGCACAATTGGCGGGCATGTCTACGGGCGAATTTCGTAAACTCAATTCAGGCCATAAAAGCTGGGCGACTGCGCCCAATGGTCCGCATATATTGCTGATTCCCAAACACTCAGCAAGCCAATTTAAACAACAATTGTCGCTTTTGCCTGATGCCGCCCGTTTGCCCGAAGGAGACCGCCACACTTTTTCACCTTCTGAACCAACGCAACAACAGGTCAAGCGCAAAAAACAAGACAAACCGCATTATCACATCGTGCGCCGAGGCGATACTTTAGGGAAAATTGCCGACCGCTATCAAATTTCTATCAAACACATTGCCCAACTGAATGATATTAAACATAAAAAACACCTCAAAGCAGGGCAAAAAATTAAAATCAGCGCAAAGGATGGCAAACGAAAAAAATCGGCTAAACCTTTAGCCACAAAAACCTACACTGTGCGCCAAGGCGACACCTTATACAACATTGCCAACCGTTTTAGCATCAGCGTCAAAGACTTACGTCGCGCCAACGGTTTAAAACAACGCAACAAACTCAGTTTAAACAAAAAACTGTCTATTCCAAAAAAACAATGAAATCAATCTATTGCGTAAAATAGACGGTGTTTTTCTTTTTTGCTTTTTGTGGCACAGCCTTGTTTTGGCGGCGGATAAACATTGGCTGCAATTTGAACAACAAGATTTAACCCAGCTTTATCAATGGGTTGACGACATTAAACTGCGCCATGATGGCTTATTGGATGTGTTTGCCACCGATGAACAACAAGCTGTTTTGTCCAAAGCAGGCTTTGAATTCAGCATCAAACAACGCCATCTCAGCCAGTTTTATGCCCAGCGGGGCAAAAGTTTGCGCCGCAATCCCTATGGCGGTTTTCGCAATACGGCACAAATTCAAGCGTTTATACAGAAATTGGCGCAAGATTACCCCCAATTCGCCGCCGCATGGGTCATAGGCCAAAGCCATCAAGGCCGTGACATTTGGGCGTTGCGCTTGTCCGATAATCCGCGCCATTATGAGCCACAAGAAGCCACGGTGTGGTTTGATGGTCTGCACCATGCGCGTGAACCGATGTCAGCGGAATCCTTGTTGTTTTTTGCCCAATGGGTGTTGAGCCATCAACAAAATGCCGACATCCAACGCTTGTTGGCCAGCCGCAATATTCTCATCATTCCTTGCGTCAATCCTGACGGCTATGAATACAATTTGATGCAAAATCCTGATGGCGGCGGCTTATGGCGCAAAAACCGCCGATTAAATGCGGATGGCAGTTATGGCGTTGATTTAAATCGCAATTATGCTTGGGCGTGGGGGGATGGTGTGATGGGGTCGAGCGGGACGGGCGACAGCGAAAATTACCGTGGCACAGCCGCGTTTTCAGAGCTTGAAACCCAAGCCTTGCAACAGCTTTTGCACCAACAGCCGCCCAAAGTCTCCGTGACGGTTCACAGCTATGGCGATGAATGGATGTATTCTTGGGGCTATCAAGCCCAACCCACGGCGGATGATGCGTTGTTTGCCCATTATGCCCAGTTGATGACCGCGCAAAATCAATTCACCACCGCCCGTGCATGGCAACTTTATGGCGTGACCAACGGCGCGACCGATGATTATCATTATGGGCAATTGGGCAGTTTGGCATTCACCGTTGAAATTGGCAACGATGATGATGGTTTTTGGCCTGCGCCTGCGCGCATTTTGCCGTTGGCGCACAGCGTGTTGGCAGGCTATCAAACAGCCGCCCAAGTGGCAGGCGGTTGGCTTAAGTGGGGTCAAGCGCGCCTGACTGCATTGAATCGGCAACAATGGCGGCTGGATTTTTCTTTAGAAAATAAAGGGTTAGAGAACATCAACGCCACAGTTGGCCTGCGTTGGCCTGCGTTGCTCAATCAAAGCCATGATGAAACGGTTCATTTATCGCCCAGAGCCAGCCAAAATTTCAGCACCGTGTTGACCATGGCCAAAGAATTCACCACCGAACAACTGCTGTTGTTGTTGAACATTGATGACGGCCACAGCCAAACCACAGAAAAACATTTGTTGGCCGCGCCCAAGGTCGCCACGGTTTGGCAATCGCCCGCCCTGTTACGCGCCCATCAACCGTTTACGCTGGGTTTGCGTACACAGGCAAAAACAGCGGTTGAGGTTTATTTTGCGTTGGATGTGACCGCCAGTTTGGCCGCTTTGGGTTTTTGCCAAGTGGGTTTAAGCGCGCCGTTTTGGCTGTTGTGGCAGGGCAGGAGTGATGACAACGGTGAAGTCAGTTGGTCAATAACCTTGCCTTCACCCTTGCCTTTTGTTGGAGAAAATGTTTATTTACAAGCGGTTATACACAGTGACCCCCTGCGATTAAGCCCTGTGACCTCTGTGGCGTTGGTCTATTAGAACAAATCAAAGCTTTCTTCATAACCGCCTTGATTGGCATTGCCGGTCTCTTCTTCTGTGCTGGCAGGCATGTAGTTGACAATCAATTTAGGCACAAATACAGGCTCTGGCAATTGTTCATCGCTTTGGTCGTTTTCGTCATCCGTGGCGGCATTGACAGGCACATAGGCCAAGTGCATGTTGACCAAGGTGGGCGTTTTATCGCATTGGTTGTCATTGGTTTGTACCCATTGATGCACGCGGCTCAACAGGTCTTCGCGCTTGACCACGCTTTTGCTTTCGGCTTGCGCTATTTTCAGCACAGGCCATTTTAAGCGAAAATGGGCCAATTCACCAAAGTTGTTAATCCCGACGATCATCATTGAATCCTGCACTTCTATGCCATTGATTTTGCGTGGAATAAAATAAGTGCGTTCCACATCAATCGCAGGTCTCACCGAAGATGTTTCATTGGCTGAAGCAATCCCCGCTTTCAAAACATTGCTTTTCATGGACTGTAAATCCATTTCTTCACGCACAATGCCCAAGCTATCGGCCAAGTTCAACACCATTTTCATGCCGCTTTCTTCATCAACAGCGGGCGGCGCGTCCAATTGAATCAACATCCGCGTGTGGTTGGCATAACGCACCATGCCTTTGGACAAGGTGTATTTGAGCAACGCATCTTTGGCTTGTAATTGACCGCTGGAAAAGCTTTTAGGCAGATTGGCCGCTTGGGTAAATTCGGTGCTTAATAAGCCAAGGAATTCATCCACCTTCATTCTGCCGCGCCATTCAACGGGTTTGATTTGCAATAATTGATTGACCGCATGCAAGTCACCGACATTGCTGGGTAATTTTTCTTGCAGAAGTTTCAGTGCCACTTCACATTGTGGCACAGTCAACGTGGGTTTTAAGGTGTCAATTTTATCAATGTCGATCACAGGTTTTACCGTGGTCGCCAATTCTGCCGCAGAGCCGGTTGTGACCCATAAACAGGACACCATGAATGTGGTTAATAAGCGGTTGATTTTCATTGTCATTTCCTCTATTTCCATGCGTTGCCAAACGCATCTTCACAATCTGGATCGCAGTTGGCGTAATAATAATAGCAATACGCACCTGCAGTGCTGGGGTCAGATTTGACCGCGTCATATTGCTCGGTGGTCAAACGGTTCAAACAATCATCCACGGTTGAACCGACTGCATAAGCGACGGGGCATTGGGTGTATTGACCGTTGATGTTGGTGCGATACATGTTTTGCATCCACGCAAGGCCGATGCTCATGTGAAACGCATCATCCGCAAAATCGCGGTAATCATTGACAAAACTATTGCCAATCCACATACAACCGTGGAAACCTGTCAACAAATGCAACTTCCGTTTCTTATCAGGATAGCCAAAGCGTTGATAAGCGGTGGAAATTTGGTTGTCATCCAAGCTGTTGCACGAAGACAAATGCAAAAATTCCAAATCATAATCACCCGCCCGCAATTCGGTGTCCGAATCAAGAAAGCAATCGCCATTGCTGTCTTTTTTGCGCATCAGCCCGTGCCACGCATTGTTCCAATCCGCGCCATGGGTGAAAATCATCGCCGCATCGGCTTCATCCACCCGATTGCTGTGGCGGTCTTCCCCTGCGGGAAACAACTGTGTTTCCATAAAAAAATCCGCATTTAAATTGCCGTTGACATAGCGATAATCGCGGCTGTAGGCATCGTCGCAATGTCCCCACAAACACAGGCCAAAAATGCTGAACCCTGTGTTGGTGATTTCGTCATACCACGCATCCCCCATGTCATCCCAATAACCGCGCGCTCCGCCTGTGCAAGGCGAATTGGGCCATTCGGTTGCGCCCCACAATTGCGCTTCCAGCGCAACCGCTGTATTGACCATTATTGTGGACAATAAGGTCATCAAAATTACTTTGTATCGTATCATCAGCCACTCCCGCATGAATTTAGCCGTATTCTTCATGCAAAATAAAAAGGAAAACCCAAGCGACCACGGCTTGAAAAACGCTTGTTTTAAAACACCCGATGGGTTTATTGATTGCCAAAACTGGCAGAGATTTCTCTAAGGCTAGAGAATGATTGAGGCTTTAATGGTGTTGGTTTTATAGTAAGCTGAGCTTAGCACCACGGTATAGAGAAAGCAAGCAGCATTTCGACAAGAAAAATTAGAGGCTAAACCTCTGATTTTATTTATTGTTCAAAACTGAACAAGGGAATCACCGTTTGCAACTCAAATAACAGCCCCTTATTACTGACGCATTGTTGTGGCTGAATTTGTTGCAAAACCACTGTCCACAAAGGTGAACGGCTGGTTTGTTCAGCAGTCAAACCCACCAACGGCACAAACAGCGCGCCCGTAAACGGTTGATAATTGGCGCGATTGTTTTTAATGCCGCAGGTTTCTGGATTTTGGCGACACAAAGCCACTGCCGTTGCAAAACCTGCATGATAATCTGCACTTTTTTCATGGTTTTCAGGCAATTGGCTGATAACTGTGCGGGGATTGTCTGCCGATTTGAGCTGGCACACTTTATTGTTCAACTGAAATTGAGCGGGGATGTCCGCCACACGCCCTTCGGCTTGAAAGCCCAAGGTGATGGTTTCATTGGGATAAAGCGTTTGATTCCAATCCACTGCCGTTGCCATCACATGGCGGTTGGTTTGGCTTAAATCGGCATTCCATTGGTTGACAAACTGAACGTCACTGGCAAAATCCCACGCCAGTTGCCAGCCGTTGATCGGATGGGTGTTGGGATTGTGCAAACTGATTTCGACCACAAAACCGTTGTCCCATTGGCTTTTGATTTGATAATCAACATCGCAAGCGGAAATGGCAGGCAACGCAGTGTCGGCGGGTTTGTCTGTCACGGTATCGCTGTCAGTCGCAACAACCGGGTTTTTTTGGGCGGGAATGGCCTTTGCGCTGGCCAAGCGGTTGATTAAATTCAGTTTGTTTGGCCAAAATGTAACCCAATCGTCTTGCAAAATGCCGCCAGTGTCACTGCTGTTGGGATTGAATGTCCAATAGAAAAAGTTGACCATGCCTTTTTGTATTAAATAATCGACCAACGCATCTTGCCAAATACGGTCTTGGCTGTTGCCGCCATTCCCATAACGCCCGCCAAATTCGCCCAACACCACAGCATAACCTTGCGCCAGCAAAAAGCCAAAATGTTTGTCCCAAATAGCAGCCATGTTGGCAGGGAAATTAGCTTCGGTAAAATAACTTTGGGCAAACACATCAGGGCCATAAACATGCGGGCTGATGACCAATTTATTCAATGGAATGTTCAATGGATGGCACGTCATCGGCTCAAAATTGCCACCCCACCCATGGCCTGTGTTGTCGCTACAAACGGGATTTTCGCCTATACCCTCGACAAACACCAATAAATAAGGGTTGGCAGCCAACACCACTTTAGCGGCTTTTTCAGCGGCAGTATTCCAATCGGTTTGGATGTTACCCGTCCCCCAAGTGGCGATACCATGGGGTTCATTTTTTAAGTCAATGCCGAGAAAAAACGGCAAATCGGCATAGCGTTTGGCGACAAATTCCAAATCGTTCAACCATTGTTGCTCGCTGTATTCGTCGGTGTACCAAAGCTCACTGATGTTGGCGCAGGTCGGGCGGTGGTGGTCAAGCAGAATATACAAACCTTTGTTATTGAATTCATTCAAAATTTTGTCAAACAACTGCAACCGGGTTAAGCCTTTTAAGTCAGGATTGAGCTGATAATCAATGGTGCTGGGCATTTTACTGCTCAAGGTATCAGGACAAAACGGCACACGCACAGCGGTAAACCCTGCGGTTAAAATCGCTTGAATCAAATCCTGCCACTGCCGTTGCCATAAACCGTGAATCACGCCATCATGGGTTTCAAAGCCCGAAATGTTCACGCCATTCAAGCGAATTTCTTTTTTATTGTCATCATAAATCAAACCCTTGTCCACTTGATAAGCGAATAAAGGGCTGTTGAACAACAGCGCGCTGATTAACATAAAACGCGGTAAAAACAAGGTATCCTCCTAAAAAAAGTGTGTCACGCTTTGCAACACTGAAATCAGCGCATTTAAGCCGCGTGCGATCAAAAAGCGGGCGGCGGCTTTTTTTTGCAACGTATCCAAATATGCCACGGTTTTTGCTTCTAATGGGTCAAACAAAGACAGAGCCGCAAAAGAACCCCTAATAACACAAAACCAGCGGTGAAGGTATTGAGAGACACTCGCATCGTATGTCGCCCTTTTTTAAAGTAACAAGGTAAAATCAAATGGAAAACAAATTCTTATGGCCCTTTCTTTTTTTGATTTTGGTCTTATTGCTGGTTTCTTTGCTATTACAACACACCACGCAAGCACGGTCAATTCACACACTTCAATCAACATGGGTTTGCAACCACAGCTCCAATAAAGCGGTATGCCATAATTTGCTGCCCTGTAGCGCAGTCATGTATTGTTCAGGCGCGGCCAACAAGCGTTCAATATAGTCAGCTTGCCACAACCCGCGCTGGCGACAAGCCCTGCTGTTAAGAATATCGCGCATGAAGCTCAAAAATTCACCGCGCACATATTTCAACGCTGGCACGGGAAAATACGCTTTGGGACGATCAATCACTGCATCAGGAATCAAACCACGCGCCAATGCTTTGAGCGGATATTTACCCTGTTGTTTGAGCTTCAATTCAGGGGGCATACTGGCCGCCAACTCCACCAGCGCGGTGTCCAAAAACGGCACACGCGCTTCCAAACCCCAGGCCATGGTCATGTTGTCCACCCGTTTGACGGGGTCATCAACAATCAACGTGGTGACATCAAAGCGCAATACTTGGTCTAAAAAGCGGTCGGCGTGGCTTTCAGTCAACCGTTGTTGCACCAACACACTGCTGTGGTCGTCGCCGTGATAATGCGGCATCACGGTTTGCAAAAATTCACCGTGCGGACGGTCAAAATAATACGGCGCAAAACGTTGCAACACATCGCCTTGTGCATGGTGCATTTGGGGATACCAAAAATAGCCCGCAAACACTTCATCCGCGCCTTGACCACTCAACACCACTTTGACATTCTGCGCCACTTGTTCGCTGAGCAAATAAAAGGCCACCGCATCTTGTCCCACCATGGGTTCAGCCATTGCGGCCACCGCTTCGGGCAAGCGTTTTAACACCGCATCGTTGGGAATTAAATATTTTTGGTGTTGGGTAGCAAAATGTTGAGCCACCCAATCAGAATATTTAAATTCATTGCCTTCTTCTTCGGGTTGGTTTTCAAAGCCGATGGAAAAAGTATGCACGTTTTTCGTCCCTGCTTCAGCCAATAAACCGACCAACAGACTGGAATCCAAACCACCCGACAACAGCACGCCGACAGGCACATCAGCGGCCAACATCCGTTTTTTGACCGCTTCGCTCAAACTCTGATGCAACAAAGCCCGCCAATCGTGTTCGTTGTAATGCACAAGCGGGCGTTCAGCCCATAACTGCCAATAACGTTGCTGTTGTTGCTGGCCTCGGGTATTGATGCGCAACCATGTTGCAGGCTCCAGTTTACGAATGCCTTGTAAAATTGTGTTCGGTGCAGGCACCACCGCGTGCAAGGTCAATTGATAATGCAAGGCCACAGGGTCAATTTGTTTGTCAACCTCGCCTGCGGCCAACAATGCTTGCATATTGGAGGCAAAGCGAAAATGGTGCGCATTCAGGCTGAAATACAGCGGTTTGATGCCCAAGCGGTCGCGGGCCAAAAACAGCGTTTGGCTGTCCACCTGCCAAATGGCAAAAGCAAACATGCCATCCAAATGCAATACACAGTCTTCACCCCATTCTTTGAACGCGACCAAAATCACCTCGGTATCGCTGTGGCTCAAAAACGCATGACCGCGTTGGCTCAATCGCTGGCGTAATTCGCGGTAATTATAAACCGTGCCATTGAACACAATCACCCAGTTGCCACTGACATCGGCCAACGGTTGGTTGGCGGCGGCAGATAAATCAATGATGGCCAACCGAGAATGCGCCAACGCCAACGCACCTTGTCTATACGTTGCGGCAAAATCAGGCCCGCGCCGCTTGAGTGCTGGCAACATTTTTTTGACATTATCCAACTGCGCTGGTTGGTCATCCAATCGCAATTCGCCCGCAATACCGCACATGGTGTTCTCCTCTTGACTTGCCCCGTAAAATCAACATTGTGACATGAACGCCCTGATTTACAAAGCCAAACGGCATCATTGAAAATCAGTGATTTGTGGTACACTGGGCTGGTTTCGGTAACAAAGGTTTTGCTATGCTCATTATTCCCGCGATTGATTTAAAAAACGGCCAATGTGTGCGCTTGCGCCAAGGGCGAATGGAAGATGACACGGTGTTTTCATCTGACCCTGTGGCGGTGGCGGGTCGCTGGGTGGCAGAAGGCGCGCGGCGGTTGCACATTGTCGATTTAAATGGCGCGTTTACAGGCAAGCCTGTCAACGCAGATGTGGTGCATCAAATTGCCACCGCCTATCCTGATGTGCCGTTGCAAGTCGGTGGCGGTATCCGTGATGCCGCGACGATTGCAGCCTATTTGGCCGCCGGGGTTGATGATGTCATCATCGGCACAAAAGCGGTTCAAGAGCCTGATTTTATTAAAAAAATGTGTCAAGAATTTGCAGGCCATATTATCGTGGGTTTGGATGCCAAAAACGGTCAAGTGGCCACGGATGGCTGGCTGACGCTGTCTCATCACACGGTGATTGATTGGGCCAAACGCTTTGAAGATGCAGGCGTTTCGGCGATTGTCTACACCGACATCAGCCGCGATGGCATGATGCAAGGTTTGAACATCGAAGCGACTGTGGCTTTATCGCAAGCCATCCATATTCCCGTCATCGCCTCAGGCGGCATCACCACGCTGGAAGATGTGGTTTTATTGTGCGAAGCCCATGCCCAAGGCATCATCGGCGCAATCACAGGGCGGGCAATTTATGAAGGCACATTGGACTGCGCAAAAGCGCAACGGGTGGCCGACAGCTATGGAGCTGTGTCATGGGTTTAGCCAAAAGAATCATTCCTTGTTTGGATGTTGACAATGGCCGCGTGGTCAAAGGGGTGCAGTTTATCGACATCCGCGATGCGGGCAACCCCGTGGAAGTGGCCAAACGCTACGATGAGCAAGGCGCGGATGAAATCACTTTTTTAGACATCACTGCCAGCTCTGACAACCGCGACACCCTTTTGCATGTGGTTGAAGCCGTGGCGCGACAAGTGTTTATCCCCTTGACAGTGGGCGGTGGGGTGCGTGAAGTGACCGATGTGCGCCGTTTGCTCAATGCGGGCGCGGATAAAGTGGCCATCAACACTGCTGCGGTGTTCAACCCTGATTTGGTCGCCAAAGCCGCACAACATTTTGGTTCGCAATGTATTGTGGCGGCGATTGATGCCAAACAAGTCAGCCCTCTGCGTTGGGAAATTTTTACCCACGGCGGGCGCAAACCCACAGGGCTGGATGCGATTGAATGGGCAAGCAAAATGGTGGCTTTGGGCGCGGGCGAAATTTTATTGACCAGCATGGACAGAGACGGCACCCGCGATGGCTTTGATTTGGCTTTGACTCGCGCCATCAGTGAAGCGGTGACTGTGCCTGTGATCGCTTCGGGCGGTGTGGGTCTGTTGCAACATCTGGCCGATGGCGTGACTTTAGGCAAAGCCGATGCGGTGTTGGCCGCCAGTATTTTTCATTTTGGCGATTATACGGTGGGTGATGCCAAGCGTTATATGGCGGCGCAAGGCATCACGGTGCGGTTGTAAAATCTAATGTAAAAAATACCCAAAATACCTCTCGTATTTATCTGTATTTCATGAGATACTATCAAAGTGAAAGCGGTGGGCTATAACATAACAATCTAACGCTAAAATATGCAGGTAAGAACCATAATAAAGTGTTGTCGCTTTATGTGGCTAATGTTTGTATTTGTACATATTTTCAAGAGGATTATATTATGAAAAGGTTAAAGTTAGTGGTTGCAAGCGCACTGATGTTCACTCCATTGGTTTCAAATGGGGATCCACAAACGACGGTGTGCAATCAGTTTTCCCAAGCTGCCCCTTCGCCCTTATGCACTGTGTTTTGTGATGCGTTGGCCAGTCATGCAACTTTCGAGGTGTCGACAAACAAGTTAAGTTTGTCCGATGTTGACATCCCTGCGTTAGATCATATTACATCGAAGCCAAATGGTTACATATTGAATGTTGATGCAAAACTTAACTTGACAGGGGCAAGCGATTTTGGTCTGGATATGTCATCTGTCCGAACCAAAGGAATGGTTGGTGCGTATAATCAATGTCATCCCCAATACATTTATAAGGATGGGATCGGTTCTTTGTTTATCCCATTTATAGACATGCCTTTGAGTTTTGTAGTGGCTGGCATGACCATTCCAGGACCTACCCAAGTGTTTGCGGCCAAATTGACACAATTGCCAAATAAACCAGCCACAATATTCACTTTGCAAGACAGTTATTACCAATTATTGGGGGTTTTGCCTTAACGCTCAAGCCGGGTTAAGATAGATAAAAATCCAGCATTTAAAAATACCTGTCATTTCTTAAGATGGCAGGTATTGTCACTCCAACCCGTAGGCTGAGTCTGCACTACAGGCAAATAAAATCGAAATATCACGGTGTTATGCTAATAGCGCAAATAACTCCCCAACCACCGCTCAACCTCGTCAACCCCCATTCCCTTACGCGCCGCATAATCTTCGATCTGATCTTTATCCAATTTACCCACGCCAAAATACTGGCTTTTTGGATGCGAAAAATACCAACCAGACACCGCCGCCGCAGGCAACATGGCGTAGCTTTCAGTCAAGGTAATGCTGGTGCGTTGTTCCGCTTCCAATAAATCCCATAAATCCCCTTTTTCAGTGTGGTCAGGGCAAGCGGGATAACCGGGCGCAGGGCGGATGCCACGGTATTTTTCCAAAATTAACGCCTCATTTTCTAACGCTTCATCTGTGGCATAACCCCAATACTCGCGGCGCACTTTTTGGTGCAGTCTTTCCGCCAAGGCTTCGGCCAAGCGATCCGCCAATGCTTTGTAAAGTATTGATTTATAATCGTCGTGGTCGGCTTCACATTGGGCGACGAGGGCATCTAAACCGATGCCTGTGGTGACGGCAAACGCGCCGATGTGATCTTGGACACCGCTGTTTTTGGGCGCGATGAAGTCGCTCAAACACAGGTTGGGTTTGTCTGGGGTTTTTGCCAGTTGTTGGCGTAAATGGTGGGCAACCATTTTGACATGGCCTTGGTTGTCGTAGATTTCGATGTCATCTCCCGCACTGTTGGCGGGAAAAAAGCCCAGCACGGCTTTTGCAATCAGTTGTTTTTGTTCAACAATTTCCGCCAACAACGCTTGGGCATCGGCAAATAATTTTCGCGCTTCTTCGCCCACCACCGCATCGCGTAAAATCAGCGGGTAGCGGCCTGCCAATTCCCATGATTGAAAAAACGGTGTCCAATCAATGATTTCAACCAAATCCGCCAACGGATAGGGGTCAAAGGTTTTTAAACCCAAAAAGCTGGGTTTGGGCGGGGTGTAGTTGCCCCAGTCAATTTTCAGCGCGTTATCACGGGCTTGTTGTAGCGTGAAAACGGTTTTATTGCTTTGTTTTTCAGCACGTTGCCGTCGGATGTCGGCGTATTCTTGTTGAATTTGCTGTTGAAACTCGGCCTTGTTGTCTTTGGACAACAGCTTTTGCGCCACACCGACCGCACGCGACGCATCGGGAACATAAATCACCGCTTTATCATACACGGGCGCAATTTTAACCGCCGTATGCACTTTGGAGGTGGTTGCACCGCCGATGAGCAAGGGTTGGTCAAAGCCTTGGCGTTGCATTTCACTGGCCAAATACACCATTTCATCCAACGATGGGGTGATCAAACCCGACAAGCCAATGATGTCGCACATTTTTTCACGTGCAGTTTTTAAAATGGTTTCGGCAGCCACCATCACACCTAAGTCAATGATTTCAAAGTTATTGCATTGCAAGACCACGCCGACGATGTTTTTGCCGATGTCATGCACATCGCCTTTGACTGTGGCCAGCAAAATCCGCCCATTGTTGGACAAGTCGCTGACAGCGGCTTTTTCCGCTTCGATAAACGGCATGAGATAGGCCACCGCTTTTTTCATCACCCGCGCCGATTTGACCACTTGGGGCAAAAACATTTTGCCCGCGCCGAATAAATCGCCCACGGTGTTCATGCCATTCATCAAACTGCGTTCAATCACGTCTAACGGACGGGCGGCTTGTTGGCGCGCTTCTTCGGTGTCGGCTTCAATAAAATCGGTGATGCCTTTGACCAGTGCGTGTGCCAGCCGTTCATCCACCGTGCCTTCACGCCAGCTTAAATCTTGGCTGGATGTGCTGGCAACCGTGCCATCGCCGCGATATTTTTCGGCAATCTCCAGCATGGCTTCTGTGGCGTTGGGGTGGCGGTTTAACACCACGTCTTCAACTTTGTCGCGCAATTCTTGAGGCAAATCCTGATAAATCGCCAATTGGCCTGCGTTGACAATGCCCATGTCCATGCCCGCTTGAATCGCATGGTAGAGGAAAACGGCGTGAATCGCCTCGCGCACGGGGTTGTTGCCGCGAAATGAAAACGATACATTGGACACCCCGCCCGAAATCAAGGCATGGGGCAAAGTGGCTTTGATTTGGCGCACCGCTTCGATGAAATCCACCGCATAATTGTTGTGTTCTTCAATGCCTGTGGCAACCGCAAAAATATTGGGGTCAAAAATGATGTCTTCGGCAGGAAAGCCCACTTGTTCGGTGAGGATTTTATAAGAGCGCGTACAAATGTCGATTTTGCGTGCTGTCGTGTCGGCTTGCCCGTGTTCGTCAAACGCCATCACCACCACCGCCGCGCCGTAACGTCGGAGCAACTGCGCTTGTTGGGTAAATTTGGCTACGCCTTCTTTCATGCTGATGGAATTGACAATGCCTTTGCCTTGAATACATTGCAAACCCGCTTCGATGACTTCCCATTTGGACGAATCCACCATGATCGGGACTTTGGCACAATCAGGTTCAGCGGCGATTAAATTGAGAAAACGCACCATGCAGGCTTTGGCATCCAACAAACCTTCGTCCATGTTGATGTCGATGATTTGCGCGCCGCTTTCAACTTGTTCACGCGCCACACCCAAGGCGGTTTCGTAATCTTCGTTGACAATCAAGCGTTTAAAACGGGCTGAGCCGGTGACATTGGTGCGTTCGCCCACATTGGCAAACAAGGATTTTTCATCAATATTAAACGGCTCTAAACCCGATAAACGGCAAGCGGCGGCGATTTTTGGGATTTTTCTGGGCGCGCAATCAGCCACCGCATCGGCGATGGCTTTAATGTGGTCGGGCGTTGTGCCACAACAGCCGCCGATGATGTTCAAAAAACCCGATTGCGCCCATTCGCGTAATTCTTTGGCCATCGCTTCGGGACTTTCGTCGTATTCGCCAAATTCGTTGGGCAAACCTGCGTTGGGATGAGCGGATACATGGGTTGCGCTGATGCGCGATAATTCGGCGACATATTGGCGCAATTCTTTTGCACCCAAAGCGCAGTTCAGCCCTATGCTGATGGGTTTGGCATGGCGCAAGGCATTATAAAACGCTTCGGTGGTTTGGCCTGATAAAGTGCGCCCTGACGCATCGGTGATTGTGCCTGAAATCATAATCGGGCAAATTTGTTCAGGATGGTCGGCAAAAAAAGTGTCTATCGCAAACAGCGCGGCTTTGGCGTTTAAGGTGTCAAAAATGGTTTCCACCAGCAAAATATCCGCACCACCTGCAATCAATGCGTCGGTGGCTTCATAATAAGTTTTGACCAAATCATGGAAAGTAATGTTGCGAAACCCTGCGTCATTGACATCGGGCGACATCGAGGCGGTGCGGTTGGTCGGTCCCAACACGCCTGCGACATAACGCGGTTTGTCGGGCTGTTGGGCGGTGATTTCATCGGCGACTTGACGGGCTAACGCGGCGGCGGTTTGGTTGATTTCATACACCAAGCCTTCCATTTGGTAATCGGCCATCGCAATGGTCGTTCCATTAAACGTGTTGGTTTCGATGATGTCCGCGCCCGCCAATAAATAGTGGCGGTGAATATCGGTGATAATTTCAGGTTGGGTCAAAACCAATAAATCATTGTTGCCTTTGACATCACAAGGCCAGTCTTTGAAACGTTCACCGCGATAATCGACTTCAGTGAGTTTGTGGCGTTGGATCATCGTTCCCATTGCGCCATCTAAAATGAGGATACGTTGTTTTAGGCTAGGGGCTAAAGTATTGAGCGTGTGTTTCATGCGAGTGCGGTTATCTGAATACAAATGAGGGCAGGCAGTATATCATTTTCAGCACGCAATCACTTTTTTAAGTCGATTAATGGCAATGAATTGGGTTGTCATCACTGCATGAAACTATACCCTCTTGTGGCAATAACTTGATAAAATATTGTTTCGTTATTGCAATATTAGAAGCCATGACCTTGTTTACCCTGTTTAATTGGCCTGTGCGGGTATATTATGAAGACACCGATGCCGCAGGTATTGTATATTATGCCAATTATCTTAAATTTATGGAGCGCGCCCGCACGGAATGGTTGCGCCAAAAAAATATTGAATTGGATCTGTTGGCCAGCCAACAACAAACGGTGTTTGTGGTACAAAAAATTCAAGTGGATTATTTGTATCCCGCCCGGTTTAATGAATTATTGACAGTGCAATCACAGCTCATCAATTTGGGTAAAGCCTCCATAAAAATGCGTCAACAAATTGAAAATCAAGAAAAAATCTGCTGTCAAGCCACGGTGTCTTTGGCCTGTGTTGACCGTCTTTCTTTACGTCCTAAACGTTTGCCACAAATATTGTCAGGTTATTAAACCATGGAACTTTCAGTCATTCAATTATTCTTCAATGCCAGTTGGGTGGTTAAAACCATCATGTTGATTTTGCTGTTGGCTTCAATTTTATCGTGGTATCTGATTTTCTACAAAAAACTCCATGTGCGCCGTGCCAAAAAACAAGCCACGCAGTTTGAAGAACGTTTTTGGAAAGGACGCGATTTGAAAGCCTTGTTCAGCCACATCAACAGCCAAGATCATAAACCCAACGGCATGGAAGTGATTTTTGACGCAGGTTACAATGAATTCATGCGCTTATGCAAAACCGCGATTGCGCCGATGGATTTAATCGCAGGCGCGCAACGACAAATGCAAATCGCCTTGCAACGCGAAATCGACCAATTGGAATTGCATTTATCCACCTTAGCCACCATAGGCTCCATCAGTCCATACATCGGTTTGTTCGGCACAGTGTGGGGGATTATGCACTCGTTTCGTTCGTTGGCCGATGTGCAACAAGCGACTTTGCAAATGGTCGCCCCCGGTATTTCTGAAGCCTTGGTGGCCACAGCCATGGGCTTGTTCGCCGCCATTCCTGCGGTCATTGCCTATAACCATTATGCCACCCAAGTGGAACGGCTGATTAACCGCTATGACATGTTTTTGGATGAATTCACCAGCGTTTTACAACGCCAAGTACACAAGGACATTTAATGGCTCGCTATCGTCAACGCAAACGGCTCATGGCGGAAATCAATGTCGTGCCTTATATTGATGTGATGCTGGTGTTGCTGATTATTTTCATGATCACTGCGCCAATGATGAATTTAACCCAAGGACTTGAAGTCGATGTGCCGCAAGCGCGCAACAGCAAAGACACCAGCACAACGGACAATCCGCCAATTTTCATTGGCATCGATGCCCGAGGCCAACTTTTTTTAAGCTATCTCGGTCATCCAACCCAAGCGATTGATTTACAAAGTTTATTGGCACGCATCACCGCTTTGGTGCAACAAAATCCCCAACGGTTGGTGGTTGTCTTGGGCGATAAAAACACCGCCTATCAACATGTGGTCAATATCATTGACTCATTACAAGCGGCAGGCATCACCCGTATAGTGTTTAAAACTCAAAACTATGAACAACCGTAACTTTAGCATTATTGCTTTATTTTTCAGCATCTTATTTCATTTGCTGTTGATTTTATTGTTTGTGTCCAGTGCTGAACTCAGCCGTTTATTCACCAGCAACAGCCGTGATTGCAGTTACGAACCCATGCAATCGGTGGCATTGGATGATGGCGTGATCGAAGCTGAACTACAAAAAATCAACCAAGAAGACCGTTTTTACGCGGAAAAAACTGAACAAATGCAAAACCAACTGGCTGATTTACAACAAAAACACAGCCAAGAATTAGAACAACAACAAACGCACTTGCAAACCCAATTGGATGAGAAAAATCAAGCATTACAAAAAATGGATGAATTAGAACAGCAAAAACAACAGCAGTTGGCTGACATTGAGCAACAACTTAAAAAGTATGAAAAAATTCAAAAAGAAAAACAAGACAATCTCGAAAAATTGCGCCAAAAAGAGCAAACCTTACAAAACGAGCATAAAATTACCCAACAACAATTGGAAAATACCCGCAAACAACAGCAAAAACAAGAAAAACAACAACATAAAGAACAAGAAGAACGGTTAAAAATGGAAATGAACAAGAAAATTGCCGCCCAACACGAAGAAGACAAACGCAAGCGATTGATAGAAGAGAAAAAACAACAACAAGCACTGGCCAAAGCCCAAGCTGAAGCC
>DYSU01000072.1 GCA_020726335.1 Thiomargarita sp. | reverse complement strand
GGGCGTGGATTATATCGCCGTTTAAAGGCTTTCCAATGCCAATAAATCGTCCAACGTTTCGCGCCGCCTGACCAAACGGTGTTGGTCGCCATCCACCAAAACTTCGGCCACCCGTGGGCGGCTGTTATAATTGGAACTCATGGCAAAACCATACGCGCCTGCCGAACGTATCACCAATAAATCATCGCTTTGCACATTCAATTGGCGGTCTTTGGCCAAAAAATCGCCTGTTTCGCAAATCGGGCCGACCACATCATAATGCGGTGCGTGGCGCGCATCGGTGAAAATCACAGGCAACACCGCTTGCCATGCCTGATACAACATGGGGCGAATCAAATCGTTCATCGCGGCATCAACCACCACAAAGTTTTTGTGGGCGGTGTGCTTGATAAACTCCACCCGCGTCAACAACACGCCTGCATTGGCTATAATCGCCCGCCCCGGCTCTAAAATCAAGGTGTATGGATTATTTTTGCCCAGCACTTGAGTGAATGCATGGGCAAGCGCGCTGGGTTCTGGGGGCGTTTCGTTTTGATAGCGCACGCCCAAACCGCCGCCCATGTCGATGTGTTTCAGTTCGATGCCGAGGGTTTTTAATTGTTCAACCAAAGCCAACACCCGTTGAAGTGCATCAATAAACAGTGCAATATCCGTCAGTTGCGAACCGATGTGGCAATCAATGCCAATGATGTTGATGTGAGGCAGTTGCGCCGCTTGTTGATAAAGCGCAAGCGCGTCTTCAACCACAATGCCGAATTTGTTTTCTTTCAGGCCTGTGGCAATATAGGGATGGGTTTGGGCATCGACATCGGGATTGACCCGCAGGGACATGGGTGCGCGCAAGCCCAGAAAACCTGCGATTTCATTCAAGCGGTAAAGTTCGGCTTCGGATTCAACATTAAAACAATGAATGCCCACTTGCAATGCGCGTTGGATTTCTGCGCGGGTTTTGCCCACGCCTGAAAACACGATTTTTTGCGGTTGCCCACCTGCGCGCAATACCCGTTCTAATTCGCCGCCTGATACGATGTCAAAACCTGAACCCAGTTGTGCCAAGGTGTGCAATACCGCCAGATTGGAATTGGCTTTGACTGCATAGCAAATCAAATGCGGCTGGTCACCCAACGCACGGTCAAAAGCGTGCCAATGGCGTTCTAACGTGGCTCTGGAATAGACATAACACGGCGTGCCATGGCGTTCAGCGAGGGTGGTCAGCGGCACATCTTCAGCGCAATAAACGCCGTAATGATAATGAAAAGAGTCCATTTAGGGTTTCTCTGCTTCTGGGCTGGGGTTTGAGCCAGTTTGGGCTTTTAAATTTTGCTCAGGCAAAAACAAATCGCCTTTTTGTCCGCAACCTGTCAATGTGATGGACAGTACCAGCAACAAAATAGTGGGCTTCATTTGAAATCCTTTAACAGCAATGGTTATCCGCAGGGCAACAACTGGCTTTAAACCAAGATAAAATGGTTTTTTTATCGGGGACACTGCCAACATGTGCCAGCTTTTCATTGACCACCACGGCAGGGGTTGTCATCACGCCATAAGCCATGATTTGTGCAATATCCGTAATTTTTTCCAAGGTAATGGGAATCGCATTGACGCGGGTCACTTCTTCAATCAATTGTTGGGTGGTCTTGCATTTGGCACAGGCTGAACCCAAAACTTTAACGACAAACATCATCAATCCTTTATAAAATAAAATTAAACAACCAACCAACCAACGTGATGGAAACGCTGAGAATAATGACAAATAAAACCAAGGCTGGCCATTGAATCACTTTACGCAAAATTAACAACTCAGGCAACGAAATGGCGGCAATGCTCATCATAAAGGCCAAGGTCGTTCCCATTGAAACCCCTTTCAACAACAGGGCCTCAGCCAATGGAATCACCCCAACGGCATTGGCATAAATGGGTACACCCAACAGCACCGCGCTGGGAACGACCCAAAAGTTATCTTGATTGGCCAAGCTTTCTGCCCATTCTTGCGGGAAATAACCGTGAAAAGTTGCGCCCACCGCCACACCGATGATAATCCATAAACCCACCCGTTGGACGATGGTTTTTACTTCATTCAGCGCGTAATCGTGTCTGGCGGGCAAAGTGTGCGCAAGATTCAATGGCGGTGTCTTGGCCATGCGAATTTGCCAGACATAGGCTTCTACCCATCTTTCAGCTTTAAACTTTTCCATCAACACACCGCCGACCAAGGCGACAATAAAACCTGACAACACATAAAGCACCGTGACCTTCCAACCCACAATACCCAACAACATCACCACCGCGATTTCATTGATCATCGGGCTGGCGATCAAAAACGAAAAGGTCACGCCCAATGGAATACCCGCTTCCACAAAACCAATGAACAACGGCACAGAAGAACACGAACAAAAAGGAGTCAAGGCACCAAGGATAATCGCCAGCAAGTGGCCCACCCATTTTGATTTTCCTTGTATATAATTTCGCACTTGCTCAGCGGTGATAAACGAGCGAAACCAGCCCATTAAATAAATGACCCCACACAACATAAAGAAAATCTTCAGCGTGTCCATGACAAAAAAATGCACGCTGTGGGCGAAAGGGTCGTTGCGTGGCCATTGCAACCATGAAAAGACCAAATTGTCGGCCAGCCATGTAAACATTAAGTCACCCTTCGCATCAAAAACACACCAATCATCAAAAACAGCACACTGGGAATCACCGCGCTACCCAGCGGCGACATATTGTAAATCAAACCGATATGACCGATGGTTTGGTTGAAAATATGAAAACCAATGCCCAGCAACGCGCCAATCATAATCCGTTGGCCAACAGGCACGGTGCGCAATGAACCAAACACAAACGGAATGGCCAGAAACGTCATAACAGCCACCAACACAGGATAAACCACTTTGCCCCAAAAGGCCAGTTCATACTGCGCTGAACGCTGGCTGTTTTCTTTAAGATAATCAATGTATTGATACAAGTCCCACACCGATAAACGTTCAGGCTTGAGAATCAAAATGCCAATCAACTCAGGGTTAAGCAATGAACCAATCTGGGCTTGCTCAATGTGGTTGGTGACAATGCGATCCTCAAAAAAACGGTTTTGTTGCGAATCTTCTAAAATCCATGTTTTGTCTTTTTGCTGATAATTGGCATGCTGGCTGTGGGTGATGGTGTGCATTTTCCCGTTTTTTTCAAATTCAAATAAAGAAATGTTGCCCAACCGCCCACCGCCTTGAATATCGCGGATATTGATAAACATATTGCCATCACGCGCCCAAAAACCATAACGGGTTTGCAAGGCGATGCGCTCGGCTTTGGCGATGGAGCGCAAATGTTGTGCTTGGCGTTCGCTATAAGGTGCGACCCATTCGCCCAAGATAATCACGATCACCATCATAAACCCAATGGCTTTCATGGTTGACCAATAAATGCGGTTGATTGAAATGCCCGACGCACGCATGACGGTCAATTCGCTGTGATTGGCCATCATGCCTAAACTGAGCAACACCCCCAACAACGCCGCGATGGGAAACAGTTCATATAGCCGCCGTGGCGATTGCAACAGCACATATTGCAAGGCCTTAAACGCATCGTAATCGCCTTGACCGATGTCATCAATTTCATCAATAAACGAAAAAAAAGTGAACAAGCCAATCAACACCACCAACACCAACAGCGCATTCAATGTGGTGCTTTTGCCAATATAATAATCAATCTCTTTCATAAAAGTGCCTTCTGGCGGGTGTCATCTGCATGTTGCGATTATATACCAATAATTCAGACGCTTTTAAGTTAAAATAGCCCTAATAATTTATTCGACGACGGATGCAGTGACAGCCAGCGACTTCTAATTTTTACACCCGCCCCGCTTGTCACGCGAGATGTTTGCAAGGCGATCAAGGTAAAATAATGCAAGAAGAGATTGAATATGCGTTTTTTTTAAAGCCCAACGCTGATTTGGTGTTGGGTCAATATGTGCTGGAGTTTGTCGGCAAAGCCATTTGTTGGGACAGTGGCGAAGAAAAAACCGTGGGCGAAATGATGGGGTATCGGATAGATTTTGCCTCTGCTGGCCATGATGGCCATGATCAATCACTGTTGCTGGATTCTGTTGTGCCTGATATTTCTGATTTTGCTGAAATTGTGCTGCACAATGACGCATGTATACTCCAAAGTTCGCCAACCGAGCAGATTGAAGAAATTGAGTGCGATTGTTTGGTCTTTATCGCTGAA
>DYSU01000043.1 GCA_020726335.1 Thiomargarita sp. | reverse complement strand
CCCTCCCAACAATAATCCGCCCCTTCTGAAGTGTTTGGATTATTCAGAGAAGAGATTAAAAAAAGAATAAAGCAGAAAAAGTAAAAAAGCCATGGGGGTAAAAGTAAAAAAACAAACAAAATAAAAATACAATAAAAAATAATCAGATAGCAAAAATCCCCCCTTCAAAACTTTCCCCCCGTATTACTATACGGGGAGGGGGTAGGCGGTAACTCCTTCTCCTTGCTCCCGCAAGCTCACGCCGTCGTCGTCGTTACCGCCTCCAAGGACGGAAAAAGCAAAGAAGCCTTTAATTAAACATAAGTCTATGTAATTCATTCATTTTCTTGGTTTGCAAAAAAAGAGGAGAAAAAGAGAAAAGAAAGAGAAAAAGCAAGAGAAAAAAACTTGTTTTTTTAAAAAAGAATATGCTAATATCCTGCCCCTTCATACATAAGGGTGCGTAGCTCAGTGGTAGAGCACTACCTTGACATGGTAGTGGTCGGTGGTTCAATCCCACTCGCACCCACCAGTTATTTTAAGGCACACTTTAGAATTAAAGTTGTGCCTTTTTTCATTTGTGCTTGAGGTGCGTCTATGCCAATCATTACCTTGCCTGAT
This sequence comes from Thiomargarita sp., assembly GCA_020726335.1. Lineage (GTDB taxonomy): Bacteria > Pseudomonadota > Gammaproteobacteria > Beggiatoales > Beggiatoaceae > DYSU01. The sequence continues at coordinate 19,044 of DYSU01000043.1, read as the reverse complement.
GGCAGTCAACGAGAATTTGAGCAAGCCATTTCGGTTGTTGAGATTGCAAAGTCAATCGGTACAGGTCTGGCCAAAGTGGCTTTAGCGGCTAAAGTTAACGGTCGGTTGGTGGACACATCATATGTTGTGACACAAGATTGTGACGTGGCAATCATCTCTGATAAAGAACCTGAAGGTTTGGATGTGATTCGCCATTCCAGTGCGCATTTGTTGGCGCAGGCAGTTAAGTCATTGTTTCCAAAAGCACAAGTGACCATAGGCCCTGTGATTGAAAACGGCTTTTATTACGATTTCGCCTATGAAGAACGCTTCACCCCTGATGATTTAATCAAAATCGAAGCCAAAATGACCGAGTTGGCGCAACAAAATTTTACCATCACCCGTTCAGTCAAATCGCGTGATGAAGCGGTGCAATTTTTTACAGCGTTGGGCGAAACTTATAAAGCCGAATTGATTGAATCAATTCCCGCCAATGAAGAAGTGTCTTTGTATCAACAAGGCGATTTCGTTGATTTGTGTCGGGGACCGCATGTGCCATCAACGGACAAATTAAAAGCGTTTAAATTGATGAAGTTGGCGGGTGCGTACTGGCGCGGCGATTCAAACAATGAAATGTTGCAACGCATTTACGGCACGGCGTGGGCAAACAAAAAGGATTTGCAAGCTTATTTGAACCGTCTGGTCGAGGCGGAAAAGCGTGACCATCGCAAATTAGGGAAAAAATTGGATTTGTTTCATTTTCAAGAAGAAGCCCCCGGCATGGTGTTTTGGCATTCTAAAGGTTGGCAGTTATATCGCACCGTTGAAGCCTATATGCGCCAGCGGTTGGATGAGTACGGCTATCAAGAAGTCAACGCGCCATTGGTGTTAGACCGCAGTTTATGGGAAAAATCAGGCCATTGGGACAAATTCAGCGCGGATATGTTCACCACCCATTCAGAAAACCACGATTACGCAATCAAGCCGATGAATTGCCCCGGCCACATTCAAATATTCAAACAAGGCATCACGTCACATCATCAACTGCCTGTTTTAATTGCAGAATTTGGGCTGGTGCATCGCAACGAAGCGTCAGGCACTTTGCACGGTTTAATGCGTGCGCGTCGGTTTGTGCAAGATGATGCCCATGTGTTTTGTACTGAAGACCAGTTGTTGGGCGAAGTGGATAAACTGATTGATTTTACATTCAAAGTTTACAAAGATTTTGGTTTTGAGCAAATTAAAATCAAGCTGTCTACCCGCCCTGAAAAACGGGTGGGCAGTGATGAAGTCTGGGACAAATCAGAAGCGGCTTTGGCGCAGGCTTTGGCTAATAAAAACCTGCCTTGGGATTTGCAGGCGGGCGAAGGCGCATTTTATGGGCCTAAAATTGAATTTTCATTGCATGACAGCATTGGCCGCGTGTGGCAATGTGGCACGATTCAGGTCGATTTTTCCATGCCTGAACGGCTGGGCGCAACATATATCGCCGCCGATGGTTCAAAACAACCGCCTGTGATGATTCACCGCGCGATTTTGGGGTCATTGGAACGGTTTATCGGCATTTTAATTGAAAACTATGCGGGCGAATTTCCCACTTGGCTGGCACCCATTCAAGCGATGGTCTTGAACATCAGCGACCGACAAGCCGATTATGCCAAAGAAATCGAAAAAGCTTTGCGCCAACAAGGCTGGCGGGTGCGTTCAGATTTGCGCAATGAAAAAATAGGCTTTAAAATCCGTGAACATACCATGCAACGCATTCCATACATCATCGTGGTTGGTGATAAAGAAATGGAAAATCAAAACCTTGCGATTAGAAGCTTGCATGGGGATGATTTAGGAAGCATGACATTGGATGAATTCAGTGCTAAACTACGCGCTGATACTGCTGGTAAGTAATTGGATTATGCCAGTATTTTTATAATTTTTGTGGAGGAAAAACCCATCGCTGCGGAAAAACAAACTCGTCTAAATTCTGCGATTAGAGTGCCTCAAGTACGGTTGATTGATGCAGAAGGTAATCAAGTCGGTATTGTCTCGACTGATGAAGCAAGAAAACTCGCTTTAGAAGCTGAATTGGATTTGGTGGAAATCTCACCCAATGCCAGTCCGCCCGTATGTCGGATTATGAATTATGGCAAGTTTTTGTTTGAAAAAAATAAAAAACGCCAAGTAGCGAAGAAAAATCAAAAACAAATTCAGGTCAAAGAAATTAAATTTCGACCTGGCACAGATATAGGAGATTATCAGGTCAAACTACGCAACCTGACACGTTTCCTAGAAGAGGGGGATAAAACCAAAATCACGGTTCGTTTTCGCGGACGAGAAATGGCGCATCAAGATTTGGGCATGCAACTTTTAAAACGGGTGGAAAACGACTTGGCCGAAATTTCCATTGTTGAGCAATTTCCCAAAAAAGAAGGTCGCCAAATGGTGATGGTTTTAACCCCAAAACAAAGTAAAAAGTAGTTATAAATCACAATCATGCCCTTTAAGGGTCAATGCGGAGTTTTAACAATGCCTAAAATTAAAAATCACAGTGGTGCTGCCAAGCGGTTTAAACGCAAAAGCGGTGGATTCAAGCGGGGTCAATCGCACCGCAGTCATATTTTGACGAAAAAATCAACCAAACGTAAACGCCATTTACGTGCCGATGTCACAGTCCATGCTGCTGACAATGCTGCCGTTAAAAAAATGTTACCGTACAGTTAGTTGAGGAATAGTCATGCCCAGAGTCAAACGTGGCGTTACCGCCCATGCCCGTCATAAAAAGATTTTAAAACAAGCCAAAGGTTATCGCGGCTTTCGCAGTAAAATCGTTCGCGTTGCCAAACAAGCGGTGACCAAAGCAGGTCAATACGCTTATCGGGATCGTAAACAACGCAAACGTCAATTTCGGGTGCTGTGGATTGCGCGTATCAATGCCGCCGCCCGCGAATGCGGCCTGTCTTATAGCTGTTTTATCAATGGCTTGAAAAAAGCAGGGGTTGAAATTGACCGCAAAGTATTGGCTGAATTGGCGGTATCGGAAAAAGCCAGCTTTGCCGCTTTGGCTGAACAAGCCAAAGCCCAGTTATAATTTGATATGAGAGATTGCTCATGAAAGCCAATATTCATCCGAAATACAAAGACATCCATGTGATTTGCAGTTGTGGCAACACGTTCACCACCCGTTCAACCAGTGGAAAAACTGAAATCCATTTAGACGTTTGTTCTGCTTGTCACCCTTTTTACACAGGCAAACAAAAAATCGTAGACACCGCAGGCCGTATTGATAAATTCAGACGGCGTTACGGTAAATAGCGTTCAGCCAACGGCATGATAAAACTCAGCATTGTTTTTCTCAATTATAATCGGCGGGCAGAAACCCAATTTACCAGCGATTATCTGCACCAATTATTGGCAGAGCGAGACGATGTTGAAGTGATTGCCGTTGACAACGCATCATCCGATGACACATGGGCTTATTTAAGCCAACAACATTGGATGAAAACCCTGCAATCGCCTGAAAACACAGGCATTGCAGGCTACAATTTAGGCTTTGCCCAAGCCCAAGGCCACTATATTTTGGTGTTGGATGATGACTCCCATCCCAAAGATTTAGCGACATTGGAACAACTCATTCACCGTTTGGATAACAATCCCCAATTGGGTGTTATCGCCTGCAAAATCGAAGACAAACACGGCCACAACTTAAGCACATGGCACATGCCTGACAGCAACCAGCCGCACCCATCCATGGCGTTTGTCGGCTGTGGTTTTGTCATTCGCCGCGATTTATTTCAACGTTTGGGTTGGTATCCTGCCGATTTTTTCCTGTATCAGAATGAATTGGATGTGGCGTTTCAAGTGCGCCAACTGGGCTATCAGATTTTATACGACCCCCATTGCGTGGTGGTGCATCGCAATGAATCGGTCAACAGCCGTCCCAACTGGCGGCGGATTTTTTATGCCACACGCAACACCATTTGGCTGATTCGTCGTTATTTCCCCCAACCTCACGCATTTTATTTGATTATATCAAGATTAATCATTGGCTTAGGCCGTGCTGTGTATTGCGGTGAACTGCGCTGGTATTTTAAAGCCGTCATGGAAGCCTTTGCCAAACCGATTCAACCGCAACTGTTATCGCCCGCGTTACGCAAAGAAATGGACAAATTTTGGAAACAAAACAGCCTGTGGCATCAGCTCACCCGTCAACTTTAGCCCGCATTCTGATCATCATCGTCACTTGGAACAAACAGCACCATGTGTTGGCTTTGCTCGCGTCTTTGCGCCAAATCCAAGCCGATGCCCACACAGCAACCGTGGTGGTGGACAACGCCAGCCAAGATGACACCGTGGCCTTGATCAAAGCCCAATATCCCGCCGTTCATCTGTTGTGCAACCGTGAAAATTTAGGCGGCACAGGTGGCTTCAACACAGGATTGCAATGGGCATTTGACCACGCAGGACAATACGATTATTGTTGGCTGTTGGATAACGACGTGGTGGTACATCAAAACGCGCTACAAGCGTTGCTGAACATTTTACAACAAAATCATGATATTGCAGTCGCAGGCTCTACCATGATGCAATTGGATTATCCATGGCGTATCAATGAAATGGGCGCGTTTGTCGATAAAGAGGGCGGGCTGTTGGTGTTAAACCGCCATTTGGAAAAAATCCCCGCATGGCAAGGGCAAAGCGTTGACGCACTGTTGACAACCGATGCCGATTTAAGTCAAAAACTCTTGTATTGTCAACCCGTTATGGATGTCGATTATGTCGCCGCCGCCTCGTTGTTGATTCGCGCCGACGTTGCCCAAAAAATCGGCTTGTGGCGCGATTATTTTATCCATTTTGACGACGTTGAATGGTGTTTGCGCATTCGTGACGCAGGCCATCGGGTGGTGGTGTCGGCCAAGTCATTGATTTGGCACTTGTCCGCCGCCGCCAAAGTACCCACAGGGGTGTTGTACTACGACAACCGCAATTTGTTGTCGCTGTTGTCGCATCACAGCAACCCCGCTTTGGTTAAAAACGCCCAGCGGCGCGTGTTGCTCAAAGCCTTGTATTACGCCTTATTGGGTAAACCTGATTTAAGCCACGCGCACAAAATGGCGATAGATGATTTTCGTGCCAACCGCTTGGGCAAAAAAGACCTTCGTTTAACAACAATTTATCAACCTATTCAACAGCTTAAACAGATTTTGGCTGATGAGTCCATCAAAACCGTGTTGTTCAGTTTTGCAGTCAACTTGCAAGCGGCCAACATGCAAACAGCGTTGGTGCAAGCAATGCTGCAACGACCTGATTTACAAGTGAAATTTTTAACCGATGCACAAGGCCAAAGCAAACGACACATTCCACAAGCGCAGTTTGTGCTTTTGCCCGCTAACCGATTGAAACGTTTGTGGTTTTACTGGCAACACCGCAACCGCTATGACATGGTGGTGCAGTGGGATTATCAACCGTTATTGCCTTTGTCGTGGCTGGGGCGACACGTTTTATTTGTCAACAACGAAGGCTGTTGTTTGGCTGATAAACCGAAAGTGGCGGATGTGTGGCGGGCATTGCGTTGGTTAATGCCAACGTAAATCTTTGATTAATAATTGTAATTTGGCTTGGTGGTGAAAGACATTGATGTCCAGTTGATAGGTCAAATAAATTTTTACCACCGTCACAGGCGGCATAAAATCTTCATCGACATTGAACGCAATCGCTTCCACACTTTGCCCGCCTGATGCCAGTTGCAATTGCAATTTGCAGTGTTTTTGCCGCATCATTTGCCGTTGCTGGATTAAAAACCAATTAGAAAACAACGGCTTAGCAAACGCTTGTCCCCATGGGCTGATGTTGTACAACAGATGGGCAAAATCAAGGTTCAATTCATCGGCACTCAAACCGCCATCGCTGACAATCACACCCGCCAATGCGTCAACGCTCAAATGCTGGCGCACGTGTTGATCAAATAAATCTTTAAATAAATCAAGATGTTGCTGTTGTAAAGTCAAACCCGCCGCCATCGCATGGCCACCAAATTTATCAATCAATTCAGGTTGTTGGCTGTTGATGGTTTCCAAGATGTCTCTGATATGGACCCCTGCGACGGAACGCGCCGAGCCGCGAATATGTGCTGGATTTTCATCCGCTTGGGTGAAGATGACCACGGGGCGGTGAAACCGATCTTTGATGCGCGACGCGACAATGCCAATCACGCCCGAATGCCAATGTGGCTGGTATAAACACAGACCAAACGGCAAGTGGTTGGTTTCTAAATCTAATTCAGCCAAATGTGCCAAAGCTTGTTCTTGCATACGGGCCTCAACCTCTTTACGCTGTTGGTTGAAATAGTCCAGCGTGTGGGCTTTTTGTATCGCGTGGCTGAAGTCATCTGCCAACAAACAATCAATGCCGTGGCTCATGGTTTCCATCCGTCCTGCGGCGTTCAAGCGCGGCGCAAGATAAAAAGCCAAATCACTGGCCGTGACGTGGCTTGGCGGGCGGTTGGTGACTTGCAACAAGGCACGCATACCTGCGCAACATTGATTGGCACGAATGCGCAACAGCCCTTGTTGCACCAAAATACGGTTGTTGTAATCCAGCGGCACCATATCGGCCACTGTGCCTAAGGCGACCAAATCCAATAAATCGGCTAAATTTGGCACAGGCATCTGCTGTTGATCAAACCAATTTTGTTGGCGCAAATGGGCGCGCAACGCCAGCATCACATAAAAAATCACCCCAACGCCAGCCAGATTTTTGCTTGGAAATTCATCGCCTTGCTGGTTGGGGTTGATGATCACATGGGCATCAGGCAGGCGTGCGCCTTGCAAATGGTGGTCAGTAATCAATACTTTGATACCCAAATCATTGGCACGCGCCACCCCCGCGATACTGGAAATGCCGTTGTCTACGGTGATGATCAAATCAGGCTGTTGTTCAGCGGCCCAATCAACCACGGGGGGGGTCAAGCCATAGCCGTGTTGAAAACGGTTGGGAACGATGGTATGAATTTGTTGCAAACCCATGGCGCGCAAGGCTTTAACCGCCACCGCACAACTGGTTGCGCCATCGGCATCGAAATCAGCGACAATCAACACCCGCCATTGTTGGCTTAAGGCTTGGTACAACAAAGCGGTTGCCGCGTCGATGTTTAACAGGTGTTGATAGGAGAGCAAATGTTGGTTGTGATAGTTCAATTGCTCAACAGAAGTAACGCCCCGATTTAAAAAGATTTTTTTTAAAACAGCAGGAATATCAGCATTCAGTTGTTCAAGGTCAACCGCAGGATAAAATTGAATGGGTTTTTTGGACATGGTTTTGTTTTAGAGAAGCCAAGCTGGCTTCTCTTGCGGCAGACTATAATGCGCCGCTGGCACCTGCTTGAATGATGCTGTTTAAACTGTCATTGACTTTCTTGGCCAAGGCCAAAATATCATCAGGCAAATGGGCCATGCTGATGAATAAATCAATTTTCATCATCACCAACCAAAGTTTACCGTCGGCATCTTCCATCAAAGTGATGCGACAGGGTAAATACGCGCCAAAATTCATATCATGGTCAACCATGGCTTTGGCAATTTTGGCATCACAGAACTGGAAAATTTCAATACGGCGGACATTTTCCACGCCTTGAGCGATTAATTCGGTGGACAAAGGCATGTGAGCGACTAATTTCATATTTAAGTCATTGGCGCGCAATTTCATGGATTCAATTGCGTCATCAGGTGACACCCCCTCTTCTAAGGCGACACGGGTCACTGTTTGGTCAATTGAAAATGAGAAAGCCTTTTCGGTGGGGATCAGACCTTTAAAAAATCCGTAAGACACGCCCATGAGCAACAATAAACTGATAACCGCTACAATACGAGACAACATAAAAACACCTCCTTAAATACCTAATAAAAATAGTGGCATATTATGACATAAACCGTGCTATAAAATAGGAATTTGTGCCGCCTTTTTTCACAAACAGCCGTTGTTCAGTTGCACGATTTTGTCCATTTTCTGCGCCAAACCCATGTCATGGGTGACAATCACCAAGCTGGTGTGCATTTTTTGATTCAATGCCAGTAAAGTTTCATACACTTGTTGCGCGGTTTTACCATCTAAATTGCCTGTGGGTTCATCCGCCAGAAGACATTGCGGTTCAGTCACCAGTGCGCGGGCAATGGCCGCCCGCTGGCGTTCACCACCTGACAGCTCAGAGGGTTTATGTGCCATGCGTTGCGCCAAACCGACCTGTGCCAATAAATCAGCCGCACGCGCTTGGGCTTGTTTGACGCTTAAACCGCGAATCAACAGCGGCATAGACACATTTTCCAAGGCTGTAAATTCAGCCAACAAATGATGAAATTGATAGACAAAACCCAAATGTTGATTGCGCCACCGCCCCGCTTGGGCGGCATCCATTTGATAAATGTCCTTGCCTGCCACTTGCACCGTGCCGTTGGTGGGCTTATCCAAACCGCCCAGCAAATGCAACAGCGTGCTTTTGCCTGAGCCTGATTGACCGACGATGGCCAACCGCTCCCCTTGTTTGACGGTCAAATTGACGTTCTTTAAAACTTCAACTTTTAAGTGGCCGTCATCAAAGGTTTTTTGTAAGTTCTCACAAAACAAGACATTATTCATAACGCAAGGCCTCGGCAGGTTGGGTACGCGCCGCTTTGCGCGCAGGGTATAACGTGGCCAATAAACTCAAAATCAGTGACGTGGTGACAATTTTAATCACATCAGGCCATTGCAAATCAGAGGGTAAGTCACTGATATAATAGACATCATCAGGCAATAAATCGGTGTGAAAGAAGTGTTCAATCGCAGGCACCAAGGTTTCAATGTTCAACGCCAAACCCAAGCCACCTGCCAGCCCCAGCAACGTGCCAAACACGCCGATTAAACAGCCTTGCACCATAAAAATCTGCATAATCTCACGCGGACTGCTGCCCAAGGTGCGCAAAATGGCAATATCCGCTTGTTTATCGGTGACCACCATCACCAAAGTGGACACAATATTGAACGCCGCGACCGCGACAATCAAAATCAAAATAATGCTCATCACCCGTTTTTCCATTTTGACCGCTTTGAAAAAATTGGCGTGGCGATACGTCCAGTCAAGGCTGTAATAACCTTTGGGATGCAACAGGGTTTGGTTCAATTGCTGGCTGATTGGGGGCGCGCTAAAAATTTCCTTTAATTTCAAATGCAAACTGTGAATATGTCCTTTGGGCAAACGCAACAGCGTGGCCGCATCAGCAATGTTCATCAACACCAGCCCCGAATCGGCTTCGTGCATCCCCACGCGAAAAACCCCCGCCACTTGCATCCGTTTCATCCGTGGCAACATGCCAACGATGGTCACGGAAGCTTGCGGCACCACCAAGGTGATCTTATCGCCCACAGCCACCCCCAAACTGCGTTGCAATTCTTCGCCAATAAACACTTTGAAATCACCCGCTTTAAGCGCGGTAAAATCCAGCGGCGGCAGTCGATTGTTAAAACCTTTGGATTTATTCTCAGTTAAAGCGGCGATTAAATCCGTGTTATCAGGGACAATGCCTTGCAACACCACGCCTTGCACCGACTTTTGCCGCGTCACCATGCCTTGACCTTGCACAGAAGGCGTGACACTGATGACCTGCGGTTGTTGCGCCACAGACGTGGCCAAAGCTTGCCACGCACCAAAACTGTTGGCCGTGCTTTGCACTTCAATATGCGGTGCCATGCCCAACATGCGATGGCGCAGTTCTTTTTCAAAACCGTTCATCACTGACAACACGGTAATCAAGGCCGTGACCCCCAAAGCGATGCCCAAAATGGAGGTTAAGGAAATGAATGAAATAAAATGGTTTTTTCGTTTGGCTCGGGTATAACGCAGGCCAATAAACAAAGACAAGGGTTTGAACATGATGTTTTAAAAAAAGTAAGGTTTCATAATGGGTTAGCGAGTCAATCGTGTGTGTGCTTTCACCAATCCCGTGGCTTGTTGCGTCAACTGCACATCATCGACATCAATCGCATAACGATTGGCCAACAACACCAGCCATTGCAACAGCGCGGCAAAATCCACTTCAGCAAATTCTATGACCACTTGTTGTTCATTTTTGGGCATGATGTGTTTATCCACCTGTTGCAACGGTTGATTGAGTAAACTTTCATCCAACAACGTCAGCAAAGACACGGCTGAATTTTGTGGCAACGCCTGCGTCTGCAAAGCGCGCGCTTGTTGTGCCGCTTGTTGCATCCATTGAAGCAAACTGTGTTGGGCGTTGACGTGCAGTTGCAATTGCTTCTGTTGCTGTGCCAAAGGTTGCCACAACCCATACAGCAAAATCATCGCCATCAACAACGCCCCAGATAACAAGGTGGTTTGTTCCCGTTTTTCCCGTTGCAACCACCAGTCGCGCATGGGCATCATTGCGTGGTTGACTTTATCAAAACTGTGGCTGACTTTTGAATTGTTGGCTGAAATACTGCGCCATTGATGTGCCAAACCGCTCAGCCAAGCGGTCAAGATAGGTGTCTTTGGGGGTAAAATCGACAATTTTTTCCGCTTTGATAACATCGCGTGCGACATCACTGCTGTTGCCCAATTTGTCGGCCAAACCCAATTTAATTGCAGTTTCGCCCGTCCAAATCATGCCTGTGAATAAATCAGGGTCATCTGCCAAGCGTTTTTTGCGTCCCTTTTTAACAGTATCCATAAAATGTTGATGTAATTCAGTCAATAAGCTGTGAATATGCTGGCTTTCTTCAGGTTTAAACGGCGAAAAAGGGTCTAACATGGCTTTGTTTTTGCCAGCGGTCAACAGCCGCCGTTCAATGCCCAATTTATCCATCGCCTCGACAAAGCCAAAACCGCTCATCAACACGCCGATAGAGCCGATAATGCTGGAGCGGTTGACATAAATTTCATCGGCGGCTGCCGCAATATAATAGCCGCCTGACGCGCATAAATCGGTCACCACCGCATACAAGGGTTTATCGGGGTATTGTTTGCGCAACCGATGGATTTCATCGTTGATATAGGCCGATTGCACGGGACTGCCACCTGGGCTGTTGATGCGCAAAATCACGCCTTTGGCGTTTTCCGCTTCAAATGCGTTGCGCAACCCCTTGATCATATTGTCTGCACTGGCTTCCGTGTCATCGGCAATGATGCCGTCTAATTTGACCAAAGCGGTATAGCTTTCATCGCTGTCTTCTGTGCTGGTTTCAACATTGTCCACATACAGCCCAAGCAATAGAAATAAATAGAAGAAAGTCAATAGTTTAAAGAAAATACCCCAACGGCGGGCGCGGCGTTGTTCAACCACCACGGCGTTGGCAATGTCTTTTAACAATTCTTTTTCTAGCGGGGTGTGTTCGTTCATTTTCGTCCTTTAAAGCATCAAATCGGTTTAACCGTGTTCCATTGTTTACAGCGCGGGCATTGCCAATGCAAGGTTTTACCCGCAAAGCCGCATTCTTCACATTGATAATCGGGGTTATTTTTCAATAATTGCAAGGTGGCCTGTTGTAATAAATTTAAATCAAGTTGACAATTTGCATGTGCTTTGGCGCGCGTTAAATTTAAAAAATAGGCCATGCCTTGTAATGTCGGGTGTTTTTTCAAATGCTCTGTGACAAAAGCCAAAGCAGGCAACTCGCCTTCTTGGTCTTTAATGAATTGCACCAAGGGTTGAATGGGAACAAAATTGCTTTGTTTTTGCAAAACATCGTGTAAATAAGCGATAAATGTCGGTTGTTGTTGCAAAGCCCGATAGCACAGATGCAAAGGTTCAACCACTTCGGCCAAATAGTGCGGATTTTGTTGTTCAATTTGCTGAAAAAAAGCAATCGCCAACTTGAATTGTTGTCGTTCAATCGCCATCCAACCCAACAATAAATTGGCACGCACACAACGCTTGTCCATTTCCAATGCTTTATACAACAAGGCCTGACTTTTAGCCAATTGCTGTTGTTGCTGATAATCATGCGCTTGTTCACAATAAAATTGAGCCATCATGGGTTTATAATCATTTAAGCCACTGTTATCCAATTTTTGCGCAATTTTAATCGCTTTTTGCCAATCTTTTTCTTGTTGATAAATTTCCAATAATTGTTGACACGCATAAACGCCAAAAGTGCTGGATTCTATCAATTCACGGTACAAATATTCCGCTCTGTCCAACAAACCTGCGCGCAAATAATCGCGTCCCAGTTCCATCACGGCTTGTTCACGTTGCACACAACTCAATTGTTTGCGTTCAATCAAATTTTGATGAATGCGAATTGCACGATTGACTTCACCACGGCGGCGAAACAACGCCCCCAATGCCAGATGGGTTTCCACTGTGTCATTGTCCACCGTCAATAATTTGATGAAAATATCCACCGCTTTATCAGGTTGTTCGTTCAATAAATAATTCAAACCCTGCAAATAATCAGGTGATAATTTTTGCGTGGCTTTTTCCTGTTTTTTTGGGTTCAAACTGTGTTGCGCGCTCAACCAACCTGATAACGCGGCCACGGGCAACAACAACCACAATAAGGAAGCGATGTCCACAATGTTAAACGCGGTTGTTTGTATGATAAGGGCCTTGCCGCAGTTTTAGCCACCAGTGTATATTCAATAAAATACCCAATCCACAGCCGATAAACAGGGTGACCAACAGCAAAATGACTAAATTAATCGGTTTTGAAGCCAAATAAAAATGCACAGTCACCACGGTTTCAATATTGATCACGGCCAAACTGGTGATAAAGACAAACAGCAACAACAAGACCAACCCATTGATTAAACGCAACATATTACAATACCCCTCTTAAATGTTTGCCATGCCACAATAAAGCCCATTGACCAAACAAATAAATACCCAAGTAATCTGCGGTTAAATCCAATAAATCAAAGGAACGGGCAGGAAAATACAACTGGGAAAATTCCTCTAAAGTGACCAGCAAGCCCACAATCACGCTACCCCATAAAAACCGTTGTTGTCGGTAGTGAATAATTTTACAGGCCAAGCTGAGGTTCAATAAAAACCCAGCCATGCCCATGAGGATAAAATGGGCGATTTTATCGAAAAATGGAACATATTGGCGCAATTCATCCGTATTGAGGCTGTTTTTATCGGCCAAATAAACAATCAATAAAATAATACCAAAATAAATCAAAGTCACGCGCCAAACAGATTTCATCATCATTTATCCCCTTCAACTGTTTGAAGTGTACCGCAAATGACGGCTTTGCGCCAGATGAGCCGTGACTTAAGGGTTTAACCAAATGGCAGGGTCAATGGCTTGACCTTGGTAACGTAACTCAAAATAAAGCCCTGTTTGCGCTTGCCCGCCGCTGTTGCCCACGCTGGCAATGATGTCGCCTGCTTTAACCCAATCGCCTTGCTTAGGATATAAACTGCGATTGTGGGCATACAAACTCATATAATTTTGATCGTGTTTGATGATCAACAACTGCCCCAAATGGCGAAACCAACCTGAAAATTCCACCTTACCTGCGGCAATCGTGCGCACTTTTTGTCCTGCGGCGGCATCAATCAACCAACCTTGCCATTTTAAATTGCCCACGGATTTACGCTTGCCAAATGACTGGGCAATTTTGCCTTGTACGGGCCAAGACAATTGACCTTTTAATTGCGAAAATGGGGTTAAAGTCAGCGATTTTTCAATGAAATCAGGCGTATTGGTGGCTACAATGCCCAGCAAAATTTGCAAATGTTGTCTGTCATCCAGCAGTTGTTTTAATTGATGGCTCTGTTGCACCAAACTGCCTGACAATTGACCCAAAATTTGTTGCCGCTTTTGGTTTTGTTGCTCTAGCTGTTGTTTTTTATCCGTTTGTTCAATCAACAATTGTTGAATTTGTTGGCTTTGTTGTTCAATTTTATTTTCCAACATTTGAATTTGATTCATGGCCTCATTGATGGTACTGATGCGTAAACTGCGCGCTTGATTAAAATAATCATAATATTGCAACATGCGGCCAACGGTGCTGGGGTCTTCTTGGTTCAACAGAATTTTCAAATAGTCACGGCGGCCAATGATATACGAGGAGCGAATTTGTTGCGCCAAAATTTCTTGTTGTTGTTGTAGCTTTGTCGCTTGCAACTGATGTTGTTGGCGAAATTCAGCCAAACTTTGTTGTTTTAGGGTTAAATCATCGGCAAATGTTTCTAATTTGTCGGCAAGTTGGCCAATTTGCTGTTCTGCTTGCGCCAAATCCTGTTGCAATTGATCTTGTTGCGAACGGGTGTTGCGCATTTTTTGCTGTAATTGTTCAATTTTCTTCTCAACTTGTTGTAATTGCTGTTTTTTATCTGCATGAACTTCAAAAGGGGTGCTACATAAAACCAGAAACAGCAGCCCACTAAGGCGCATAACTGATGACACCTTGTTGAATTTTAAAATAAAATTGATACACATTGCCCGACAAATGCACGCTGTTGTGTAAATAGCCAGGCAATTGTTGTTTTAACCATGCCGTGGTGTCCGCGCTTTGGGTCAATTTAGCCAACAAAGGTTGCGCAATTTTAAAGTCAATTTCAGCATCAACACATTGATACCAAAAGGATAAATTGAGTTCTTTATGCGGCTGGCCACAGGTTTGGGTGTCGACCTTGGCTTTTGCGCTGACATCGCCTTGTTCGGTGTGCCATTGTAAATTGTCTAATTGAATCAAGGGGTTTTCTTTTAACAAGGGCGGTACATAAGCGGCCAAAGTCAACGCCCTAACCCATTTGGCGGCTGTCGGCTTGATGGCTTGATAATGTTCAATCAGTTGGATTAAATCTTGATAATTCAATCGTTTAATCGTTAAATCAGCCTTGGCTTGACCATGAACTTGATGCGGTTGTAATGACATTTGGGTTTGGGTTTGCAATTGCGCGCTCAATAATTGATTTTCCCATTCACCTTGTAATTGCCATTGGCTGTCCATTAATTGCCAATTCACGGCTTGTTGGTGTTGCTGATACGTCCAGTTAAGTTGTTTTAATTGGGCATCGGATGGCAACATTTGCCAATCTTTTTGCGTTTTTTGTTGTAAATTAACTTTTGCCGATAACATTTGCCATTGGGCGTTGGGTATTATTCCATGTTGGTTGCTTAGCGTGGCATTCAGTGTTGGCAACAACAGTTGTGTGGGTTTAAACCAATGGTTTGGCTGCCATTGAAATTGACTTTTTATTTGAAAATCAGTCAGTTGAAGAAGGTCGCTTTGATACTGTTTAAGGGTTAGCTGGCCGTTACCTATGCCATTGATTGCCAAGGATAATTGGTGGGTCAACACGGTTTGCTTGGGGTCTGATACGCTGATGTCCAATGATAACGGGGTAAACGGCAACCAAGCGTGTTGTAGGGTGCTTTTGATGTGGTAATTTTTTGCAGGTGGCAAAAATCGACTGTTTTCAGGTGATTGCCATTGGCTTTGAATTTGGGTTTTTTGCCAACCATGGTCAATGTGGTCAATCTTATGTTGTGACAGCCAAGGATAATGGGGCAGTTGCTTTAACGCATTACCTGCCAAAAAACGGGGGGCAAATGCCATTAAGCCTATGAATAATAATAAAATCAAGCCCAACAACAGCAGTGTTTTTTTCAGCATAAATGAATCCAAACCATTGAATAATGCAACAGGAATAAAAAATTCAGTATAAAACAATCATCGGTTGTTTGATAGCCGCCGTGTTTATCCAAACATGAATGAATTTAGAGTGGGGTTAAGTGTTGAAGCAAAGGCAACCAAAAATCCAAAGCCAGTTGTGCAAAATGTTGATTTAACGGCTGAGGTTGGCGAAATGCGTGGGCAAAATAAGGGTCTTGTTTTTCGCTGTCCATGTTGTGGTCGTTTTCCCATTGGCGATAGGCGGCTTTCATCGCTTCCCCCACCGATTTTTTATTGCGAATGCTTTCGGCGTATGCGCGGCTGGTTTGCGGAAAAAAGGGCAACGGTTGCAACAATCCTTGCCAATACCCGCGCAACAGCCGTTGCAATTGTTCTTTGGCGTTGTCAACAGCGGTGAATTGATAGCTGTTGTCAATGCCGATGATGACAGCGGTTTTGGGGTAATCAGCGACACAATGCCCCAGTAAATGCGCCAACCATGCGTCGATCAAATCATTGGATTTAATGGTCGCGGGACGATAATACAACAAACCGTGGGGATAAACGGGGTTAAAATTCGCGCTCAACAACAGATCATCCCCTAAAAACACCGCATTTTTGGCCGCCAGCGGCGGGGCATCCAGATAAGGTTGCAATTTTTGCCACAGGGCGTGTAACACAGGTTGGATTTGTCGATAACTGTATTGCCCCATTGCCAATGGCGGCAAAATCCCCGCTTGTGTTGCCCATTGCTGATAAGCCGCTGTCGGTTGTTGTTGGCATTTTTTGTGTAAAAGTTGTTGTTTTAATTGATAATTTTCTAAATTATTGAGCAATAAAGTTTCGTGGTCATCCAGCAAAACCTGTGGTTGAGGCAAATGCAAATGCAACCTTTGACGCAACAAATAGCGCGCAGGATGGCGATAAAATGCCTGTAACTGCTTTAAATTCAGTTGCTTAAATGCGGTTTCAGGCGCAGGCAGGGGCGTTTGAATGAAATCAACCTGTGTTTTTTTCGGTTGTAAATTTTGCCAACTGAGTTGACACCGTGCGCTCGCATAGCTGAACAGCGGCGATTGCGCTTGAAAATACAGCGGATGAAAGGCTTGCAAACGGTGTTTAACCACAAACACAGGCAAAGTAAAATGGCGTTTCAGATAATCCAACAGTTCGCCGACCAACACCGAAGGCGGCGATTCGCTGTTATCGGCAATGCTTTGGCCAACATAGCTGATATAAAAACCGTCGCGTGCAGACAACAGCGATTCCAAAAACAAATAGCGGTCATCATTGCGCCGCGAACGGTCACCGCGCCGTGGTTTTTCGGCCAGCAAATCAAAGCGCAATTTTTTTTGCACCCGTGGATAAATGCGGTCGTTCATTCCCAGCAACGCGATGATTTTAAAAGGAATGCTTCGCATCGGTAACATGGCGCAAAAAGTTAAATCGCCGCTGAGAAAACTTTGTGGTATATGCTCAATATCCAAATTTTGCTTGAGCCATTGGCGAATCACGCTGATGGAAACAGGCAAAGCGCAGGCCACTGATTGAGAATGTTTGTTTAATTTTTCAATTAGTTGACGCAATGCCCGCAATTCCAGCACCGTGTGATTGTCATTGGGAAAAAAGTCGTCAAGGATTTGCCCCAGCAAAGTTTGCCATTGTTGGGGTGTCTGGTTTTGTTGCAATTGTTCTTGATAATCAAACAATTGCTGGCTAAAACTCAAAAATTGGGCAAAGGTTTGGCTGTCTTGTTGGCCTGCAATCGCATCCAGTGGCGCGATGTTGCAATAAAGGTCATTGTCGCCTGCGTTTTGCGTTGCCCAGACATAACCCAATAACAGGCGCGATAAGCCAAAATCCCAACTGTTTTGGTTAAATTCAGGCAAATCTTGGGCTTTGCGGCTGGCGGCATCTTTGCCCCAGCGCACGCCTGCTTGTTGCAACCATGTTTGGATTTGTTGCCGCTGCCCATCTGACAGGCCGAAACGCTGTTGTATTGGTTCATGTGTGAGAATGTCCAGCACTTCGCTTAAAGTGACTCGGCTGTCGGCCAGACACACTATCGCCATCAAGGCTTGTATCACTTGGCTTTCGCTTTGCCATTCGCGGTCAACGATGTGATACGGTATCGCTGGGCTTTGGTTGCCAAACACCGTTTGAATCAGCGGCGCGTAATTGCCCAGTTCGGGCATCATCACCACAATATCGCTGGGGCTTAAGCTGTTATCGGCTTCAAACAGGGCCAACAACTGGTCATGGAGAACTTCAACTTCACGCATTGGACTGTGACAACAGTGGATTTGTAGGCTGGAATCTGTTGCGCTTATCGGCGTTTTTTGCCCATTGGGCGCGCCTTCGCTGAGGTTGAGAATCTGATCTTGCACTTGTGCCAGCAAATGACGGGGGTTGATCGTTTGATAACAATCTGTTTCAACGGGATTATAGTCATTCAAGCTGTCGATGAAATCGCGCCCCAGTTTGCCCATGCTGGCCAACAAGGTGTTGCCGCTGGTGTAATGCTGTTGCGCCAGAGGGTCTTGCACGGCGGCATGGGCTTGGCTCTGGCGGGCCATGTCGCTGTCGGCAATGATGTCACCCCAGTAGTGCCGACAAGGGTCCATGACAAATAAATTGACCGTCATCACCTCCCCCAAGCGGGCAAAAATTTCGGTATAAAACGGCGGCAATGCGGAAATGCCAAACACCGATAAACGTTGGGGTAAATGGCATTGGCTGAGGTCGCTTTGATTGATTTTGTGTAAAAATTGTTGTTGCAAATGGGCGCGGTGCGGGGCGCGGTTGTTCTGGGTATACAATTGCCGCCACAACAACGCCTGCCATTGATGTTCCGTGTTTTTGACCTGTACGTCGTCGCCTTTTTCCCATGCCAAAATCATTTCTGGCCGATAGATGATGTATTGATCAAACAAATGGGCGATGCGTTGCGCCAGTTGGTAGCGTTTCAACCCCGCATCTTGTCGTAAATAGTCGCGCAAGGTTTTAAACGCAGGCTGTGCCAGCAATGAATCCTCGTTCAACAAGGTCAACAAAGCCCATGTCATGTTGTCCGCTTGATAAACGCTGGGTTCGGGCAAATCACCCAAAACGCGGCGAAAAATATCCTCTGTGATATCCACAGGAAACTGGAACATGCTGTTGGCCACAATGCCCAGCCGTTGCGCCAATTGCAATGCCAGCCAGTGCGACATGCCTTGGCTTTGCACCACGATGATTTCTTTTTTTAACGGCGGCAAGGGCTGTTTTTTCAATACTTGGCTGAGTGCATCCACCAAGTTTTCTTGATAATTACTGCGAAATAAATGCAACATAGCCACAGTTTACGCGATTAAATAGAAAAAAGCACAGAATATACCTGTCTTTAGCGCGGAACAAGATCAAGCGATAAACCTTTGTTTTCTTGGTATTATTTATGCCAACATTGTGATGTTTGATAGGTAAAATTGATTAAAAGC
>DYSU01000071.1 GCA_020726335.1 Thiomargarita sp. | reverse complement strand
ACCCCGTCAGACTTCGTCTGCCACCCCTTCAAAGAAGGGGAAAGAAGGGGAATAACTATACAAAACAACCATGTCGCAAGTTCCTGATATTTTAGCAAAAATCCTACAACAAACTGCTCAAACCCTTGCCCGCGATCGCGCCACACTCGGTTTGGCCGCTTGTCAACAACAAGCTTGCTCAGCCGATGGCACACGCGGTTTTGTCGCCGCCATTCGCGTCAAAGTGGCGCAACAACAACCTGCGGTGATCGCTGAAATTAAAAAAGCTTCACCCAGCAAAGGCTTGTTGCGCGCTGATTTTAAGCCTGCGGCCATTGCCCAAAGCTATGCCGCCCACGGTGCGGCTTGTTTGTCGGTGTTGACCGATGAACCGTTTTTTCAAGGCCACCGCGATGATCTCATGCAAGCCCGTGCCGCCTGCGATTTGCCTGTGTTGCGCAAGGATTTCATCATTGACGCTTATCAAATTTACCAAGCGCGGGCGTGGGGCGCGGATGCCGTGCTGTTGATTGTCGCCGCTTTGGATGATGCGCAGTTGGCTGATTTTGCCGCGCTGGCCGCTTGTGTGGGCATGGATGTGTTGGTCGAAGTCCATAATGCGGACGAATTGAGCCGCGCTATGCGTTTGGGTTTGCCGTTGGTGGGCATTAACAACCGCGATTTGCGCACCTTCAACACGGATTTGAACACCACGTTGAATTTATTGGCGCAAATTCCCAAAGAGTGTATTGTGGTCACTGAAAGCGGTATTTTAACCCCAGCCGATGTTGCGCTGATGCGCCAAGCCAAGGTCAACAGCTTTTTGGTCGGCGAAGCGTTTATGCGCGCTGACGATGCAGGTTTGGCCTTAAAACACCTGTTTTTTTGATGCCTGCCGATACTTTGGTGGTCATTCCCGCCAAAAACGAAGCCAAAACCCTTGCTAACCTGTTGAATCAATTAAAAACCTGTCCTTATGATGTGGTGGTGGTCAACGATGCCAGCGACGATGCCACCGCCGCCATCGCACAAAACGCGGGGGTGACGGTGATCAATCTGCTGTATTCGTTGGGTGCGTGGGGCGCAATACAAACGGGTTTGCGCTATGCCAAACGCCGCCATTATTCGGTTGTGTTGACCATGGATGCCGATGGCCAACATTTGATTGAAACATTGGCTTGGGTGCGCGCACCTGTCGCCCAAGGGCAGGCCGATGTCTGTATCGGTGCATGTGTGCAACGCGGCAGTTTTTTGCGCCATTTGGCGTGGCGGCTGTTTCGCCGTTTGTCAGGTTTGAAAGTCGAAGATTTGACTTCAGGTTTGCGCGCCTATAATCAAACGGCGGTGTTTTTGCTGGCTTCGCCTGCGGCGACGTTGTTGGATTATCAAGACATGGGTGTGTTGCTGTTGTTGCGCCAAGCAGGGCTTGAACTGCTGGATATCCCTGTCAACATGGAAGCGCGCCATGGTAAATCACGCATTTTTTATTCGTGGTGGAAAGTCTTGGGCTATATGGCACACACGCTGTTGTTGATTTTGGCCAAAACCGACAGCAAACACCTGTTAAATCGCCGCTAAGCGCAGGAAATCGGCCAAATGCAATTGTTCGGCGCGCTGTTGGGGGTCGATATTGGCTTGTGCCAATTGCGCGGCGGTGTAGTGCTGTTTCAAATTATTGTGCAAGGTTTTGCGCCGCTTGGCAAACGCCCATGTCACCACTTGGTTGAAATGGGCAAAGTCTTTGGGCAATTGGCGGTTGATGCGCAAATAGACCACGCTGGAATCAACTTTGGGCATGGGATGAAACGCGCTGGCAGGCACGTCAAACAGTTTTTCCCGCTGGCAATAATAGGCCATGATCACCGACAACCGGCCATAAGCGGCATCGCCCACCTTGGCCACCAACCGATTGACCACCTCTTTTTGTAACATAAACACCATATCATCAATCACTTGCTGTTGTGCCAACAAATGAAACAACAGCGGTGACGAAATGTTGTAGGGCAAATTGCCGATTAAACGCAGGCTGTGTGCGCCGCCACTCAAGGCTTTAAAATCAAAATGTAATACATCGGCTTGATGAATCTGTAATTTTTCGCCGTGGTCTTGTTGCAATTTGGCGCAACAATCTCTATCAATTTCAATTACCTGTAAAGGTAGGCTGACCCGTTGCAACAAAGGTTGGGTTAATGCGCCCAAGCCCGCGCCGATTTCCACGATGGCTTGTTGCGCTTGCGGGTTGAATGCGGCGATGATTTGCGCGATGATTTGTGGGTCGTGCAAAAAATTTTGGCCAAAACGTTTGCGCGGGGGATGTGCCACGGCTGTCCTTTAGTCGAGGTTGATGGTGTGTTTGCCTTGGCGAATTTCTTCCAGCCGACTGATTAAATTGGAAGGTCGCAGATAAAAATAGGGAATCACCCGCCGACAAAACAACCCGACATGGTTGGGTGCGATGTTTTCAGGGCAGGCGGTCATGCACAAATTGCACATCACACATTCGACAAACAGCTTGCCTGCTTGGCGAAAACGGCCTTTGGTGGCCAAATACACCACTTGTTCGACATCAATGCCTTTGGGGCAAGACACATTACAGCCGTGGCACATACGACAGTGTTTGGCTTCGGGAAAAATGTGGTGAAAATAGGCATAAGATTCCCATGAATTTTGGATGTCGCTCAATTGATAACGGTGATGGGTGGGCGATGGAAAACCCAAGAAAATCACTTGCATACCGTCTTCAATCAAGGTTTGGCAGCCCAGTTGGGTTTCCACTGTGGGGCTGTTGGCGCGCTTGACCATCACCCGACAAGAGCCGCAGACCCCTTCCAAACAGCCCACGCCTTCCACTTGGGTTCCGCCCGCGTGCCACACCGCTTGAATCACGGTAAGGGCGTTGGGGGCTTGAATTTTTTTGCCATTAATGGTGACATTCACCTGTTGTTGTTCCATCATGCCGTCCTTGAGGTGGTTGAAAAATTATTTTAGTTGGGGTTAGTGGTAGATCAAACCCATGGCGGCACGCACATCTTCAAGGGTTTCGCGGGCGGTGTCGCGGGCTTTTTCACAGCCCAACGCGATGATGGATTGCACCGCTTCTTTGTCTTGTTGATAGGCTTTGGCACGTTGTTGAATGGGTTGCAATTCTTTCAGCACGGCATCAATGATCGGTTGTTTGCAATCAAGGCAACCGATGCTGGCCGAATGACAGCCTTGTTGCACCCACGCTTTGACGGCATCGTTGCTATAAACTTGGTGCATTTGCCAGACGGGACATTTTTGTGGCTCGCCTGCATCGGTGCGCCGTATCCGCGCAGGATCGGTGGGCATGGTGCGCAGTTTTTTGCTGATTTGTTCGGAGCTTTCGCGCAAGCTGATGGTGTTGTTATAGGATTTGGACATTTTTTGCCCATCTAATCCGGGCATTCTGGCCGCTGGGGTGAGCAAAGGTTGTGGTTCGGGCAACAGCACTTTGCCCACGCCTTCGAGGTAGCCAAACAGCCGTTCTTTGTCGCCCAAGCTGATGTTTTGTTGTGCTTCCAGCAAGGCATGTGCCGTGGCCAAGGCTACGCTGTCGCCCCGCTCTTGAAACCGCTTGCGTAACGTTTTGTAAAGCTTCGCGTTTTTTTTGCCCATTTTTTTGGCCGCCGCTTCCGCTTTGGCTTCAAATCCTGTTTCACGGCCATAGAGATGATTGAAACGGCGCGCCACTTCGCGGGTCAGCTCAATGTGCGCCACTTGGTCTTCGCCCACAGGCACACAATCGGCGCGGTAGGCGAGAATATCCGCACTTTGCAACAAGGGATAACCCAGAAAACCATAGGTGGCCAAGTCTTTTTCTTTGAGTTTTAATTGCTGGTCTTTGTAACTTGGCACGCGCTCCAGCCAACTGAGGGGGGTCATCATCGACAACAGCAAATGCAGTTCAGCGTGTTCGGGGATGTGCGATTGAATGAACAAGGTGCTTTCGCCGGGGTTGATGCCCGCTGCCAGCCAATCAATCACCATGTCCCATACGCTGTTTTCAATCACTTCAGTGCTGTCATAATGGGTGGTCAAAGCGTGCCAATCGGCAACAAAGAAAAAACAATTGTGTTCGTGTTGTAATTGCACCCAGTTGTTTAACACGCCATGTAAATGGCCTAAATGCAAATGCCCTGTAGGGCGCATACCCGACAAAATGCGTTGTGATTGAGACATGGATAAAATCAGTCCTGTTCAATAAGGTTCAATAAAAGAAGGGGAATAACTA
>DYSU01000070.1 GCA_020726335.1 Thiomargarita sp. | reverse complement strand
AAAAAAACCCGCCTAGGCGGGTTATATTCCCCCACATTCGTGGGCTTGAACCGGTGCAGTTGTGAAATCTATTGGCCTGTTTTGTCCAAACGGCTGTTTTGCCCTGCTTGGTATAAAATGGGCAAAATTGAAATAACGACAATGCTTAAAATCACCAGTTCAAAATTTTGTTTGACCACCGTTAAATTGCCAAATTGATAGCCTAAAACCGTTAAAGAAGTCACCCACAACAGCGCACCAATGATACAAAACGACATATAACGCGGGTAGGCCATATTGCCCGCGCCCGCCACAAACGGCGCGACCGTTCTGACCAACGGAATAAAACGGGCGATAATCACCGTGCGTCCACCAAATCTTGCATAGTAACTTTCTGTTTTTTCAATGTATTCCTGTTTTAAAAAACCGATTCGTTGCCGTGTTTTGATTTGCTGGCCTAAAAATTTGCCGACGAAATAATTGATATTGTCGCCCAACAATGCCGCGCTGATGAGCAATGGAATCAACAGCCCGATGTCTAATTGCCCTGTGCTGGCGGCCAATGCCCCCACGGCAAACAACAGCGAATCCCCCGGCAAAAAAGGGAAAATAACCAAGCCCGTTTCACAAAATATGACTAAAAACAATAAGATATAGGTAATCTGGCCGTATTCAGCTAAAACGCCCGCCAAATAGCTGTTGAGGTGTAAAACGATGTCGATAAAGCCGTATAAAGAATCCATAGTCATCCCATGCTGTAAAATCAATTGTCAAGTGAAAAACACTTATTTTTTTAGCGTGGTAAAAGGAAAGGGTAGGTCAAAAATGGCGGTGTCAGTGGTGATTTGCACATGTGCCAGCCAGCGCATTTCATTGAAAATACACGCTGACAGCATGCCTTGGCCGTGGAAATGTTGGCCGTCGCTGGTTTGCAATGGATAGGGAAACAAACCCATGTTCATGTCCACCCCTTTGAAGTCAACGCTGATTTGTTGGGCGGTCATGCCTGTCAATTGCAGGTTTAATTTTAGCGGCTGTAATTGCGGTATTCCGCGTGGGCTGACGGTAAATTTGACCGTTGCACCATTGGGCAAAGTGGCTTGACAAGCTTGCTGTTCCAATGGGCAATCGACCGCAGGCAAGGGGGTGACAACCAACGTATTGAAGCGTTGATAAGCATAACCCAAGCCCAGCAACAGCACGGCACTGACAACCACCACAACGAGCGTAAAACGGCGGTCACTCATGGGCTAACAGCGGTAAATCGGCCAATAAATCAGCCTCTTGGTGCGGGCTGGGGAAAACCGCCCGCCATTGGCCTTGTGGATTGATCAGGTAGATGGATGCAGAGTGGTTAATCAAATAGCTGTTGGCTTGTTCAGGCGGTATTTTTTCGCCTTTGTTGACCTTGATTAAATTACTGCCTTGATAATACACGGTTTCATAGGCCACTTGAAAATGCGCCGCCAGTGCATCGACCGCGCTTTGTTCACCTGTCACGCCGATAAAATCGGGATGAAAATAGCGGGTGTATTGTTGCATTGAAACAGGCGTGTCGCGCAAGCTGTCCAGCGAAATGAAAAACACCTGTGGCAAAGCGCGTTTTTTTTCTGCCATGGCATCAAGCAAACGGCTGAGTTGATATAACTCGGTGGGACAAACATCGGGGCAATGGGTGTAACCAAAAAACAACAGCGACCAGCGGCCAACCAGCCGTTGATTATCAAAAACTTGGTCATGATGGTCACGCAACGCAAACGGTGGCAAAGATTGTTTGCTTGCGTCAACCAACAACGCCGTGTGCAATTGGCTTTGCAATTGTTGTTGTGCTTGCTTGCGAGCCACAACAGCCGTTTGCTGATAATACAAGCCCGCAAAACCGAGCGCAACCACAACAGCCGCCGCCCATAAAACCCTGCGTTTGTGTGGGTTCATGATCAAGGCTGCATGTGTTGGGGGATGGGGGCTTCTTTAACCGTCACGCTGACTTTTGTGGAGCTGTCATCGTCAAAAGTTAAAGTTAATTCAATTTTTTCATTCACTTGCGGCACTTTTTCAGGTTGAATCAACATAATATGCCAACTGCCCGGTTTTAATTCCAATGCGCCATTGGCAGGCACAGGCATAAAATCCTGTTTGACCATTTTCATCATGCCATCGACATCCATGGTGCGGTGCAATTCCACCCGCCCAAAACCTGCAACATGGGCCGACAACAATTTAACGTCTTGTTCGCCGTTGTTCTGCAACGTCATAAACGCCGCCATTGCAGGCGCATTCGGCGGTGCGGCGCGTATCCAAGCCTTGTCCACGCTGATGTCCGCATACAAAGGCAAAGCCCATAAACTTAATAAAGCAATGATAAAACGTGTCATAGATAGATACCTCTCAAATTGTTATAACCTAACACAAAATAATCGACAAAACAATCTTCATTTGCCAATACAAAAACTGCCAAAAATCTGCCCAAGCAAATCATCCGCAGTCACTTCACCCGTGATTTCGCCCAAAATCTGTTGCGTTTGGCGTAATTCTTCAGCCAACAGCTCGCTGTGCTGGTTTTGTGCCTGCACCCAAGCCACCGCCATCTGCGCCAATGCGCGTTCGAGCGCGTCCAAATGCCGCCGTCTGGCCATGATCAATCCCGTTTCCGATTGATGGTAATTGACCGCTTGAATCAGCCAATTGCCAAGTAAATCAATGCCTAAGCTGTGTTTGGCCGAAATGCGCAATGTGTGGTCGTTGACAAAACCCACGCTCTTGCCCGTTAAATCAATTTTATTTTTTAAAATCAATAGCTTAACTTTCTCTGGGATAAAATTAAAAATTTCGGCATCGGGCGCGCTGTCTTCTTGAGCATCGTCTTGCAAAAAAATCACAATATCCGCTTGTTGCATCGCTTGTTTGGTGCGGCGAATGCCCTCTTGTTCAATAATATCATTGGTTTGGCGCAGGCCTGCGGTGTCGGTGATGTGCAGTGGAATGCCTTTAATTTGAATCTTGTCTTTGATGATATCGCGTGTTGTGCCTGCGATGTCGGTGACAATCGCGGTTTCGCGTCCTGCCAAACAATTGAGCAAACTGGATTTACCGACATTGGGCTGGCCGATGATGACAATATTGATGCCTTCTTGCAACAAATGCCCTTGTTGCGCTTGCCCCAACACCGTTTTGATATGTTGTTGAATTATTTTAACTTGTTGCAAAACTTGACCGTCAGCCAACAAATCAATTTCTTCATCGGGAAAATCAATCCCCGCTTCAATATAACAACGCAGTTCGGTCAATTGTTTCACCAAAGCATGGATTTTATTAGAAAATTCGCCTTGCAACGAACGCATCGCACAGCGCGCCGCATCAATGGATACGCTGTCAATTAAATCAGCAATTGCTTCGGCTTGCACCAAATCAATTTTGCCGTTAAGAAAAGCGCGTTCAGAAAATTCGCCCGCCCGCGCCAGCCGTGCGCCCAAGGCCAACACCTGTTGCAACAACACGTCCATGACCACGGTGCCACCGTGGCCGTGTAATTCCAGCACCGCTTCGCCCGTAAATGAATGGTTTTGCGGAAAATACAAAGCCAAGCCTTGGTCGATGATGTGGCCATTGTGGTCATAAAACGGGGTGTATAATGCATGGCGCGGCGGTGGCAAACAATGCAAAAGCCGTTGGCTGATCGTTGTCACTTGCGCGCCTGAAATGCGTACAATGCCGATGCCACCGCGCCCTGGTGGCGTGGCAATCGCAGCGATGGTGTCCATGCTCAATCTTAATTTCCTTTGCTGGGTTGTTTATTGGGAAATTGTACAATAAAACAGCAACCTTGGTTGGGTTCGCTTTGACAATGGATTTGTCCGCCCATGACATCAAGCAATTTTTTGACAATGAACAAACCCAACCCTGTGGAATGTTCGCCCGCCGTCGGTTGTGGGCTTAATCGATTGAATTTTTTATATAATTGTTGTGGTTAAAGCTTTTTATAATGCGGGTTATTTGGCCGAAAATGATTATTTATTTTGGATACAAGCACTCAACGATAGAAATGGCTTAAGCCACAGATATGATGAACAAGCCTATCAACAGATTTTTAAAAATCTGCCAAAATATACGATTTTTTTCAGTGAATTGGTTAAAATAATTGAAGAAAAAGGCGAATCTTCTATGACAGGTGGCAGGCTAAAACGGGTCGCAAAATATTTACACGATGAAGAGGCTTTCTTTTTTACGTATGGTGATGGCGTTTCCAATCTTGATATTACAAAAACATTGGCTTTTCATCGATCTCATGGAAAATTAGCCACATTGACCGCTTCTTTA
>DYSU01000069.1 GCA_020726335.1 Thiomargarita sp. | reverse complement strand
TTACGAATCGGCATCCAAGGCGTGACGACCCAACACTTTGATCACTAAATCTTCAATAAACGGGTGATGGTCTCGACCTGCGTGGATGGGGGGTATTTCGGTGACGATGATGTGGCCACCGTGGCGGCGCACTTGCTTCAGTTGCGCGCTGTTGGCTTGCGACAGCGATGTTTCCAAAAGAACCAAGGCTTTTTGGTTGTTTTGCTGTAAATCGGCCAGCAGGTGTTCTACATCATCAGTATTGGCGTTGGGCCATGTTTCAAAACCAAGCAAAGCCAAGCCTTCCATCAAAGGCCGCGAACCCATGGCGATGAGGCGCGTTGTGGCGGACATTAAATTTTGGGCATCAATAAAATGGAAACCACCAGACCGTAAATGGCAATGCCTTCAGCCAATCCGAGATAAATCAAACTGCGGCCAAAGTTTTCGGGTTTTTCAGCAATCGCCGCCAAAGATGCCGCGCCAATGGGTGCAACGGCAATGCCCGCCGCTAAAGTGGAAAAACAAGTGGGCAAGGCGATGCCAATTAAAGCCAAGCCTTTGCCAATGGACACATCATGCACACTGGCGATTTCTGTGGCGGCCATGACTTCTTGTATCCCTGCGAACAATAAACCCAAAATACCGATCATAAATGTCAGCAAATTAAAGCCGATGGTGCTTTTCAGCCAGTGCGGGACTTTAGCCGATGAAGGTTTGAGTTCAAAATAAATCCCAAAAATAATTAATGTTATCAAACTGATGGATAACAAGCCCAACATAATGTACATAAGGGTTCTCTGATTTTTGTGATAGGGCTTTGAATGTAGCATTGTTTGTAAATGGGGTCAAATGGGCTGATGAACGTTAGATTGTCTTGTATGTCGGTAAAAAATCAAGTAAATTGTAGGTTACGAATTTTGCATTAAAAAATAACAGCAATTCCCCATTTTGGGGTAATAGATTAAGAGATTTGTGATGAAATTTATTTTTACCCTCTTATTGGCCTTGGCCGCCATTTTCGTTGCATGGCCTTATGGCACTTTTTATCAACTCAGCGGCGCGCTGAAAAACAATCACCAAGCTGATTTACAAAAATTGGTTGACCTTGATGCGATTCGAAAAAACTATCAACAAGATATGGCTTATCAGATGCAACATGGCGCGGTAGGGCAATGGATGGGGCAAAGTGATGCGGCGCAATTGATCCGTGGCACCGTACAAAATTTAGCCCAAGCAGGCACAGAACAAACCATTACACTTGATTGGTTGCGCGACAATTTAGTGAAACAAGACCATCATTATGAAAACATCAGTGAACAGCTTTCTTTTGCTTTTTTTGAAAACCCTGAGAAATTTTTAATCCGCTTGGGTGAGCTGGGTCAACATCCGCAACATTTATATTTGAGCTGGCAACCATGGCATTTTCCTGATGCGCAAAATCAGCTCAGTTGGACGACATGGTTTCAACAATATGCGTTACAACGTTGGCGATTAACCGCAGTGTATTTATAATGTCCACGCTACACCAGCCGTTAAATGTGGGTTTATCGGCCAAAAACAAAATTGATTTGTATGCCACGCCACCCCATGCGTGCAGTTATTTTGCCGATGAGCGGCAAGCGATTACGGTATATCTTGACCCTTATTATCCTAAAAGCGTGCATTTATACACCTTTTTATCACAAAAAGGTTTCAGACGCAGTGGCGATTTTCTGTATCGCCCCGATTGCCCGCAATGTCAAGCCTGTGTTTCGGTACGGGTCGATGTCAAACGCTTTCAACCACGGCGCAATCAACGGCGTATTTGGCATAAAAATCAAGACTTAACCGTTACTTTATGCAAAGCCGAATTTCAACGCGAACAATTCAACCTGTATCAAAAATACATCAAAACCCGCCACCACGGCAGCAGCATGGACAACTCTACGCCACGAGAATACCAAGATTTTTTATGCAGCCAATGGTCAAAAGGCTGGTTTTTTGAATTTCGCCTGCAACAACACTTGCTGGCAGTGGCTGTGATTGACCCGCTCAACAACGGCCTTTCGGCGATTTATACCTTTTTTGATCCCGATTATCCGCAACGCAGTTTAGGCAGTTATGTCATTTTATGGCAAATCAACGAAGCCAAACGGCTCAATTTATCATGGGTTTATTTGGGTTATTGGATTAAAAACTGTAAAAAAATGAATTACAAACACCACTACCAGCCTTTGGAATATTTTTACCAACAGCGTTGGCACAGTGCGCCCCCTGTGTAGCAACCTTCCAAGCCTTTGAACTTGGAAGGTTTCAAGCGTTGCGCTTATTCAAAAGGGACAGGACGGGGGGTTTTATCGGTTGATGGCGGTAAAATGGGCAAAGTAAAGTTGGGTTGTTCACCTGTCAGCGTTTTCAAAAAGGCCACAATTTTGGCATTTTCGTCATCGGTCAATTTTTTGCCCAATTGCAAACGTCCCATGGTGTCCACGGCTTGGCTCAAGGTTGTGGCCGCGCCATCGTGGAAATACGGGTACGTCATTTCCACATTGCGTAAAGTAGGCACTTTAAATTTAAAGCGGTCTTCGTCTTTGCCCGTCAAGCCTTTCAAACCTTCCGCTTTATTGGCAGTTTTATACGGTTCAACCACGCCCATTTTTTGGAATGAATTGCTGCCCACCGCAGTGCCGTTGTGACAAGCAGTACAGCCTGACGATTTGAATAATTCATAACCCGCCAATTCTGATTCATTCAAGGCCGCTTTATCCCCTTTTAACCATTGGTCAAAACGAGCATTGGGCGTGACCAAGGTTTTTTCAAATTCAGCAATCGCTTGGGTAACTTCATCAATCGTGATGCCGTCTTTGCTGAAAACTTTTTTAAATTCATCGACATATTGAGGAATCGACATCAAGACTTCAATCGTCAATTCATGGGTAAACGCCATTTCACCGGGGTTGGCGATAGGCCCACCTGCCTGTTCTTTTAAATCAGCGGCACGGCCATCCCAAAATTGTTTGATGTTCATGCTGGAATTCAAGACGGTGGGCGCGTTGATGGGGCCTTGATTCCATTTGTGGCCGATGGAAGTTTGTAAATTGTCCGTCCCGCCCATGCTTAAATTGTGGCAGGAATTACAGGAAATAAACCCTGATTTGGACAAGCGGGGGTCAAAATACAATTTTTTGCCCAATTCTGCTTGGGCGGTGTTGATGTCTTTGGCCGCTTCAATCGGTTGAATCGGTTCATCCGCAAAAACAACGCTGGAGAGGCAAGCGACTGCAACAGCCGCAATTAATTTTTTCATCTTCATACAAAATACCTGTTTGCCTATGATTAAAGGGATATATTATAACAGCTTGCCGACAAAATACCATCGTGCCTAAACCACAATACCCCTATGACATCAGCCTCTTTTTGGCGCATTTTTTTGGGTTCTTGCACAATAATAAAGCAAGCCTCATAACCAACAATTTATATAACCCATTGAAGTACATACAGAAAATTGTTTTATTTTTTGACATGTTATTTGACATAAGACAGATTGCATTTTAATAAATTAAGGGATACTTATGTTCAGTACAAAAAAATACTTGAGGCGTTGGTTTAAACCTGTTGTGACAACGGTGTGTGCGGCTGTGGCTTTGACGGCACAGGCAGAAACCGCCGATTTGGAAAAACAGGATTTAAAATTTGGCTTTATCAAATTAACCGATATGGCACCGTTGGCGGTGGCCTATGAAAAAGGTTATTTTGAAGATGAAGGGCTTTATGTCACCTTAGAAGCGCAAGCCAATTGGAAAGTGCTGTTGGACAGAGTCATTGACGGCCAGTTGGATGGCGCGCATATGTTGGCAGGTCAACCTTTGGGTGAACCATCGGTTTTGGCACAAAAGCGCACATCATCACCGCTTTTTCTATGGATTTGAACGGCAATGGCATCACTGTTTCCAAAGATATTTGGGAGGCGATGAAAAAAATATCCCCCTGAAAAATGGTTGGCCTGTGCATCCGATTAAAGCCGATGCGTTAAAACCTGTGATAGAGGCTTCTAAAATGTTGTCGCGTCCTGAATATGTGGGCGCAGATTATGAAGTCATCGCCAATTCGATGACAGGCACATTTGAATATGAAAAAGGCGATAAACGTGATGTACCTGATTTCAATGTTTTTTCCGCTATTTTGCCACCTATTCTTATTATTCTGATGCGATTTGGTATTTAACTCAAATGCGCCGCTGGGGTCAAATCGCTGAAAGCAAACCTGACAACTGGTATATGGAGACGGCCAAATCGGTTTATCGCCCCGATATTTATGCCTTGGCGGCCAAAGAATTGATTGCTGAAGGCAAGAC
>DYSU01000068.1 GCA_020726335.1 Thiomargarita sp. | reverse complement strand
GTGCGCGGACAGCGCAACGTGTGGCTTGCCCACAACGCCGTGCTGAATGCCTGCGAAATCAGCGATGAGTATATGCGAATTGCGCGATTACGATTTTCAAATACAGTATCCGAATCGCTCCGTGAGCGCGGTTTTTTACCGGACACGGGCAAGGCCTGGCGTTGGGGGCGTGCAGACGGCTTGTTTTGGTATGCGCTAAATAGCATACCGAACCGTGCACCGCGCTATTTTCGCGCGCTGTTCGGCACCGAGGAGAGCTACCTGCAACTGCTGAGCACGGCAGCCGTGCGCACGGAATACGATATTCTGTTTTACGAACTGTCGGCGTGGATAGAGCAGTATCACCCCGAATGGACAGCCGCCGTGGAAGCGGAAGCCGCAGACAGCCGCGAGGCACTCGCCCGCGCGTGCGCGGTGCTGGATTACAGCGTAAAGGCACTGCAAACGGGGCAGGCAAATGCTAAGAAATACCGATTTTTTGAGCATCTGAGCCGCGTAGTGCAAGAGTTAGGCATCACGTATGTACCCACACATCCGGTGCGTTTGAAAGAAAAGATACTGATAGCGTTCAACGGCACGAACATAGTGCAACTGCTGAAACCGAAAAATACCGGCAACCGCAATGCCGCCCTGTTCGACGATAACGACACCGAACTCGTGAGCTGGATATACCAACTGCGGGGCATGGATGCCAACTTTTCGGACGCTTACATCATCCGAAAACTGCGCGACGCTGCCCGCACGGCAGGCAAGCCCGTGCCGAGTGAGCGTTGGATAGGCAGCATACTCGAAAGCCAAGAGGTGCAATATCTTGCAGCGGAAGCGCGGCAAGGGCGACGCAACGGTCGCAGTTGGCGGCACGGCAGTTACATACCCTTGCAAAACGCGCTATATGCAGGCGACTGCTGGCAGGTGGACGGCACGCGCGTAAACTTTGTTGCCCACAAAACGGATGCAGGCACATGGAAACATCTCTACATTATAGCCGTGCGCGACGTGCACAGCGGCGACTTGCTGGGCTGGTCGCTCGACTATAAAGAGGACCGTTGGTCGGTGATGTCCGCAGTGCAATCGGCGGTGCAATACGCAGGGTATCTGCCGTTTGAACTCATTTTCGACCGCTTTCCGGGACACAACTCGCCCGAAGGCAAAGACATGTTGAATAACCTGAAAGCCGCCGGCGTGCGTGTAAGCATGGCACACGAAGCAACGGGCAAGGCACGGCTGGAGCGCGGTTTCGGCACGCTGCAAACCGTATTTATGCAGGATTCACCTTATTATTACGGTGAAGGTGTAAAGAGCAGTCGCCCTGCGGCGCATCGGTCGCCCGAATACATGAATCGCCTGAGTAAAAAGGCTCGTAAAGAGGGTTGGGATTTTACGGCATCGGTGCGAGAAACCGAACGCGTGATTGAGAACTACAGACACACTGCCATGAATACCTACTCGAAAAAATACGCAACGGTAACGGAATCGCCCGCAACGTTGCACGAAAAAAGCGAAAAACCAAACACCCAAAGCGTAAACGAATCGACGGTAAGTTTGCTGTTCGGTTTCAAAAAAGAAATTACGCTTACCCACAACGGACTGATACATACTGAAATTCTGAAAACAACACATTATTTTCAAATTGACAATTTCGAGATTATCTCACAAAATAAAACCGTCATTATAAGTTACGACTTAGACGATTTGAGCCGCGTGTATTTGCTGAAACGCAAAGGCGATTTCTTGGTAAGCATAGGCGAGGCAAAGGCTTTGAATCCGATACAAACCTACGGGCCGAGTGCCGAATGGGGGCGACTGCAACGCGAAAAAACGCGCATCGCGGAATTGGAATCGAAACGCAAAGAAACGCTTGCCGAAAAACAAGCCGCCTACCCGATGGACTTGCTCATGGGACGCTTTACGGACAAAGCCGCCGCCGAGCAAGCCGAAACAGAGCTGATTGCCGAGCAAACGCAACGCAAAACTCCGTATAAAAAAGCATCGGGCGGGTATGATTACATCGATAACGATGATGTAGAACTTGACATTACAAAACAATATTAGATATGGATACATTTTTCAAAACCGAAGTCTTAGACTTGATTGAACGCGCCAAGGAACAATTGGGCAGTTACAATAAGGTATCGACAAAAGTAGGTGTCAGCAACGGCACCATAAGCCAAATGGTAAACGGCAATCACGATTTGATTAAGCCCGAATTGTGGCAAAAAGTTGCCGCAGCACTGAACTGGACACCCAAAGCGTGGAACATTGCCGAAACTACGAACTACAAAATGCTCACGCAACTGTTTACGGATGCGAAAACGGAAAGTATGTTTATGGCAGTGAGTCATGCGGCAGGTTCCGGCAAGTCGGCAAGCATAAACAAATATGCCGAAACGGACAGCAGCGTGTATGTAGTGTGCGCGGGCGAGTGGAGCCGCCGCCTGTTCCTGTTAAACCTGAGCCGTTCGCTCGGTATTGACACGGGCAAGGGCTATGCAAATGTAGAAGAATTGGGCAAAAAGGTTGTAACGTTTTTTGTGGAACGACAAACTGTGAAACCGCTCTTAATTCTTGACGAAGCTGACAAATTGAAACCTTCGGCACTGCGATTCCTGATACCGTTCTACAACGAACTTGAAGATAAAGCGGGTGTGGTAATAGCAGGAACGGACAATTTGGAAAAGGAAATTAAACGCGGTGCACGTTACCAAACCAAAGGGTATGACGAAATAGACAGCCGATTCGGACGTAAATTCGTGCACCTGTTCGGCGCTACAAAAAAAGATGTTGCGGCAATATGCACGGTAAACGGCATAACGGATGCCCAAATGCACGAAGCTATTTTTGACGAAGCGGAACCGACCATGCGCACACACGAAGGTAAAAAATACCGCGTGATTGACGATTTGCGCCGCGTGAAACGTATTGTGAAACGCGAACGCCTGAAACTGCAACGCACAAACGCACACTAACATGGACACGGAACTGCACGCGATACGTGTGACTGAAATCAAACAGTATCGAATTATCTTCACAAAAAAAGAGAATGTATTGCTCGGCATTCTCACGGCAAAAGGGATATTTCATAAGTTCACGATGTCGGATATAAGCCCTGAGCAACAAAAAGAAATTACCAAAATTCAAAGCGATGAATATAGCGAAAATTTCAGAAAATTTAAAGGACTTGTTCAACATGATGTTGGGCGAGGAGCCGATGAGCTACGAAGATGAGCAGCTCATAAAAGACATCTTGTGGAACGAAACGCGCGCGTTTCTGAACTCTGTGTCGAACATGCGAAAATACCAGAATGCGTATTTCAACGACAAAAAGCAAGGCGACCTTGTGAATGCTCAGAAATACGAAAAGAAAGTGGATGAGATATTGCAGTCTTTGCTGAATCAGAAACAAGAACCTACCCTAAAACTCGGTTGATTATGGCACGAATTATTACTATGTCGCCGGGCGACATTTCGGCACGAAACATAGAGACCTATCAGTTTTCTGCGCGATTTTTTAAAATATTCGGAGAACCCGATGTCAGATTCTCTACGATTACACGCGGTGCACCAAAGATGGGAAAATCATCATTGTTACTTCAAATGGCAGATGAGTTTTGTCGGTTCGGGAAAGTGCTCTATGTCACCAGCGAGGAATCTCCTAAATCTAAAACGTTCCAAGAACGTCTTAAGCTATTCAATATCACAAATCCAAAAATAAGAATCGTCTTTACGCATGATAAACAAGCTCTTGAAAAGCTGATACAAACAGGCGGTTACCGATTTGTAATCTTGGATAGTATTCAAAAAATGAAACTTTCAATTGACGATTTTATCCGCTTAAAAGATAAATACCAACGCCGCAAATTAAGCTGGCACTTAGTGTCTCAGCAGGTCGGAAGTATAATTTCATTTCAGCATGAAGTCGATACACTTATTGAAGTGCGAGACGGTATGGCAGATGTAAACGGTCGCTTCAAAGTATCTGATGTATTGCATATATTCGAAACTGTCGGTGGCTATAATTCAGGAAAATCAAGAGTAAATCAATCCCAACAAATATTATTCAAATAACATGGCAAACATTAATTTATCGCAACTTAGCGACACGCAAAAACAAGAGCTAATGGCTCAATTTAAAAAAGAAACGGCAGACCAAGAAGCTCGCCAAGCGGCAGAGCGTAAAACTTACAAAACGCTTGCATCCGACACTGTAACTGAATTGATTGAACGTATTAAACAGCAAAGCGAAGCCTTGACGGCATTGAAACTGGAAATATTCCAATCGTTTGAAAGTTTAGTTGCGTTGAAACAAGAACTCTATGAGGTGCAGAGCGACCAACAAAG
>DYSU01000067.1 GCA_020726335.1 Thiomargarita sp. | reverse complement strand
TAAAGCAATAGTATAAATCTCACCATCTGTACCAATAGCACAAGCACCTTCACCAGCACTGAATATTCATTGCCTTGTTCTCAGCGAAACCCAATGTGTGCATGAATTGGAGAAAAAAGAATTGTTGTTGGCGGAGCGGTAGAAGGAAATCGAAAACCTGAAAAAACAAATTGTGTGGTTGGAATACATCAACCGTTTGTTACAAGAAGGAAAATGACATGCTGGCGCAAACCACGTTAAGCTCGTAGCTCGTAGGGCGGACAAGTGTAACCTCATCCGCCATTTCCAAAATGTCGCTAATGATTGTTTTGTGCGGTTGAAGCATAACGGCCATGGACATAGGGTGTGATTTCAACCCGTCGATTGTAAACGTTTTTGATTTCATCAGGCCCTGAAATTTCGCCGTTGGCAATGCTGATGATGGTGCTGTCAGGCAAACCGTGTTGGCGTAAAGTGGACAAGACAGATTCATTGCGTTGTTTGGCCAATTCGATGTTGCGGTTTTTATTGCCCATGGTGTCGGCATAGGCTTTCAAACGCAACGCGAACACAGGGTATTTTTTTAAAAAGTTGATGATTTCCACAATTTTTTGTTTTTCAGCCAAGCTTAAACGGTAACTATCTGAATCAAAAAATAAATTTACGGTTGGAATTTCAGTGCCGGGGGCAACGTGTAAATTTTCTAAATAATCCAAGCGGCTGCTGTTATGTTTGATGTCTTTGCGCATAGGCTCTAAAATTTTTTGCAGTGATTTTTCCGCATTGTTGCGATGGCTGATCGCTTGATTGACTGCCCCATTGGCTTCAACCATTTGTTGTTGACCATCTGAAAAATCGCCTGTGCGTAACGTGTTTTGCAATTCTTTGGCCTTTCTGATTTGTTGGTTGCTATTTTCCATTTCAGTCAATAATTGACCAAAATCGCCTTCCCCCACTTGATTAAGTTTCCTTTGAATGTTGCTAACGTTTGTTTGGTGATTTTGTTTAGGTTGACTGCTACAGCCAACGACAGCGAAACTCAGTAGACAAACAGTGACAGACATGATACTGATTTTCATGGTATTCTCCTGTGAACTCATTTCAATCCAGTCAATCATTAATGCTTTAAAACCAACACACCGTGTTTTTTGTTGTGTTAAAATTGACTGTAAAAAACCCTTTGGTTGATTGACAGCACAGACTGTGCCACAAAAGGAAATATGATGAATTTCGATGACTTAACTAAAGAGCAACAAATTATGGTGGCCATGCGCAAAGTGCTGTCAGCCATTATTCGTGACACCACGCCCGCCAAAGGTCAAGCACATCCTTTAAGCCAAAATACCCTTGAAGATGTGCGCATGACATTGCGTTTAATTTCTGCCCGCGAACAAGAGCTGGCACAGGCACAAGGCATTGAAAACAGGGCAAAACCCCGTTATGCTGACCAGCCAAAAACATCACAACCCCTGCATTTTGTCAAAAAAAGCTGAACAATAACCTGAGATCACCACGGTTAAAGGGTTGATATGATTGCTGAATTGTTACGACTTTTAGAAAAGTTGGGGCGGTTTCTCTATGATCTGTTTACACCTTTGTGGGGCTATTTACAGCAGTTTTTGACTCAATTGAGCCGTTTTTCT
The DNA here is from genome assembly GCA_020726335.1 of Thiomargarita sp. Taxonomy (GTDB): domain Bacteria; phylum Pseudomonadota; class Gammaproteobacteria; order Beggiatoales; family Beggiatoaceae; genus DYSU01. The sequence goes on along the minus strand of DYSU01000067.1, from coordinate 2,793 downwards.
TTATTGGAGTTGTTGCAAAGCTTGTTGATGCTGGTCATTGCGCTGGCCATCATTTATGGTTTGATTAAACTCAGCGCGTTTGTGGTCGGCAAAACGTTTAATTTCTTTAAAAAACTTTTTCAAATGCTGTTAATCATTACCGTGATATTGCTCTTATTTTTCTGGCTGACCAGTCCACTGAGACCTTGTATGTTTGAAGCGGAAGCCAAAATCAGCAATTGTAATCTTGCCCGCTTAAATCAAGAACATTCGCATTCAATGAATCCCAAAGGCATTTGGCACAAAATCAAACAATGGTTGCACCAAGAAACTGCACCTTAAAAAAGGAACCCTGACATGACAGAAAAACGCTTGTTTATTCTCGACACCAATGTGTTGATGCACGATCCCACCGCATTGTTTCGATTTCACGAACACGATGTTTATTTACCCATGATGGTGTTGGAAGAATTGGACAACGCCAAAAAAGGTACATCCGAAGTGGCGCGCAACGTGCGTCAAGTCAGTCGTTTTTTAGACAATTTAATTAAACAAGACCGCAATAATGACATCAGCAAAGGCATTTTATTAAACGCCGAAGGCTTCAGCAGTGGCGGCGTGTTGTTTTTTCAAACCCGCTTGACCCATACAGATCATTTACCGCAAGATTTGGCGGGCAACAAAGCCGATAACGATATTTTGGCCACGGCGTTGTTTTTAAAAAACGCCCAACGCAATGTCACTTTGGTGTCCAAAGACATCAATTTGCGCATCAAAGCGTTTGCCATTGGTTTACCTGCTGAAGATTATTACAATGACAAGGTGCTAGATGATGCTGATTTACTCTATAATGGCGAGTTGGCACTCCCTGATGATTTTTGGCAAACCCACAGCGACCAATTAAAATCATGGAAACAGGATGACCGCACTTATTATGAAGTCCATGGTCAATTTGACGATTGGTTGCCCAATCAATTCATATACAATCAGGCGGAAGGGTTTTATGCCCAAGTGCTGGATTGCCAAGGTGACACCGCTAAATGGGTGTCCATTCGTGATTACCAACACCAAAAAAACAGCGTTTGGGGCATCACCGCACGCAACCTCGAACAAAGCTTTGCGCTGAATTTGCTCAACAACCCTGACATTGATTTTGTCAGCTTGCTAGGCCACGCAGGCACAGGCAAAACTTTGTTGACCTTGGCTTCGGCTTTGGCGCAAACCTTGGACGAAAAACGCTATCAAGAAATCATCATGACCCGCGTCACTGTACCTATCGGCGAAGACATCGGCTTTTTACCCGGCACCGAAGAAGAGAAAATGACCCCGTGGATGGGCGCGTTGATGGATAATTTAGAAGTGCTTAACCCCGATGCGTTTGATGGCGAATGGAAGCGCGGCGCAACCCATGATTTGCTCAACAAATGGATCAAAGTGCGATCGCTCAACTTCATGCGTGGGCGCACCTTTTTAAACCGTTTTGTCATTTTAGACGAAGCACAAAATCTCACGCCCAAACAAATGAAAACCCTGATCACCCGCGCAGGGCCTGGCACCAAAATTGTCTGCTTGGGCAACATCGCTCAAATTGACACCCCTTATTTAACTGAAACCACCTGCGGCTTAACCTATGTGGTTGATCGCTTTAAACATTGGCAACACAGTGGCCACATGACGTTAAAAACAGGGGAACGCTCACGGCTGGCTGATTTTGCTTCCGAGATTTTATAGCACCTGTTTTCGGTTGTTGGTTATAATGTGTTATTCGTGCCAAGGTTATCTTGGGTTTTATTAAAAGGGAGATTTTGTTTTGCCAACCGTTGTATCTCATCACAGCCCCGATACGTTTCAAGGACTTATCCTTGCGTTACAAGACTTTTGGCAACAGCAAGGTTGTGTATTATTGCAACCTTATGACATGGAAGTCGGCGCAGGCACGTTTCATCCTGCCACTTTTTTGCGTGCCATAGGCCCTGAGCCGTGGAAAACTGCGTATGTCCAGCCCTCGCGCCGTCCCACCGATGGCCGTTATGGCGAAAATCCCAACCGTTTGCAACATTATTATCAATACCAAGTTTTATTAAAACCGTCGCCCGACAACATTCAAGAATTATATTTGGAATCATTGCGCCAATTGGGCATCAATCCTTTGGTGCATGACATTCGTTTTGTCGAAGACAACTGGGAATCCCCTACCTTAGGCGCGTGGGGTTTGGGTTGGGAAGTGTGGCTCAACGGCATGGAAGTCACCCAATTCACCTATTTTCAACAAGTGGGTGGTTTAGAATGTCGTCCCGTCAGCGGTGAAATCACCTACGGCTTAGAGCGCATCGCCATGTATTTGCAAGGCGTTGAAAGTGTTTATGATTTGGTCTGGACAACCGGCGTGACCTATGGTGACGTGTTTTTGCAAAACGAAAAAGAAATGTCGGCCTACAACTTTGAACACGCCGATACCGCCGCTTTGTTCAACTGGTTTGACACTTGCGAACGCGAAAGCCAAAAACTCATCGAAGCGCAATTGCCGTTGCCCGCCTATGAAATGGTATTAAAAGCCTCTCACACCTTCAATTTATTGGATGCGCGTCATGCGATTTCCGTCACCGAACGCCAACGCTTTATTTTGCGGGTGCGCACCATGGCACGCGCTGTGGCACACCTGTATTATGCGCGGCGCGAAGCGTTGGGTTTTCCTTTGTGCGCTGATTAAAAGTTCATTATCAATAATCATCAAAAATGGAAAATGAGCAATGGCAAAAATAGAAGGCCTTAGGATAAAAAATTTCAAGGCACTGAAGGATGTTACGCTTGGCC
>DYSU01000009.1:45866-51286 GCA_020726335.1 Thiomargarita sp. | reverse complement strand
AGTCAGCGCGCACGCCATTTCATGGCGCAATTGCAACAGCGATTTCCCTTGCCCGTGCAAGGGGTGAATGAATATTTATCCTCCCATGCGGCGGCAGAGCGGCTGGAAATCTACGGAAAAAAGAAGCGACAACCCAGTTTGGATGCGGTGGCCGCGCAGATTATTTTAGAAACATGGTTGGGTCAAATATGGACATCAACGAATTAAATCAAACCATGCCGCAGATTTTGGACGGTATGGCAAGGCAAGTTCAAGAATTTTTACAATGTTATCAACGTGATAACCCTTTGATGATCGGTATTCATACGGGGGGCGTGGCCGTGGCGCATCAACTGCATCAACGCATGGGCTTTGGTTCACCACTTTGTGAATTAAACATTCGTTATTACCGTGATGATTTTTCCAAAATCGGTTTGCATCCCGATGTTAAACGTTCCAAATTGCCGTTGACTGTGGGAAATCGGCACATCGTGTTGGTCGATGATGTGTTGTACAGCGGGCGCACGGTGCGTGCCGCTCACAATGAATTGTTTGATTTTGGCCGCCCTGCCAGCGTGATGTTGGTGGTGTTGATTGAGCGCGATGGCCGTGAATTGCCGATTCAAGCCGATGTCAAAGGCTGTCATCTGGATTTGTCCGTTCAACAACACGTTAAATTGGTGAATGAAGCACCGTTGTCTTTTGCTTTGCGTGCAGTTGGCTAACGATGTTGAGCCAATACAGCGACCAAAGTTTGTTTGACAGCCAAGCCTTGCAACAGGATTTATCGACCAAGCAAACCACGGTGGCGGTTTTTGGGCAATATTTGCAACAAGGGCAAAAGCTGTTGCAAAACCGTTTGGAGCAAGGCGGCCAAGTGATGGAAACTTTAGGCCAACGGGCGTGGTTGCTGGATCAATTATTAGGGCAAGCGTGGCATTATTTTCAATTAAATCAAGAACCTGATATTTGTTTGTTGGCGGTCGGTGGCTATGGACGCGGCGAATTGTATCCGTTTTCTGACATTGATATTTTATTGTTGCATCAAGCCCCGTTGACTGCGGTTATACAACGAAAAATTGAGCCATTCATTTCTTTATTGTGGGACATGCGGCTGAAAGTGGGTCACAGCGTGCGCGATGTGGCTGAATGCGTGCAACAAGCGGCCAATGATTTGACGATTTTCACCACAAGCTTGGAAATTCGTTGGTTGGCGGGTGATAAAACCTTGTTGCAAGCTTTGCAAACTGCACTGAAACCTGAACATCTGTGGCCACGTCAGGTTTTTTTTGAGCAAAAATGGGCGGAACAACAACAACGCCATCAAAAATATTTTGACACCGCTTATAATTTAGAACCCAATATCAAAGAAAGCCCCGGTGGCTTGCGCGATATTCACATGATCGCTTGGGTGGCTAAACGCCATTTTGGGGTCAATAATCTGAGCAAATTGGTGAAACAAGGGTTTTTGACTGACAACGAATACCAAGATTTACAAAAAGCACAAACTTTTTTAGCCCATGTGCGTTGTTGGTTGCACCACATCACAGGGCGGGCTGAAGACCGTTTAGGTTTTGATTTTCAACGGGTTATCGCGGAAAAACTGGGGTTTAAAGACAGCAAATATAAACTGGCGGTTGAACGGTTTATGCGCGAATATTATCGCACTGCGAAAACCGTCATCAGTTTGAATGAAATGCTGTTGCAATTGTTCAACGAAGCCACCGCCCGCGATCTGCAACACCTCGCCCCGCTCAATCGCCGTTTTCAGTTGCTCAACCATTATATTGATGTGATTGATGAATCGGTGTTCAAACGTTATCCATTTGCCTTGTTGGAAATTTTTCTGTTGATGACACAAAATCCACACATCAAAGGCATTCGTGCGCGCACCATTCGCTTATTGTTGCATTATAACTATTTGATTGATAAAACTTTTCGAGCTGATTTGCGGGCGCAAACCTTGTTCATGGAAATTTTATCCCAACCGCAAGGCATTACCCACGCCCTGCGTTATATGAACCGCTATGGCATTTTGGCCGCCTATGTCCCTGTTTTTGGGAATATTGTGGGTCAAATGCAGTATGATTTATTTCATGCTTATACCGTTGACCAACACACTTTATTTTTGATTCGCAATTTGCGCCGCTTTATGATAAAGCAACACCAGCATGAAGACCCCTTATGCTCGGCGTTGATGCAACGTTTGCCCAAACCTAAATTGATTTTTTTAGCGGGTTTGTTTCACGACATCGGCAAAGGCCGTGGTGGCGACCATTCGGCGTTGGGGGCAAAATATGCGGTGGAATTTTGCCTCAAACACCATTTGAGTGACCACGATGCGCGTCTGGTGGCGTGGTTGGTGCGCCATCATTTGGATATGTCAACCACGGCGCAACGGCAAGACATCGCTGACCCTGATGTGATCAACCGTTTTGCCAAAAAAATGATGGATTGTCTGCATTTAGATTATTTGTATTTGTTGACGGTGGCTGATATTCGTGCCACCAGCCCCACATTGTGGAACGATTGGAAAGCGGAATTGCTGGCCACTTTATACCGCAAAACAGAGCAAGCATTGAAATTAACCGCAGGTTTGCAAGACAATGACCCCATCAACAAACAAGGGCGAATCATTGATTTACAACAAAAAAGTTTGGAGCTGATTCAGTTGCGTGATGCCCACGTTGATGTGCAACAGGTGCAACAACTGTGGCACAGCATGGCTGAGACCTATTTTTTACACGCCTGTCCGCAAGACATTGTCATCGAAACCTGCGCCATCATTCAAAATCAGCAATCCACGTTGGCTTTTATTCGAGAATGCTCGCTCAAAGCCACTGAATATCTGATTTACAGCCAACATAAAACCAATGCCTTTGCCAATACGGTGTATTTTTTGGAAAAAGAAGGGGTGGCGATCATGGAAGCCTATATTGTCACCACTGAAACCGCACAAATTTTCATTAATTACACGGTGTTAGAAGAAAAACTCACCCCATTGAATGAAACTTCGCCCTACCGTGAAGAAGAGATTCGCCAAGGTTTGGCTCAAGCGGCGGCTTGGGATGAAGATAAAAAATTACACCCGATTGTGCGGCGCATCAGTGCGCAACAAAAACATTTTCAGATTCCAACAAAAGCGTTATTTAACAATAACTTAGATCAAAATCACAGCGTGATTGAAGTCATCACCACCGACCGAGCTGGGGTTTTATCGCAAATCGTGCAAGCGTTTGCCGCCTGTCAGGTGGTGATCAAAAGTGCCAAAATCGCCACTTTTGGCACCAAAGTAGAGGATGTCTTCTTCATCACCGATGAAAACGGCCAGTGTTTATACCAGCCAGAACAAATTGACCGTTTAAAACAGCAGATTATCCGCGCTTTAGATTAAGCCTTCTTGCGCGTTGGCCTAATTTTTGATGTGGTTTCTGTCTCTACAAAACGCTCATTAATGGTCGATGATCATGCAATTTATTGAAGAAACTTTATTAAAAATTCCAACAAGCCTGTTGTTCAGTGAAATCAATGCCAATCGACAAAGCAACGGCAAACACACGGTAGAAGACACCCAACTGGCCAGTCGCTTAAGTATTTTGATGGCCATCAACACCCAAAAATACATCAGCTTTAAAGGTGTGTTTATTTATTTATCGGAATATCAATTGATTGTGTTAGAAAGTGTGATTTATAAATATTTAGATGTCAATCTATACAACACCTTACCCCGCTTGGCAATGCCCGATGAAAAACCCGCCACCATTGAACTGCCTTCACCTGACTACCTGCAAAAACGCAGTTTTCTGCAACGGGTAAAAGCCTTCTTTTCTTGAAGCTCCTTGTCACATCAGGCTAAAAACATCGCATCGCCATAACTGAAAAAACGATAAGCTTGGTCAACCGCGTGGCGATAAGCCTTAAACACCCGCTCTTTGCCCGCAAAAGCCGACACCAGCATGATGAGTGTTGATTCAGGCAAATGAAAATTGGTCAACAAGGCATCGACGGTATTAAATTGAAAACCGGGAGTGATAAACAATTGGCTATCGCCTTGATACGGTTGCAATTCTCCTGTTTGGCTGGCGGTTTCCAAAGCACGCACCGTGGTGGTTCCCACCGCAATGATGCGGCCACCTTGTTGTTGATGTCGTTGTATTTGTTGACATAATTCCAGTGAAACTTCCATGCGTTCACTGTGAATTGGGTGTTCAATAATGTTTTCCACCCGCATGGGTTGAAACGTACCTGCACCGATGTGCAGCGTGATAAAACCCAAACCAATGCCACGCGCTTCCAATGTGGCCAACATCGCATGGTCAAAATGCAAGCCCGCCGTCGGTGCCGCCACTGCGCCGTGTTTTTCTGCAAACACCGTTTGATACCGATCATGGTCATCACGCACATCGCGCCGCTGAATATACGGCGGCAAGGGGATGTGGCCAATTTGTTCCAGCACCTGTAACGCGCTGTGTTCTCCTAAAAATTGGAAGACAAAAAATTCAGCTTGCCGAGCCAACAGCTTGATTTTAAAGCCTTGTTCTAATTGAATAATGCCATCAATCTTGGGGGATTTACTGGCACGCAATTGGGCAAGCATGGTTTTTTCATTCAACAACCGCTCCAGTAAAATTTCCACTTTACCGCCCGTGGCTTTTTGACCCAAAAGGCGCGCGGGAATGACTTTGGTGTTGTTAAACACCAATAAATCATGGGGTTGGAGATAATTTAATAAATCAGAAAATTGTGCATCTTCAATGCGTTGTTCTTGCTTGGCCACATATAAAAGACGGCTGCCTGTGCGCTGGGGCGTGGGATATTGCGCAATCAATTCAGGTGGCAAGGTGAAATTAAAATCAGCACGTTTCATGGCGCGATTATACGCAGTTGGCTCAAATCTGCCCATAACGGCGCATGGGCATCTTTGGCGGATAAAATCGGCTCAGCAATCGGCCAATCAATGCCTATGGCGGGGTCATTCCAGCGCAAACAGCTTTCATCTTCGGGATGATAATAATCCGTGCATTTATAATGGAAATCCGCCTGTTTGGACACCACGCAAAAACCGTGGGCGCAACCTGCGGGAATATAAAACTGCGGGTGTTTAACCGCATCCAATAAAATCCCCACCCATTGGCCCAATGTGGGCGAATTTTGGCGAATATCAACCGCAACATCAAACACTTGTCCAAAACTGACCGAAACCAACTTGCCTTGCGGATGGCGTTTTTGAAAATGCAACCCACGCAACACGCCACGGCGTGAATGAGAATGGTTGTCTTGCACAAACGGCGGCAAACCCGCTTCAGTGTACCGTTGGGCATGATAACTTTCCAAAAAAAAGCCGCGTTCATCACCAAACACTTTGGGTTGAATAATCAACACCCCATCAATCGCCGTTTTAATCACTTGCATTCATGTTTCCTCATCAACATTGGTCGCTT
>DYSU01000009.1:5271-45766 GCA_020726335.1 Thiomargarita sp. | reverse complement strand
TCAATCGCCGTTTTAATCACTTGCATTCATGTTTCCTCATCAACATTGGTCGCTTGGATGTGTGTCATCATTGATTTTTTTACGAAAAACAACAACCCTTTCAGCGGCAAGTCGTGGGATAATCTTTGCCAAGCAAAGTTTTATTCCTCACCTAACGCTGGGTAAGGGATTTATTATAATCTACCACCCATTGACAAGCCAATGACATTGCCCTTGAGTTTATACATCCATCTGCCGTGGTGCGTGCAAAAATGCCCGTATTGTGATTTCAATTCCCACCGCATCACAGAGCCAATACCCGAACAAGCCTACAGCCAGCAATTGCTGGCAGAATTGCAAACGCATTTGCCGCTGGTTTGGGGACGCACGGTGCAAACGGTGTTCATCGGCGGCGGCACACCCAGCCTGTTTTCGGTTGAAGCGATGGACGCGGTGTTGTCACAGTTGCGCGCCCATTTGTTTATCCAAGCGGGGGCGGAAATCACGTTAGAAGCCAACCCCAACAGCGCGGATCAAGCCAAATTTGCAGGCTTTAAACAGGCGGGTGTCAACCGTTTGTCATTGGGGATTCAAAGTTTTGCCGATGACAAATTGCGTGCTTTGGGGCGGGCGCACGATAACCAACAAGCGATTGCCGCGATTGAAATGGCGCAAGCGGTTGGTTTTGATAGCTTTAATTTGGATTTGATGTTTGCCTTGCCCCAGCAAAGCGTTGCCCAAGCGTTGGCTGATTTACGCAAGGCTTTAGAATTTCAGCCGCCGCATCTGTCGTGGTATCAATTGACATTAGAGCCTAACACCTTGTTTTATCAACAACCGCCTGCCTTGCCTGATGAGGATTTGGCGTGGGAAATCCAAAGCGCAGGGCAAGCCTTGTTAGGGCAGAGCGGTTATCAAGCCTATGAAATTTCAGCTTATGCGCGCCAACCCGCGTTGCGTTGTCGCCACAATTTGAATTATTGGCAATTTGGCGATTATCTGGCGTTGGGCGCGGGTGCGCACGGCAAAATCACCACCGCCGAAGGACAGGTGTTGCGCTATCAAAATCCACGTTCGCCACAAGCTTATTTACTCAAGTATCGTGTGGATTATCAAGCGGTTGCAAGCCAAGATTTGCCATTGGAATTCATGCTCAATGCGTTGCGCTTGACCGATGGCGTGCCGCTGGCGTGGTTTGCCCAGCGCACGGGTTTAAAGCCGGCACAAATTCAAACCTCTTTATTGCAAGCCCAAGCCAAAGGCTGGCTTAAACCCAGTCAAAGCCAGTTGTGTCCAACCGCCCAAGGCTTGCAATTTTTGAATGAATTATTGCTTTTGTTTTTGCCCGATCAGGTTTAGCGCGGGTTTTCTGATTCTTCGCGGGTTATGATGCGCGCCTGCTCTTGTATCATCACAGGAATGTCGTCCACTATCGGATAGGCTTTTCGACAGCGTGGGCATTGGATTTCTGCGGTATTTTTGTGGTATTCCACCCTTCCTTTGCAGACAGGACAGCTTAAAATGTCCAATAAATTCATGTTCATCCGTGGTGTTCGCTCACTTGGTTGAGGGTATAACGGGGCAATTCAATCACCAAATCTTCATCGCCAATCAGGGCTTGGCAACTCAAGCGGGATTCAGGCTCTAAACCCCATGCTTTGTCCAACATGTCTTCTTCCAGCTCAGACAATTCGTTAAGCGAATCAAAGCCTTCCTGCACAATCACATGGCAGGTGGTGCAAGCACAGGATTTTTCGCAGGCATGTTCAATTTCAATGCCGTTGTCCAGCAAGGCATCGCAAATAGTCGCACCCGCCTCCGCTTCAAACACCGCGCCTTCAGGACACCGTTCTTCATGGGGCAATATCACCAATTGTGGCATGTTATTCTCCTGCAAACGCGCTTATTTTTTGCCCTTGCATCGCACGGCGGATGCCGACATCCATACGGCGGGCGGCAAAAGTGCGCGTTTCTGCGTCTAAGTTGTCAATCGCTTGCTTGATTGCTTGCACGTCTGTGCCGCGCATTGCCTGCAACAACAAGCCCAAACAGGTGTTAATGCGGCTGAATTCATCTTGATGCAACAAGTGTTTGCCATCGGCTTTGAGCGCGGAACGCAATGCGTTGATGACGCGGTCGGCTTCCACTTGCTGTTCGCGCAACCTGCGCAATGTGGCATCTTTTGCCGCTTGGGCATTGGCTTCTTTGAGCATACGTTCAATTTCACTGTCTGCCAAGCCATAAGACGGTTTAACCGTGATGTCGCTGTGCAATCCGGTGATTTCTTCACGCGCTGAAACGCTGAGCAAACCATCCGCATCAATTTGATAAGTCACACGAATACGCGCCGCCCCCGCCACCATCGGTGGAATGCCGCGCAATTCAAAGCGCGCCAAAGAACGGCAGTCCGTGATCAATTCGCGTTCGCCTTGCACCACATGAATCGCCATCGCGGTTTGGCCGTCTTTGAATGTGGTGAAATCTTGGGCGCGGCTGACAGGCAAGGTGGTGTTGCGCGGAATGATTTTTTCCACCAAGCCGCCCATGGTTTCCATGCCCAACGACAAGGGTGTGACATCCAGCAACAGCATGTCGCTGTCAGGTTTATTGCCCACCAAAATATCGGCTTGAATTGCCGCGCCAATGGCCACCACTTTATCAGGGTCGATGTCAACGTGGGGTTGACATTCAAAAAATTGGCCGACCAATTCACGCACCCGTGGCATACGGGTTGAGCCGCCCACCATCACCACTTCATCACAATCGCTTTTATCAATGCCTGCATCGCGCAAGGCGCGTTTGCAGGGTTTTAAACTTTTTTTAATCAAAGGATCAACCATTTCATGCAGTTGCTGGCGCGTCAACTCGCCTCGCCATTGGTAGCAGTCTAAATCAATCTGCACGGGTACGCGCTTGCTGTCGGTCAACGCTTCTTTGAGTTGGCAAGCAGTGGTCAATAAACTGCGCAAATGGTGGTGGTTGGCATCATCGGGAATGCCCGCTTGTTGCATCAGCCAGCGGCCAATCGCTTGGTCAAAATCATCGCCGCCCAACGCGGAATCGCCCGCCGTGGCCATCACTTCAAACACGCCGCGTTGCAAGCGCAAAATGGAAATGTCAAACGTGCCGCCACCCAAATCGTAAATGGCAAACACGCCTTGGGCTTTTTGGTCTAAGCCATAGGCGACGGCGGCGGCGGTGGGTTCGTTGAGCAAGCGCAACACCGATAAACCCGCCAGTTTGGCCGCATCTTTGGTGGCTTGGCGTTGCGCGTCGTCAAAATAGGCGGGAACGGTGATGACCACGCCCGCCAATTCGCCGCCCAAAGTATCGATGGCGCGGCGTTTAAGGTGGTTGAGAATGTCAGCAGAAATCTGCACGGGGCTGAGGTCGCCTTGTACGGTGTGAATTTGCAATATACCGGATTCGGTGTTGACAAAATCATAGGGCAGTGGATTGCCCAGTTTTTTGATGTCGTTGATGCCGCGCCCCAACAGCCGTTTGACCGATACAATGGTGTTGAGCGGGTCACGGCTGGCGTTGTGTTTGGCGGCAAAGCCGATGTCGTGTTGGCCATCGGCGGTGTAATGCACCACTGACGGCAATAAATGTTGGCCTTGTTCATTGCCCAACGTTTGTGCCAAACCGCTTCTGACCGTGGCAATCAAGGAATTGGTTGTGCCTAAATCAATGCCTGCGGCTAATCGGTGTTGATGGGGCGCGGCGGTTTGTCCCGGTTCAAAAATGTGTAATAAGGGCATAATTAATCATCAAATTGGTCGGCCAAAGTGAGAGCATCTTGTTGTAAACGATTGAAAAAGTGTAATTTATAAATGTTTTGTTTGGCTTGATTTAAATCATTATGGGCAAAATTTTGGCTGATGTCGTTGACCAATGCGCGCACGGATTGTTCTAATTGTCTATTAAAATCAGTCAGTTGGTCATTTTGGTGTTTGGCTAATTGGTCGAGTTGTTCGCGCAAGGTCAGTTGTTGCATTAAAAACACGCTGTCCATGCGCGGGTTGTGGCTGTCATCCAAGGGTTGACCTTGCAAAGCCAATAAATACCGTCCACGGCTCAATGGGTTTTTCAAGGTTTGATAGGCTTCGTTGATTTGTGCGGCGGTTTGTTCGGCCCAGCGGCGTTGGCGGTCATCGCTGTGGGCGAATTTATCAGGGTGGTATTGGCTTTGCAGTTGCCGATAAGCCGTTGCCAGTTGTTTAAGGTCAAGGTCGAAACTTGCCGCCATATCAAACAAAGCAAAGTGGTTGTCTGTCAACGCCATGGTTATACCGTGAAGCTTTCGCCGCAACCACATTGGTGGGCGGCATTGGGGTTGTTGAATTGAAAGCCTTCGTTTAGGCCTTCGCGGACAAAATCCAGCTCTGTGCCATCTAAATACACCATGCTTTTGGGGTCAACCAATACTTTTATTTGATGAGATTCAAACACTTGGTCATCATCGGCAATGACATCCGCAAATTCCAACACATAAGCCATGCCTGAACAACCACTGGTTTTCACCCCAACGCGCAGACCCACGCCTTTGCCACGGTTTTGGATGAATTTTTTGACATGTTGAGCGGCTTTTTCAGTTAAAGTGACGGCCATAAACGTTGCTCCAAGATTAAATGTTTGCCAATATGGGGATGTGTGCGGTTGAACACAATCCTTAAGATGAGCAAAATCATACGGAATTAACCTTAAAAACTCAATTGAATATTGATTTAAATCGGCAAAAGAAGTGAATATAAGGACAAACTTAAGGATGATATTCGCCCAGCAAGTCGATATAATGCGACTATCCCTTTTTTTATTGACAGCAAGGAGCATACTATGGCAACAGTTGAATTAACCTTAGACAATTTTGAACAAACCATTAATAGCCACAGCATGGTGTTGGTTGATTTTTGGGCGCCATGGTGCGCGCCGTGTCGTTCGTTCGCCCCCACGTTTGAAGCGGTGTCAAATATGTATTCTGATGTGGTGTTTGCCAAAATCAATACCGAAGAGGAACAGCAATTGGCGAACAATTTCCAAATTCGCTCTATTCCGACGTTGATGATTTTCCGCGATGATATTATTATTTTTCAACAACCGGGCAGTTTAACTAAAAATAACCTGATTGACGTGATTAAAAAAGCAAAAAGTTTAGATATGGATTTGGTTCGCCAAGAAATCGCCGCCCAAAAACAAGCCTAATATGTCAGAGACACCTTGGGTGTCTCTTTCCTTCACTCGAATCTGGCGAAGTACCATGGAACAAGCCATTCTGTTTAACCTTGATTTATTAAAACGTTACGACAAAGCAGGGCCGCGCTACACCTCATATCCCACGGCAGTACAATTTAGCGAAGATTTCAACGTTGCCGCCTACAAAGAAAAAGCAGCGGCCAGCAATGTCCACAAACAAGCGTTGTCGCTGTATTTTCACATCCCCTTTTGTGACACCGTGTGTTTTTATTGCGCCTGCAACAAAATCGCCACCAAAGACCGCCGCAAATCCATGCCCTATTTGCAACGGGTGGTCAAAGAATTGGCCATGCAAAGCGAATTATTTGATAACGACAGAATGGTCAATCAATTGCATTTAGGTGGCGGCACACCCACGTTTATCAGCCATGACGAAATGCGCTATTTGATGGACAACACCCGCCGCTATTTTCGCTTACGCGATGATGATTTGGGCGAATATTCAATTGAAATTGACCCACGCGAAGCCAAAGCCGACACCATTAAATTATTGCGTGAACTGGGGTTTAACCGCTTGAGTTTAGGTTTACAAGATTTTGACCCCAAAGTACAACAGGCCGTCAATCGCATTCAAAGTGAAAGCGAAACCATGGCCATCATTGATGCGGCGCGGGATCATCAATTTAAATCCATCAGCGTTGACTTGATTTACGGCCTGCCCTTGCAAACCGCCGCCCGCTTTTTGCGCACTTTGGAAAAAGTCATCAAAGCCAACCCTGACCGCATTTCAGTGTTCAACTACGCCCATTTGCCCACACTGTTCAAACCACAACGGCGCATCAATGAAAACCAACTGCCCTTGGCAAGTGAAAAACTCAGCATTTTGCAACACACCATCGAACACTTGACTGCGGCAGGCTATGTGTACATAGGCATGGATCACTTTGCCAAACCCGATGACGAGCTGGCACAAGCCCAACGCGAAGGCAGTTTATACCGCAATTTCCAAGGCTATGCCACCCATGCCGATTGCGATTTAATCGCTTTTGGCGTGACTTCGATTGGCAAAGTTGCCAACAGCTACAGCCAAAATTACAAAACGCTGGACGATTATTACCGTTCCATCGACAACAACGAATTGGCCGTGTTTCGCGGTATTGCCTTGACCGATGAAGACATTTTACGCCGCGCCGTCATCACCCAGTTGATTTGCCATTTTCAATTGCACATACCCGCAATTGAACAAAAATATGCTATTGATTTCAAAAGCCATTTTCATGATGTTTGGCCCGCATTGCAGACCTTGCAAAACGATGGATTGCTGACATTTGATGATCAAAAAATCACCGTCTTGCCCGCAGGCCGCTTGTTGATTCGCAACATCTGTATGGTGTTTGATGCTTATCTCAAACAAAGCAACCAACGGTTTTCTAAAGTGATTTAGAAAAATTGCCGCCATTCCAAAGTCAAGCTGAGTGGGTAACGCCCGAACGCGCTCAATGGTTGTATTGTTCAACATGCCCGAGCAACCCTGCCACTTGCCATAAGCCCACGCTGGTGTTCAGCCGCGCAACAGAGCGATTGCGTTCAGAGTTAAACCGCGCTTCATCATAAGTCAACGCGCCAATCAAAGTCAGTTGTGACAAGGTGCCAAGATTGATGTCCAGCCGCACCGCATCCACCCCCGCTTTATATTCCCGATAAAATGTGTCCGCAGTGAACGGGGCAAAAAAATCGTTGGGGCTAAAATAATAAGTGCTGGCCAAATTGATGGCTTGCCGCCCTAATTTTAGGCTGAATGCGGGTTGTTGATAGCCGATGGCCAGCGGTCAATGGTATGGTGTGGCCCTGGCCTGCGGGTTGCGCCCCAATAAAGCAAGCTCTGATTTTGAATGGTTGAGCCAATGCAGTTCAATAGCGGTGTTGTCATTGTGATAATCGGCCAGCCAACGAAGGTCAGCCGCCCATTGGCCGTGGTGCTGGTTTTGATGTTCTTGGCTGGCAACAGCGCGCACCAAGCCACGCAGTTCAAGCTGGTGTTCGCCCGCCGTCCATTGATAAAACGCCCAAACCGTGTTGAGCTGACAGACAAAAATCAACGGCAAAAAATGTTCAATTCGCATGGTTGACGGTAAACGTGTATCAAAGGGGTCAGCACATCGCTGTTGGGTTGCTGGGTTTGCAACAGCAGAAAAGCGCGGAATTTAGCGGGCAATAAACGCGGATAGCAGGGTAAAATCTGTGATAAATCATGGCCTTGTTGCAATTGGTGTTTAATTTGCGCAAACAACCACGCATAGGCGGCGTTGTGGGTTGCCGCTTGCAATGCGCTGAAAATTTCGGGCAAAGATTGGTGGCGCGCCAACTGCCATGTGTATAAAGCGCGAATCAATTGCTCATCGCGCTGGATTTTTCCCGTGGGCAAAAAAAGCTGAAAATTTGCCCACCAACGCGCCAACCAAAACGCTGTGCCTTGGTTGCGACAGCCGTACAGATAATATAAAACCACCGCCAGTAAGGTTAAGGTTATGATTTTTAAATTATTTTTAATCCACAAGCTGGCATCAAAAAGAACGGGGGTCCATGTCGGCAATGCGCTGTTCATCAACAGGCTTGCGATGAAAATGCACAACAAAAACAACAACAAAGAATAGGCCCATTGGGCGCGCAACCGTTGCATGAATTGGCGGTTGTTGGCTTCAATTTGTTGGCGATAGTGCAAGATTTTTTCCAAACCCGTGATGAGATCGTGTTCTTGTTCGTAATTGAGCAACAATTGACGCAGAAAATCAGGCCAATGGGCTTGTTTGCTCAACGCGCTGCTGAAGCGGCTTTGGCTGGCCACAGCGTGTTGAATTGGGTTGACAAACTGGCTTAAGCGTGGTTGGTCTTGCGCCTGTTGTAAAAATTTCAGCGCGTCATCCAGCGGCATGTTGAGTTTGAGCAAGAGCAACAGTTCTGTTAAAAACTGAATATCATGTTGATTTTGTTGATTTTTTCTGCCCATGCGTGAAATAACCGTAAACCGTAAAGTGGCGCAGAGAATTGGGGAAAGCCAGCGTTCACTGGCTTTGGTTTTAGCGGTTATTTTCTAGCGTTTTCAATCAGTTTGGTGATAATCGGGGTTAAAATCAATTCCATCGCAAACTGCATTTTACTGCCCGGCACCACCAAGGTATTGGGCCGTGACATGAATGAGCCTTGCAACATGCTGAGCAAATATTGATAATTGGTTTCATTGCGGAATTTATTGAAACGAATCACAATCAAACTTTCATCCGCAGTGGGGATGTCGCGGGCGATAAAGGGGTTGGAGGTGTCCACCAATGGCACGCGCTGGAAGTTGATGTGGGTGTGTTGAAATTGTGGCACGATATAATTGATATAATCGGGCATACGGCGCAAAATAGTGTCGGTCACCACTTCGGGCGAATAACCGCGCTCTTTGCAGTCACGGCTGATTTTTTGAATCCATTCTAGGTTGATGCTGGGAACCACACCGATGAATAAATCCACCCACTGACCCACATTAACGCCTGCCGCTTTATCGACCACGCCACCGTGTAACCCTTCATAAAACAACAGATCGGTGTTGGCGGGAATCTCTTCCCAAGGGGTAAACGTGCCTGCTTTATAACCGCCCAAGGCCGCGCCTTCTTCGTCGCTGTGAACATAATAACGTTTTTTGCCTGTGCCTGTTTCACCGTATTGTTTGAATAAGTTTTCAAGTTCAGCAAACAAGTTGGCTTCAGAGCCAAAATGACTGAAATCATGTCTGCCTTCTTTTTCAGCATCAGCAATCGCTTTTTTCATTGACACGCGGTCATAACGGTGGAAGCTGTCACCTTCAACCACCACAGAATGAATGCTGTGATGACCAAAAATGTATTCTAAAGCACGTTTAACCGTGGTGGTACCTGCGCCAGATGACCCCGTGATAGAAACAATAGGGTGTTTTGCGGACATGGGAAACTCCTCTAAAAGAACCAAAAACGTTTGACAGCCTTTGCCAATAAACAACACTGTTTGTGTGTTTTTGTCATGGCGGGTGCGCCATGATAACGTATTTCAATCAACATGGGTATGGGTAACGCACTTTTTTAAGGGTTATGGTTTCGATAAACCGTTTGATGCGCACTGGACAAATGCACAGGCTCAAGCACGCCGATGGGAATCTCGCTGATAAACCGTGAAGGACGGCTGTGACTTTCCATGCCGTGCAGACAGCGGGCTTGGGCATAACTTAAATACAACTGGCGCATGGCGCGGGTGATGCCGACATAACACAGGCGACGCTCTTCTTCCAGCCCGTTGAGTTCGGCCAACGCCAATTGATGGGGAAACAAGTTTTCCTCCAAACCACACAAAAACACCAGCGGAAATTCCAAGCCCTTGGCGATGTGCAACGTCATCAACTGCACGCCTTGCACTGTTCCTTGACCTGCTTCGCCCGCTTCCAACACCGTATGGGTTAAAAAAGCCGACAACAGCGGCAAATCCTCTTCATATTGCGCGCTAAACTGATGGCAGGCACGCACCAACTCGGCCAAGTTTTCCAGCCGCATCTCTTCTTTTTCGCCCCTTTTCTTTTGATAATAGGCGATTAAACCCGTCTGCTCTATCACCGTTTGAGCCAACTCATCCAAGGTTAAATCCCGTTGTTTTAAGTTTTGGATGAGTTGTTGAAACTTGGCCAATGCTTGCCCTGCGCGGGCGGACAAACCGGCATTGCCCAATAAAGCGGTCGTTGCCTGCCACAGCGAACAGCCGTGACGGCGGGCATGGGCGCGCACCGTTTCAACGGTGGTCTTGCCAATGCCGCGTGGCGGAAAGTTCACCACCCGTTCATAAGCCAAATCGTCATCCACATGGGCCAACAGCCGCAAATACGCCAGCGCGTCTTTGATTTCTGCCCGTTCATAAAAGCGCAAACCGCCGTAAATGCGATAAGGGATGTTGCGTTTCAACAAGGCTTCTTCCAACACCCGCGATTGGGCATTGACGCGGTACAACACGGCGCAGTGTTGATAGCCGCCGTATTGTGTTGCACAGGCCTGTAATTTGTCGGCGATAAAGCCCGCTTCATCTAAATCATTGTAGGCTTGGTATAAATAAATTGGCGCGCCTTCACCCGCTTGCGTCCATAAATTTTTGCCCAAACGCTGGCGGTTTTGCGCAATCAAACCGTTGGCCGCCGCCAAAATCATTCCCGTGGAGCGGTAATTTTGTTCCAGTTTAACCAATTGATTGGGTTGAAAATCTTGTTGAAAACGGTGGATATGTGCCAGGTCTGCACCGCGCCAGCCATAAATGGATTGGTCATCATCGCCAACGGCAAACACACGGTTGTGTTGTGCCAGCAATTTTAACCAGCGGTATTGCATGGGGTTGATGTCTTGAAACTCATCCACCAACACATGGGCAAACCGTTGTTGGTATTGCGCCAATAATTCGGGGTTGTCGCGCCATAACAGATAAGCGCGCAACAATAAATCGGCAAAATCAAGCAAACCGCTTTGCTGACACAGGCTGTGATAGTGGTGATAGAGTTTGAGCAGGGTTTGACTGTGATAACCGTTGCCAGTCTCCACTTGTTCAGGATAAAAGCCCCCCTCTTTTTGCTGGTTAATATGGCTTTGCACTTGGCGCGGCGGCCATTCTTTTTCATCTAAATTTGTGTGCTTCAGTACGCGCCGCACCATGTTGTATTGCTCTTGGTTGTCCAGAATCTGAAAACCTGCGGGCAAATGGGCTTGTGCGTAATGGCGGCGCAACAGGCGATGGGCAATGCCGTGAAACGTACCCACCCATAACGCTTGGGGTTTGATGTTCAACACCTGTTGCAAACGCCGTTGCATTTCTTTGGCGGCTTTGTTGGTGAAAGTCACCGCCAATAATTGAAATGGTGATTGTCGTTCAGTGTGAATCAGCCATGCCATGCGTTGAATCAACACCCGTGTTTTGCCACTGCCCGCCCCCGCCAACACCAACGTGTGGGCTAAGGGCGCGCTGACCGCTTGGCGTTGGGCAATGTTTAAATTTTGCAGTAAAAAATCAGAATTCGACATTATAAAATGAGTTTCCGCAAATAAGGACTGGGTTGCGCATCCTGCCACAGCAGGTTAAACTGTTGTTTTAATTGCCTAACCCAACGCGGATGGTCTAAACTGAGGCTGAGTTTATTGCTGTCTATATGGGCTTGATAAAGCAAGGCATTGTTGTCAATCAATATAAATTGCTCAAAAATACGCGGTTGTTCGGGCGTGAGTTGGCGAAATTCAATAAAACTGGGCAAACGCTGGTGTAAATTCAATAAATAATGGCCTTGTTTGGCCAATACATCCGCTTGTTGCACCAATAACCGTATTTTAACCCGCCGATTGTCA
This sequence comes from Thiomargarita sp., assembly GCA_020726335.1. GTDB lineage: Bacteria > Pseudomonadota > Gammaproteobacteria > Beggiatoales > Beggiatoaceae > DYSU01. Next base: position 34,208 of record DYSU01000009.1, on the reverse strand, counting down.
AGAATCCATTGTTCTAATAAATCAAAAATAGCCGCTTGATTTAATAATTCTGGCCACAAACGGCAACTGCAAACATCCAGTTGCCGCACCAGTTGCGACAATAAAGTATAAACCGCTTGTTGTTGAACCAACAATTCAGGCTCTAAAGCGATGATTTCATCATCGGGATTGGAAATTTTCTTCTTTTTCATCGCTTTCTTGTTCTTGTGCCAACAGCTCTTGCATTTGTTGCAACTGCGCTTCCAATTTTGACTTGAGATAAAAATCCAAATCAGGCAAGGCCAAGCCTTGTTCCAATTGCTCAATCGCTGTTTTGGTTTGGCCTTTGAGTTGATAATGGCTGGCCAACGCGCCGTGCGCCTCGCCTTGTTGTCCCGCGCCCTGTTGTGCCTTGGCCAACAACCAATAAAAATCAGGTTGCTGGTAGGATTGGACATAAGGTTTAAGTTGCAACAAAATCGCCAATGCATTCGCAGGCTGTTGTTCTTGCACCAAAAGTTGACTATAAGCCATGCTGAGCAAGCTGTCATTGGGGTAAAGACTGAGCGCGTGTTGATAAATGCTTTTCGCGCTCTCCAGCTCTTTGGTCAACAATTTCAGCCGCGCTTGCGCCAAATAATACACCACCCTATCACCGTCATTTTGTTGCAACCAATCCAAATGGCCTTGCACACCGTCGGTTTGCCCGCTGTCCAATAAAGCCAAGACCAACGCATAACGCACGGCACGTTCATCGCGGAATTTGCCTGTTTGCAAAGAATTATTTAAGGCTTTGATTTGATGCGCTAAATTATCGGTGGTTTTGATCAGCACTTTGGCGCGCACCAATTGATATTGAGCACTGTCATGCGCCATGATTTTGGGATGACGGTCAGCCAATGATTTGGATTCAGCGATGCGGTCGGTGGTCAAAGGATGGGAGCGCAAAAATTCAGGAACCGCCCCCGCATAACGGCTATTGTCTTGTAATTCTTGAAAAAAGTCGGGCATACTGTGGGGGTCAAAACCGGATTGCGCCAACACCTCCATGCCCACGCGGTCGGCTTCTTTTTCATGGGAACGGGTGAAATTAATCTGCATTTGCACCGCGCTGGCCATCACAGTGGCCGCCGCCGCTTGCCCTACGGCCACATCTTTGGAAGCCACGGCCACAGCCGCCAATAAAGCGGCCATCATCGGCACGGAGAGGTTGCTCATCGCTTCCACCGTGCGGTTGATGTGGCGTTGGGTGACGTGGGAAATTTCGTGCGCCATCACCGCCGCCAGCTCGCTTTCGCTGCGGGTGTGTAAAATCAAGCCTGCATTCACGCCGATAAAGCCGCCAACCGTGGCAAACGCATTGATTTGTTTGTCTTTCAATGCGAAAAAAGTGAAGGGAAACGTGGGGTTGTTGCTGTTGGACACCAGCTTGTAACCCAAGCTGTTGAGGTAGTTGTCCACTTCTAAATCGTCAAGGGTTTCGTTTTGTTGGCGTAACCTGCGCAACACCGCTTCGCCGATTTCTTTTTCTTGGGTTTGGCTGATGAGGCTGTCTGCCGAACTGCCCATGTTGGGCAATTCATCGCTGGCCACCCGCCATGGCCAGCATAAAAGGGGAATTAAAAACCAAAGTTTCATTGTTTTCGCTCAAAAGTGCCGTTGATGCAGAGATTATTCCGTTTTTTTATCGCTATTCTTCTGCCAAGCATTGGCGATAACATTGAATGTATTGTTCTGCACTGTTTTCCCAACTGACCTCTTTGTCCATCGCGGTTTTTTGAATTTTGCGCCATGTTTTTTTGTCACGATAGACCAACAACGCCCGTTGAATGCAGTGCAATAATTGCTGTGGGTCTTCTTCGGCAAACACAAAGCCCGTGGCGGTTTTGTCATTCAAATGGGCGGGCGTGGTGTCGATGACTGAATCGGCCAAACCGCCCGTTTTGCGCACCAACGGCAAAGTGCCGTAGTGCATACTGTACAGTTGATTTAAGCCACAAGGTTCAAAACGAGAGGGCATGAGAAAAATATCCGCGCCCGCTTCAATTTGATGTGCCAACGCTTCATCATGGGCCAAAGTCAAGCCAACACTTTTGGGGTGTTGTTTTTGCAATTGGCGTAAGCGTTGCTCCAATTCGGCTTCACCTATGCCCAAAAACACCAGTTGCGCGCCTTCGTGCAAGATGTCGGCGGCAATGTCTAAAATCAAATCCAAGCCTTTTTGATGCACCAAGCGGCTGATAACCGCCAACATCGGGATGTTTTCATCAACGGTCATAGACCACTGTTTTTGCAAGATTTTTTTGTTGCGTTGTTTTTTGTTCAGGTTGAAGGTGTTGTAATTTTGTTTGATGTGCGGGTCAATTTCTGGATTCCACACGTTTAAATCAATGCCGTTGAGTATGCCTGTGGTTATAGCGGTTTTTTGTTGCAAAACCCCTTGTAAACCATGGCCATAGCGTTCGGTGCAAATTTCTTTGGCATAAGTGGGGCTGACGGTGGTGATCCAATCAGCATAAAAAAGGCCTGCCTTCATAAATGAAAGTAGGCCATTATATTCATATCCTTCTATGGTAAAATGCGTCCACGATAAATCCAGTTCTTCAATTAACGCGCTGGGATACAACCCTTGATGGGCAAGGTTGTGAATGCTCATCATCAGTTTGATGGAATGCGTTGGCTGAAGTTGATATAAAAACGCACCGACCAAGCCCGTTGTCCAATCATTGCAATGGATGATGTCGGGAACAAAATCTAAACCATTCAGTGCCAGCAAAGCCGCCGCTTTGGATAAATAGGCAAAACGCAAGGCGTTATCTGGCCATTCGTTGCCGTCAGTGTCGTGATACGCCGTGCCTGCACGTCGGTATAAATCAGGGCAATCAATAATATAAAGCGGCACGTTGCTGTCGGGTAGCAAGGCGGTGAGAATATCCGCCACCAGATGCTTTTCTAATGTGAGCTGGATGCCTGTCGACTGGATGTCGGGCAAGGCCAGTACACGGGGATAGCCCGGAATCAGCACGCGCACATCCAAGCCAATGGCTCGCATCGCAGTGGGTAAACTGTGACAAACATCGCCCAACCCCCCTATTTTCATTAAGGGATAGATTTCTGGTGTAACAAATAAAACTCGCATGGTTAAACCGTCAGTTGTGGATTGAATATTGAGTAGCCCGTGCAGTATAACCTGTGATTAATCAGAAGGAAATTATAAGGATGCAATTTATGTTGAATCAATTTTTTATGTCCATAAAAACACAGCACAAAGCACTCAAAGCCTTGGCATTATTATTGTTATGGCAATCGGCTGTTTCGGCTGACAGTTTAACCAAAGCCACCCGCGCTTGTATGTTGCAATATTTGTCTTGTCAGGAACAATGCCGTACCCAAAAAGACCATAAACTGATTTTAACCTGTTTAGACCGCATATGTACGGCCAAATATAAATACTGTATTGACAATGCCAATCATCAAGAAAAAAATCAATAAAGCCCTGTTTGTCTCTAAATAATAAAACAACCCTATCTCGTTCAAAGTGTGTTATTCAAAAATATAAGGAGCCCCTTATGCTGTATCAGCATTTTAAAGCAATTGTAAAATTAACTGCCATTCTGTTGACAGTGTATTGGTCACAAATGGTGAATGCCCAATCAGCCATACAAGCACAAAAAGTAGCGCAACAGTGTATGCAAATGCGCCAATTGTGTACCAACAGTTGTCAAAATCAACGGGTACAAATGGAAGGTATGCGCTCATGTGTTATCGCCTGTACTGAAATCGAAAGTCGCTGTATTAAAAAAGCGGCTGATGGCTTGAAAAAATAGCGCGTTTGAACCATGCAATCCAATGAGTTGGTATAGTCTGTGCTGAATTGCAACCCAAAATAATAAGTTAACAGGTTTTCGCATGTAACAGCGTTAGTCGATCATATGAACCATAAACATCTCATTCTCATTTTCTCTGCGATCAGCCTGTTTGTTATCGGAGGTATATTAATTTGGTCATCCGTTGACCGCTATGAAGATTTCAGAACCAATATCACTGGCGATGCCAATGAATACATCCATCATTTGGTGGAAGAAGTTGATAAACTTATCAGTTTGAAAAAACAACAAAGCACCCAATTCATTCATGAAGAAAAAAGGTTAATTGAAAATATCATTCAGTTTGGTCATGAGCCTGATATTGAAGAACTTAACCGCCATTTACGGCAAAAATTCTCTAAAATTAAAGGCTTTACCCTGACTGACAGCAAAGGAAAAGTGATTGCAGGCTCACACACCGCTTATTTGCAACAAGCTGAATTAGATGATTTTCAACGTTTTATTACAGAAGGCCGCCAAACACTGCAAATTTTTAGCAATGGTTGGTCAGACTATTTCAATATTTTAGTCAATTTGGATTTTAATGGCGGTGTATTCTGTTTAAGTTTATCGCCTGAATTGCTTTCTGAAACCTTATCTTTATGGAATCAAAAAGCGCGCCTGAGTTTTTTTCTCACCAACGTGAATAATGGCATAATTGAAGTCAGTGAAACGGATTATTTAAGCCATTTAGACGACGAAGCCCGCAATACATTCATAAACTATACAAAAGCCGACAGCAAATATATTCTGGCTTTTAGCGACCCTTTGCCCGGATCGGTTTGGTCTATTCAGGCCTATGTTAATAAAGGCTTTTTTGATGACAAAAAAAAAGAACTCACTCAAACAGGCGGCATCATCTATGTTTTTATCGCATTGGGCATCATGGGCTTATATGTGATTTCCAGTATCATGATTCGAGAAATCGAACGCCAGCGTTTGGCCACCGAAGAAATTTTGCGCAACCGCGAACGCCAATACCGTGCAATTGTCCAAGACCAAACCGATTTAATTTGTCGTTTTGCCCCTGATGGCACGCTGACTTTCGTCAACCAAGCCTATTGCCGCTATTTTGGAGAAAGCGAAGCCACCTTATTGACCCTTGGCATCATGCCTTTGTTTAATAACGATATTCGATCAAAAATCAATACGTTGACTCAAGACAATCCCACGGCAAGCACCGAATGCAGCATCACCATGCCCGATGGTCACATCCGTTATCAACAATGGATTGAACGCGCTTTGTTTGATGATGACGGTGTATTGATTGAAGCCCAAGCAGTGGGGCGCGACATCACCGCCCACAAACAAGCCGAAGAAGCTTTACAAAAAGCCAAAGAAGATGCTGAAGCCGCCGCCAAAGCCAAAAGCTCCTTTTTAGCCAACATGAGCCACGAAATTCGCACCCCGATGAACGGTGTGGTTGGCATGACTGAATTGCTGTTGCAATCAAGATTGGATGCGCGCCAACGCGAATACGCCACCACCATTGCATCGTCTGCCCAATCTTTGCTGACCTTGCTCAACGATATTTTGGATTTTTCCAAAATCGAAGCAGGCAAATTGTCGTTGGAACCTGCGCCGTTTGATTTAGAAGCGGTGGTGATTGATGTCAGAAATTTATTGCACAGCACGGCGGAAAACAAAGACATCCAGTTATTGATTCGCTATGTGCCTGATACACCTCATGGTTTTTACGCCGATGCCAGCCGTATTCGGCAAATTGTACTCAATTTGGTGGGCAATGCAATCAAGTTTACCCATCAAGGCCATGTGTTGATCAATATTGATTGCATCGGCCACCAACACGGTGCCAGCTTGATTGAAGTCCAAATCAAAGACACAGGCATTGGCATTGAGCCGTCAAAAATCAAATGCATTTTTGGCAAATTCAACCAAGCCGATGCGTCAACCACCCGCAAATTTGGTGGCACGGGCTTGGGTTTGAGCATCACCAAAGAATTGGTCAAAATGATGAACGGTAAAATTTCAGTCAAAAGCCAAGTGGATCAAGGCTCTACTTTCAGTTTTGTTTTGCCGTTGCCATTGGTGGATATTGATAATGCCGATGATATTGACCACCAGTTGCCACGCGCTGACATTACGGGTTCACGGGTGTTGTTGGTGGACAATGACCCGTTAAACCGCTTTATTGTCGAAGAGCAATTGAGTAACCTTGGTTTGCGTTGTGAAACGGTGGAAAATGGTGAGCAAGCTTTGGCGCGTTTGGACAAAGTTCAAGCCTCTGATGACCCTTTTTGGCTGTTGTTGTCGGATTATCTGATGTCTGACATGAATGGCATGGTGTTGGCCACCAAACGATTGGCCCAAAAAGCGCAACCGCCCTTGTGTCAGGTGTTGTTGTCATCAGACAAAAACATCGGTTCACACGAAGAATTAATTCGTGCAGGTATTTCCAGTTTGTTGCCCAAACCATTGCGTTTAACTGCTTTGCGCCACAGTTTAGAAGTTTTATACGCCGCTTATGTTAAACACAAACCCATCAAATGGTTGGACATCAATAAATCATCCGCCCGTTGTGATGTGGATATCAGCAATTTGGCGGTAAACTACCCTGCGGTTAAAGTGTTATTGGCCGAAGACCACGAAGTCAATTTTTTCGTTGCCTTGAATATTCTGCAAAATTTTAAAGTTCATGTCACCCGTGTTATCAATGGTCAAGAGGCGGTTAACGCCTTGTCGCGTGACCCTTTTGATTTGGTGTTTATGGACATGCAAATGCCCGTGATGGACGGTTTGGAGGCCACCCGCACCATTCGCCGTTTGGAACAAAAAACGGGCAACCATGTACCCATTGTCGCCATGACCGCCAATGCGATGCAAAGCGATGCTGAGCAATGTTTAAAATCGGGTATGGACGATTATATTGCCAAGCCATTCAAAATTCGTGATGTGATGGATGCTTTGGCCAATTTCTGTGGCCATAAAGCGGTGAGCGTTAGCCCTGCGCCGTTGACCATGAACGGTCATGAAACAGTGTGTTTGCTTGATGATGACAACCTTGAAAACCAAACAATGAGACAAACGGACAAAAATGAACCCATCTTGTTTGACCAAGCCCATTTGCGCCATATTGTAATGGGCAATTCAATGTTATTATTGAAATTAGTTGACACCTTTTTAGCCCAAACAGAAGAGCAAGTGGCTGAATTAACCCAATTGGGCGCGGGCGATGTTATCAGTGCTTTGCCAAAATTAGAGCGGGTGGCACATGCGTTAAAAGGGGAATCGCGCAATGTAGGGGCGGTACGTTTGGGAGAAGCGGCTTTTGAGTTAGAAACCGCTACTAGACAAGGTGAAGCCGCACCTGTACCCGCATTGTGTGAGAAAATTCGTTGTGAGTTCAATCAATTAAAAGCCACTTGGCATAAAATTGATTGGCCCCGTTTTTTAGATTGAGGGTTAAACATTATCCCCTGCTTCCCTGCCTCCCATGGTGTGTCTCCAGCATAAAAAGGCAGCCATTGCCCTTTATTTCTGTTTACGAAAATACGGTGTTTTAATCAAAGCCAAATTTTTATGGGTTTGCGATGGTTTAATTTTCTGCACAACGCGGGCTTTTAAAGCGGCTTCATCGGCTTTTTTAACAAAACCCACCGTATAACAGCTCTGAGAAGGTTGTTGACTTTCGATAAAAATAACCACTTCAATTTCTTGACGCGCAACCGTATTCATTTTCGCAATCTTCATCCCGCCTTTTGCACTGGATGTCATCATGGTTTGTTGGGCATTGCCTGAATCAAAGCCTTGTGCTTGTGCGCTTAACAAAAACAAACACGCAATAAACCCCATCATTTTTTGCGTACACATGGTCAGCCCCTTTTTACAATGAATTAAAACGTATTCTGTTTAGTGTAGTCTAAAAATATTGCACATGGGTGACCACGCTGTAACAACGAATAACAAAGTGTGACAAAAAATCACAAAAAATACGCTAATTTTTTATTTTTATTAAAGATTTAACAAGGCGGCGACAAAGTCATCGGCCACAAAAGGGCGTAAATCTTTGGCCGTTTCACCAATACCGATAAAGCGAATCGGCAAGCCTGTTTTTTTTGCCATCGCAAACAAAATCCCGCCTTTGGCTGTGCCGTCCAATTTGGTTACGGTAATACCCGTCACGCCAATCGCTTGATGAAATTGTTCCGCTTGATTGAGTGCATTTTGCCCAATGCTGGCATCAATCACCAACATCACTTCATGCGGGGCTTCGGGGTCAATTTTTTTCATCACCCGCGCCACTTTTTGCAACTCGGCCATTAAATTGTCTTGGGTATGCAACCGCCCTGCGGTGTCGGCAATCAATACATCCATTTTTTTAGCCGTGGCGGCACTGAGCGCGTCATAAATCACCGAAGCGGAATCTGCCCCCGTGTGCTGGGCAATCACAGGCACGTTGTGGCGTTGCCCCCACACTTTCAATTGTTCCACTGCGGCAGCGCGAAACGTATCGCCTGCGGCCAACATCACCGATTTGCCTTGCCGTTGTAGCCGTTGGGTCAGTTTGCCAATGGTGGTGGTTTTGCCCGCGCCGTTGATGCCAATCATCAAAATGACAAACGGTTTGTTCTGCACGGGAATGACCAAAGGTTGCGCCACAGGTTGTAATATTGTCACCATGTCACGTTGCAAGGCGGCAAACAACGCATCAGAATCTTTTAATTTTTGCCGACTCAACGCTTGAATAATCGTTTGCGTGGCATCAATACCGACATCAGCCGTCAAGAGACGGGTTTCTAATTCGTCCAATACCTCCTCATCAATCGCCTTTTTGCCCAAGGCCAATTGTGTTAAACTTTCGGTCAAATGACTGCGGGTGCGTTGCAAACCCTGTTTTAAACGGGAAAACAAGGTTTTTTTAGCAGGGTTTTCATCAAGTTGAACTTGCTGTGTTTCTTGTGCGGCCACGGGTTTTTTTTTACCAAATCCAAACATACATTATCCTACTAAAGTTAAGCGATTTTCTGCCCTATGTTAGCACTAAAAGCCAAAAATCACAGGTCTAATGAAACCAGCATTTAAGATTTCATCTTTGCGACATGGGCAAAACATGATAGATTACATTCTGTTAAATTAATCTTCTCTTTAATCGAAGCCGGCATAAGAACATCAGCTTGAACAACAAATCTGCACCTTCAACGCAACACGATTTCAAATTAGACCCCATAGACAACCAACGCTTGGCCAATTTGTGTGGTCAATTTAACCAACATTTACACCAAATTGAGCAACGTTTTGGGGTGGAAATCCACCAACGTGGACATCAATTCATCTTGTTGGGTGAAGAAGCCAACATCATGCAAGTGTTTCATTTGCTTAAAAATTTATATCAAACCACCGCCAATGAAACCTTGAACCCCGAACAAATTCACCTTTATTTGCAACATGCGGGAGTTAAAGCCTTGCTGGAAGACGATATATTACACAACCCGATTCAAACCCCGCGCCTCCTCATCAAAGGACGGGGTAAAAACCAAAACCATTATATTCAAAAAATTCAAACACATGCGATAAATTTCGGCATTGGACCTGCGGGAACAGGCAAAACCTATTTGGCGGTGGCCTGCGCAGTGTCCGCTTTAAGCGAAGAAAAAGTGGCGCGCATCATTTTAGTGCGTCCTGCGGTGGAAGCGGGCGAACGGCTGGGTTTTTTGCCGGGCGATTTAAGCCAAAAAGTTGACCCCTATTTGCGGCCATTATATGACGCGCTGTATGACATGCTGGGTGTGGGCAAAGTAGAAAAAATGATTGAACGCAATGTGATAGAAATCGCGCCGCTGGCTTACATGCGCGGGCGCACCCTCAGCGATGCGTTTGTCATTTTAGATGAAGCGCAAAACACCACCTGCGAACAAATGAAAATGTTTTTAACCCGCATCGGCTTTGGTTCAACAGCCGTGATCACGGGCGATGTCACCCAAGTGGATTTGCCCAACAACCAACCATCAGGCCTGCGCCAAGCGATGCAAATTTTACAAGCCATTGACGGCATTCACTTCAGTTTTTTTGACACCGATGACGTGGTGCGCCATCCGTTGGTGGCCAAAATTATCCAAGCTTATCAACAACAAACTGAACAAAAATCATCTAAAAACAGCCCATAAAAACAGCCTTTCCAATGATGCCCATCAAAATTGATTTACAATATGCCGTTCAAAGCGATTGCCCGAAAAAACAACAATTTCAACAATGGGCGAACACAGTGTTTACGCATCCTGCCTTGATTGATAGGGCAAAAGCCCATAAACAGCCGCTTCTGAGCCTGCGTTTAGTCAACGAAAAAGAAGGCGCAAAACTCAATCAAACATGGCGCGGCAAAACAGGGGCAACCAATGTGTTATCCTTTCCGTTTGAAACCATGGCGGGGGTGGATTTGGATTTTTTAGGCGACATCGTGATTTGCCAACCTGTGGTGATATTGGAAGCCGCGCAACAACACAAAAACCTCACTGCCCATTGGGCGCATCTATTCATCCACGGATTTTTACATCTTTTAGGATATGACCACATCCAAACAGCGCAAGCCAAGCAAATGGAACAACTGGAAATTGAAATTTTGGCACAACTGGGATATGCCAACCCTTATGAATAAATCGACAAAAATGTGGCAACGGCTGTGTGACGCTTGGTTTGGCACACATTTTATTCCCCAAAACAAAGCACAAATTTTAGCCTATTTGAAAAGCGCGCAAACCCACAATGTGCTGAGCTTTGAAGTGCTGGAAATGATTGAAGGCGTGTTTCAAGTGGCCGATCAACATGTGCGCGATGTGATGATTCCTCGCGCACAAATGACCGTTTTGCCCTCTGATGCGCCGTTAAAAACCTTGATGGCATTGATTGTCGAATCAGGCCATTCGCGTTTTCCCGTGGTCGATGACAACAACCGCGATTCGGTGCAAGGCATTTTATTGGCCAAAGATTTACTCAACTATTGCAGTCGCCAAGACAATGAACCTTTTGACATCAATGACTTACTCAGGCCACCCGTGTTCATTCCCGAAAGCAAACGCCTCAATGTATTGCTTAAAGACTTTCGCACCAGCCGCAACCACATGGCGATGGTGATTGACGAATACGGCGGCATCGCAGGCTTGGTCACGATTGAAGATGTGATTGAAAAAATTGTGGGCGACATTGATGATGAATTTGACCAAGACCCTGAAAACTTCATCAACCCCGACCACGACAACCATCACGTCGTCAAAGCTTTGGTGCCTGTTGACGTGTTCAACGACTATTTTCACACCGATTTTGATTGCGAAGAATTTGACACCATCGGCGGCGTTTTATTAAAAGCCTTTGGCCGTTTGCCTGACAAAGGCGATAAAATCAAACGCAAAGGCCTTGAATTTGAAGTGCTGGATGCCGACAGACGGCGCATTTATAAAATTAGAGTGTCACCCTTAAAATAATGGGCTTGTTCAGTGATGAATAAAATACCTCATAAAATCATTGACTTATTCGCAGGCCTTGGCGGTATTCGTCAAGGTTTTGCCCCCTTTTTTGATGCGTGTGTATTCTCTTCGGAATGGGATAAATTTTGTCAACAAACCTATCAAGCCAATTTTGGCGACTGTCCCGCAGGCGATATTACTCAGATTCATCCGCAAAATATTCCAGCATTTGATATTTTATTGGCAGGTTTTCCGTGTCAGCCGTTTTCGCAAGCAGGGCATAAAAAAGGCTTTAGCGACATCCGTGGCACGTTATTTTTTAATATTTCAGAAATTGCTGCATATCACCGCCCTAAAGTGTTGTTTTTGGAAAACGTTAAAGGCTTTAAAAATCACAATAGAGGCAATACCTTTAGCACGGTCAAACACTCGTTGGAGGCCTTGGGCTATCAGGTGTATGCAACGCTTTTAAATGCTAAACAATTTGGCATCCCACAAAATCGAGAACGCATTTATATCGTGGCTTTTTTAGATAAAATATCCTTGTCAAAACAAGCCATTGAGCTTAAACAATTGGGGGTTGAGCCCAATCAAATTTTCATGCTGGTGTTTATAGCCACGCACTTTTAGACTTTAAATTGAGGACATGATTTAAGTGCAATTATACATAAAAAGCTGTATGCGCACATGGCGTGGTGATGTCGCCGCTTTGTTGGCAGGTGGTGTGGCGGTATTGGCGTTTGCACCGTTTAGCGTGTTTTGGTTGGCACTGGTGTCACTGTTGTTGTTGTTGGCCAGTTGGCAAACGGTTTCACTCAAACGGGCTTTGTGGCGCGGTTGGCTGTATGGCGTGGGTTTTTTTGGTGGCGGTGTGTCTTGGTTGGCCATTCCAATTGCCAATTTTGGCGGGCTTAATTTTACCCTCAGCCTGTTGTTGACCGCCGCTTTTATCGCATTTATCGCCTTGTATTTCGCCATTTTGGGTTTTTTCGTGGCCAAGTATTGTCCTGTTGCGGGCAATCGGCGGTTGCTGTGGTTGCTGTTGCCCGCGCTGTGGACGCTGTTGGAATGGGTGCGCGGTTGGTTTTTGACGGGTTTTCCTTGGTTATTAATGGGTTACAGTCAAATTGATGCGCCACTGGCCGGTTATGCGCCCATCTTGGGCGTTTATGGGGTGACGTGGACAACGGTGTTGAGCGCGGTTTTGTTGTGGTCAGCTTTGCTTGCGGGCAATGTGCGGCGGCTCTGGTTGTTGCTGGTGCTGTTGTGGGGTTTGGGTGCTGTTTTGCGTATGGTTTCGTGGGGCGAAGTGCAGGATAAAACGCTGGATGTCGCTTTGGTGCAGGCCAGCATTGCCCAAGAATTAAAATTTGAACCCTCGGAAACTGCGCCCAGTTTGCAACGTTATTTGCGCCTAAGCCAAGAACATTTGGATGCCGATTTGATCATCTGGCCAGAAACGGCGATTCCCATTTATTGGCATCAAGCCCAAACCTTTGTTGCGCGTCTGCAATCATTGACAGCGGTTTCGGGTGTGGAGTTTTTAATCGGTGTGCCAGAGCAACGCATGACCATGGATGCCATAGCAAAGTTAAATCATGTGGATTATAACAGCGCAGTTCATCTTAAATCACAGCAACCGCCTGAATTTTATCGAAAACAACATTTGGTGCCGTTTGGCGAATATTTTCCATGGCAAACACAACTGGCTTTTTTGTGGCACAGATTGCACATTCCCCTGTCCGACTTTAGCGCGGGCGATGCGCAACAACCGTTGTTGTCATTCAATGGGGTCAAAGCAGGCATTGCCATTTGCTATGAGGACGCATACAGCGCACTGATGCAAGCTTCTGCCCGAGAAGCGGGTTTTTTAATCAACATCAGCAATGATGCGTGGTTTGGCCGTTCGATTGCGCCACAACAGCATTTGCAAATCGCCAGAATGCGCGCTTTAGAGCTGGGACGCTCTTTATTGCGCGCCACCAACACGGGCATCACGGCGGTGATTGACCCACAAGGGCGGGTTGTTGTGCAATCAAAGCAGTTTGAAGAAGTCGTGATTCGTGCGAAAATAGCGGTTATCGCGGGCGGTAGTTGGTACGCATCATTGGGAAACAGCCCTTTATTAATCATCATAAGTTTTTGTTTAATGGCGGGGTTTGGTCTTCGTCGTTACAGGTATGTGAGCTAAATGTTAAAAAAAATCTTTCAGCCAAAATGGCAACATAATAATTCAGAAATCCGCAAAAAAGCTGTTGATGCCTTGTCAGGGGAGCAAACCGACGTGTTAAAAACCATTGCCCAAACCGACCCACAGCCCGGATTGCGTTGTTTGGCGGTGCGAAAACTCAGTGATTTAGCCACATTGTTTGACATCCAACAACACGATGGCGATAAAACCGTGCGTGATTTGGCCGCGCAATGTGTCAAACAATTGCTGGCGGGCAAAAACAAAGAACATGCACCGCTGCCTTTAGAACAACGGCTCACCCATTTAGACCGATTAAATCCATCCGATTACCGCCAAGAATTATTGATTCATTTGGCACGCCACGGCGATGAAATGGCGTTGCGCCAACATTGTTTGGCGTTGATTGAGGATGAAAATGTGTGTGCCGACATCGCCATTCATGACAACATCACGGCGTTGCGGTTACAAGCGTTGGAAAAAATCAATAAAAACGAGCTGTTAGAAAAAATCAGCCAACAGACACGCAACAAAGATAAAAAGGTGTATCGCTTGAGCAAAGAGCGATTGGCGAAAAAAATGGAAGCTGAACAAAAACCGTTGCGCCTGCAAGCCCAACGTGATGAAGTGTGCAAACAAATCAATCTGTTGCTTAAAGCCCAAGATTGGGAAAAATCCACAGGTTTATTTGACCAACAACAAGCGGCATGGCAGGCGATTGAAGGCACAGCCGACGCGCAAAGCCAAGCCTGTTATGACGAATTATGTCAACAATTTACCCAAGCCAAACAACAGGCTTTTATCCAAAAACAAGAACAACAACTTTTATTAGAGCAAAAACAACAACTTCTGCAACAAGCGGCACAACTGCAACAACAATTACAGCAAAAAACCACCTTATCAGGCGAAGAAAACCAAGCCATCAACCATGCGTTGGTGAGCTTGGATGAACAATGGCACACCTTGGCGCATCTGCCTGAAAAACAAGAACAACAACTGCAATTGGATTACAAAACCCATTACGCCGACATTCAAAGCCTGCAACGCGGCTTGCGCCATTTAACCTTGGTGAAAAAAGAGCTGGAAAAAATTTGCACCGATGCCGAAAACGGCTTGGCCAGCCAAAATATTCACCCGCGCCATGTAAAAACCTTGCAACAACGTTGGCAAGCGATTGAACATCCTCAACAATTTATGAGTTTAATCACGCCATGGATGCAACGTTTTGACAGTGCGTATGCAAAATTGAGCGTGCAACTGAAAACCCAACAAAACAGGGCGCAAGACAATTTGCAAAAACTGGAAGTGTTGGTGGTGGACATCGAAACCGCTTTGAGCCAAGGACAATTGCAACAACTGCTGGAGCTGGAAAAACAAGTGCAAGCCGTGGCCAACACAGTGGTACATCACGACAGCAAACAACAAAAAAACCTGCAAGCGCGCTTGCACAAAGCCAGCGAAGACATCGCCCAACTGAAAAGTTGGCAACATTGGGGCAACCTTAATGGGCTGTGTGGTTTGTGCGAACAAGCCGAAGCCTTGGTTGATTGCGCACACGCGCCCGAAATTTTAGCCAAAGAAATCCAAGCCTTGCAAAACCAATGGAAAAAACTGGCGGCATTGGACGATTCGCATCATTTGTGGCGACGGTTTAACAAAGCCTGCCAAACCGCCTATTTGCCTTGCAAAGCCCATTTTGAAGCCAAAGCGCAACAACGCCAAGTGTATGAACAGCAAAAAGCCGCCATCAGCCAACAATTGGCCGATATGGTCAATGCGGATTGGTCACATGTTGATTGGCATCAAACCTATCGCCAAAGCCAAGAATTGCGCCATGCTTGGTATAAAATGGGTCCTATCGACCGTCGCAACAAAAAGCAAAGTTTACAGCAATTCCAAACCGCTTTGGCCTCGTTGGACAGCCATTTTGAGCGCGAACGCAAACGCAACCTGTGTTTTCGTGAAGAATTATTGCAAAAAGTGCGGGCTTTGCACAAAGAAGACAACATTCAACAAACCATTGACGCGGTTAAAGAATTACAAAAACAATGGCAAGTCACCGTGCCAAGCAAACGCACCCAAGAACATCAATTGTGGGAAGCGTTTTGCAATGCGTGTGACACTATTTTTGCAAAACGCAAGCAACTTCGCCAGCAACATGTCCATGATTTACACGAAAATTTACAACAAAAAACAAAGCTGTGTGACCAATTGGAACAGTTGTTGACCGACAATGCCGACAGGGATGAAGTTCAACGCCAAATACACAAAATCAACAGCCAATGGGCAGAAATGGGCCAAGTACCCAAAAAATCCTTGCACCACATCCAACAGCGTTATGAACAGCTCAAACACAAACTCAACAACTTGGGGCAACAACAACAGCTCAAACAACAAAACCAAGCCTTGAAAAACTTGGCCGATTATGCCGCCGTATGTGAGGTTTTAGAGCTTAGCAACAAAACCACGGCTGACATTGAACAAGCCAAACAACAATGGGCCACTTTAGCCCCGATTGACGAAGCAGACCGCCAAGCCATTGAACAACGTTTTGCCCAAGCGTGCCAACCCATAGATGACAGCACACGACAAAAAGCGCGCAAAACCCGCGAATTGTTGGTCATTCGGCTGGAAATCTTGGCTAAAGTGGAGTCACCTGCCGACGCATTGCAACAGCGCATGGCTTATCAAGTGGAACGGCTGTCCAAAAGTATGCAAGGCGAAGTTTTGGCACAACAGCCCGAAAAAGAAGCACGCCAAATTGAACGCGCATGGTATTTTTGTCCCAGTGCGCCCGCAGAGCATAACGCCCGTTTACAACAGCGTTTCCAGTTTGCCAAACAGGCGTTTTATCAAAAAGACAAGGCATGAATCCGATTGTGCGTTTAGCGCAAGTCAGTAAAATCTATTGCCAAGGCAAAATTCAACTGACTGCATTAAATCAAGTGTCACTGGCGATTTATCCCGCTGATTTTGCGGTGTTGTGTGGGCCTTCTGGCTCAGGCAAAACCAGTTTACTCAACCTCATCGGCGGGCTGGACAGCCCCAGCAGTGGCGCGGTTTTGATTCCCGTGATGACCGCTTATGAAAACGCTGCGTTTGTGCTGGAATTGCAAAATTTACCCAAAACCGACATTGAACAACGGGTGATGGCCATTTTGCGCGATGTCGGTTTGGCCGATTTGGCCCACCGTCGCCCTGATGAAATGTCAGGCGGCCAACAACAACGGGTGGCGATAGCGCGGGCGATTGTCACCCGCCCCAGCATCGTGTTAGCCGATGAACCCACCGCCAATGTCGATTCACACACCGCCGAAGCCTTGTTGGATTTGATGCAGGATTTAAATCAAAAATACCACATCACCTTTTTGTTTTCCACCCACGATGACCGTTTAATTGCACGCGCCAAGCGGGTGATTCGGGTGCATGACGGCCAAATCGCCGCCGATGAAATCAGGGCTTAAGCTTGTTTTGCAAAAACGGCACACAATCCGCCATCGCCACCGTTTCCACCGCCGCACCCGTTTGACGGCTTTTATATTCCACCCAGCCTTGGTCTAAACCGCGTTCGCCGATGACCACACGGTGCGGAATGCCCATCAATTCCATGTCGGCAAACATCACACCCGCCCGTTCTTTACGGTCATCCAGCAACACATCAATGCCCGCCGCTTGCAACGTGGCATATAAATTTTCCACCGCTGATTGCAACCGACTGGATTTGTGCATGTTCATTGGAATCAACACCACCGAAAACGGCGCGATGCTGTTTGACCAAATAATGCCTTGTGAATCATGGTGTTGCTCAATGGCCGCCGCCACCACCCGCGACACACCGATGCCATAACAACCCATGGTTATGGTTTGGGCTTGGCTGGTTTCCGTCAAAACGGTGGCTTTCATCGCCGCACTGTATTTTTGCCCCAATTGAAAAATGTGACCGACTTCAATGCCGCGTGCAATCTCCAATTTACCCTTGCCATCGGGGCTGGGATCGCCCGCCACCACGTTGCGAATGTCGGCGGTTATCGGCTCGGCTGTATCGCGTCCCCAATTCACGCCCGTGAAATGCTGGCCGTCGCGGTTCGCACCACAGACAAAATCACTGCACAAGGCCGCGCTGTGATCCACAATCATGGGAATGGGCAAATCGACCACGCCCAGCGAACCGATGCCACAACCCAAAGTGTCTTTGATTTGCGATTCGCTGGCCATCACCAATGGACTGGCCACTTGCGGCACAAGGCGCGTTTTAACCGCATTCAAACTGTGGTCGCCGCGCAACACCAAAGCCACCAATTGACCTTCTTCACGGCCGTGGACAATCAAAGTTTTCAGCGTTTGTTGTGGACTCACGCCCAAAAAGTCGCACACATCGGCAATGCTGTGTTGCTGGGGTGTGTCCACCCCTTGCTTATTTTGCGTTGCGGCGGCACGCTCGCCCGTGGCCAACGCGGGCGCAAGTTCCACATTGGCCGCATAATCGCTGCTGTCACTGTAGGCAATCACATCTTCGCCCGAATCGGCCAACACATGAAATTCATGCGAATCATGGCCGCCGATGCTGCCTGTGTCGGCCATCACTGCACGAAATCGCAACCCCAAACGGGTGAAAATGCGCTGATAGGTTTGATACATTTGCTGGTAGGTTTCTTTTAACGATTCTTCCGTTAAATGAAAGGAATAGGCATCTTTCATTAAAAATTCACGCGCACGCATCACCCCAAACCGTGGGCGAATTTCATCGCGGAATTTGGTTTGGATTTGATAAAAATGGGCGGGCAGTTGTTTATAACTGCGAATTTCGCGGCGGATTAAATCGGTGATGACTTCTTCATGGGTGGGGCCTATGCAAAATTCGCGTTGATGGCGGTCACGCAAACGCAACAATTCGGCACCGTATTGTTCCCAACGCCCTGATTCTTGCCATAATTCAGCAGGTTGCACCGCAGGCATTAACAGTTCTTGCGCGCCTGTTTTGTCCATTTCTTCGCGGATGATGCGTTCAACTTTGCGCAACACTTTCAGCCCCAACGGCAACCATGTGTATAAACCCGCCGCGATTTTGCGAATCAAGCCTGCGCGCAACATCAGTTGATGGCTGATGATTTCCGCATCGGCAGGGCTTTCTTTTAACGTTGACAACAACAAACGAGAGGTGCGCATGAAAATAATTCCTTTTGAACTTTTTAGGCCGTTGAAGCCCAACGATTGGATTTTTTGGCCGCATTATATACCAATGCCGCACCCAAAACTTGACTTTGCTTGAGATAACGTTATTGTATGCCCACTGTTTTAATCAACCAAAATGGCTAATATGAACCTTGAAACCGCGCTTGAACCTGAAAAACTTAAACGGTTAGTGATAGAGCCTTTAACCCGCGTTGAAGGCCATGGCAAAGTCACTTTGCTGGTCGACGACCACAACCACATTCAGCAAGCGCGGTTGCATATTGTTGAATTTCGAGGCTTTGAAAAATTCATTCAAGGCCGTCCGTATTGGGAAGCCCCTGTTGTGGTGCAACGCTTGTGCGGCATTTGTCCTGTCAGCCACCACTTGGCGGCGGCCAAAGCGGTTGACCAATTGGTTGGGGTGGACAAACTCAGCCCGACGGCTGACAACTTGCGCCGTCTGTTGCATTTGGGGCAGGTGTTGCAATCACACGCCCTGCATTTTTTTCATTTGTCGTCGCCTGATTTGCTGTTTGGCTTTGATGACAAGGTGGCACACCGCAATATTTTTGGGGTCATCCGCGATCTTCCAAAACTGGGTTTGCGCGGCATTCGATTGCGCAAATACGGTCAAGAAATCATTCGCATGATTTCAGGCAAACGGGTGCATGGCGTGGCGGCGATTGCAGGCGGCATGAACAAACCGCTGGCCCAAGCTGACCAACAAACCTTGCTCAGCCAAATTGATGAGATCATTGATTGGACGCAACAGGCGGTGGATTTAATCACGCAACTTTACACTAAAAACCTTGATTATCAAAACTTTGCAACCATTCAATCCCCTATGCTCAGCTTGGTGGCCGCCGATGGTGCGTTGGAATTGTACGATGGCCCATTGCGGGCGATTGATGCACGCGGGCAAACGCTGTTTGACCAAGTGCCAGACAGCGCGTACGGCGATTATATCCAAGAGGCGGTTAAACCATGGTCTTATATGAAATTTCCGTTTCTCATCGCTCAAGGTGCGGCGAATGGTTGGTATCGGGTCGGGCCTTTGGCACGGTTGAACACTTGCCGTTATATCACCACGCCCAAAGCGGAAGCGGCGCGCCAAGCCTTGCGTCAACAAGGCTTTCCCTTGCACAGCACGCTGGCCTATCATTGGGCGCGGATGATTGAAGCGTTGTATTGTGCTGAAAGTATTAAAGTTTTGCTGTTGGACGAAACCACCCTGGGGCAAGATTTGATTCGCCATGGCAGAATGCGGCGCGAAGGTATCGGTGTGGTGGAAGCCCCGCGTGGCACCTTGATTCATCATTATCAAATTGATGCCAACGGCTTGATTATCAAGGCAAATTTAATTGTATCCACCACCCACAACAACCAAGCGATGAATGAAAGCATCCGCCAAGTGGCAGCCCATTATTTAGACGGTCAGCCGTTGAATGAAGGTTTGCTCAATCAAATTGAAGTGGCGATTCGCGCTTATGACCCGTGTTTGTCTTGCGCCACCCACGCGCTGGGTAAAATGCCGTTGCAAGTGCACATACAAAACCGTGCGGGGCAGACGTTGGCGGCGTTGACCCAATCCAGCCTATAATCGGCCATACAACCCCAGCAAATGGCGTAAACGCGAGGGCGTGTGGCTGGGGATGTCTGGCCACGCAAAGGCCCAACGCCAATTGCCTTCGGCCACGCTTGGGGTGTTCATGCGCGCAGAGCTGTCAGCGGCCAGCAGGTCTTGCATGGGAATAATCACCAGCTTGCCCACTGAAGCCAACGCCACGCGAATCAACGCCCACGGCATGGCTTCGTGGCTGGCCAAATAATCATAAACACGGTGTTTTTCGTCATCGCTCAATTGGTTGAACCAGCCCAACGTGGTGTTGTTGTCATGTGTGCCTGTATAGACCACACAATTTTCGGTGTGATTGTGCGGCAAATAGGGGTTGTCGGCGTTGTCGCTAAAGGCAAATTGTAAAATTTTCATGCCGGGGATATTGAATTTATCGCGCAACGCAATGACTTCGTCGGTGATGATGCCCAAGTCTTCGGCAATCAACGGCAATGTGCCAGCTTGTTCCAAAGTGGCGAACAACGCTTCACCCGCCGCTTTAACCCAATGGCCGCTGGTGGCATCGTGCGAATCGGCAGGGATGTCCCAATAAGCTTCAAAACCGCGAAAATGGTCAATTCTGACGCGGTCAAACAACAAGGCTTGGGTGTTTAAACGGCGAATCCACCATTGAAACCCATCCGCTTGCAGGGTCTCCCAATTGTAGTGCGGATTGCCCCAGCGTTGACCTGTGGCGGAAAAATAATCAGGCGGCACGCCCGCGACACTGCGCGGCTGGCCGTTTGTGTTGAGGTTGAAATAATGCGGCTCTGCCCAAGTGTCTACGCTGTCATCGGCGATGAAAATCGGCAAATCGCCCAACAACTGCACCCCGTGTTGGTTGGCATAGGTTTTAAGCTTTTGCCATTGTTGAAAAAACACGAATTGTTCAAAGCAATAAAAATCAATGTCTTGCCTAAATTCAAGCTTGAGTTGTGCCAACGCTTCAAGGTCGCGCTGGCGATGCGGCTGTGGCCAATCCCACCACGCTTGCTGGTGGTGAACGGTTTTTAACACCCGAAACAGCGCGTAATCGACCAACCAATGGTGATGCTGGTGCATGAAATCGTGGTAGGCTTGGCGTTGTTCATGGCTTTGGTATTGGCAAAAATGATGATACGCCTGTTGCAAAGCATGGTGGTGTTGTTGCGCATCATGACCCCCATCATGGTTGAGCCAACCTTGTTGTTTTAATTGTGCCAAATCAATCAACCGTGGATTGCCCGCGTGCGCTGAAACTGATTGATAAGGCGATAGGTTTTCATGGGTTGGCCCCAGCGGCAAAACCTGCCACACAGAAAAACCGCAGTGGGCTAAAAAATCAACAAACGCATGGGCATATTGGCCTAAACGGCCATCGGGTAATGATGTGGGGTGGAGCAAAACTCCTGCTTGACGTTGCTTGAGTGGGTGCATAACGAGGGGTTATTCCTTAATGAACAGCGTATTGATTTAAATAAGATTGAATGCCATTGACAATGGCGGCGGCCATTTTACCTTGATAATGCACATTATTCAGTTGTTTTTCTTCGTGGGGATTGGAAATAAACGCGGTTTCGACCAAAATGGAGGGAATGTCAGGCGATAATAACACTGTAAAATCAGCTTGTTGCAGTTTGTTTCGGTGCAAATCACCGATGCTTGCCAAAGCACGCAACACGGTTTGCCCCAGACGCGCACTGGCTTCCAACGTGCCGCTGAGCGATAAATCCAACAGCACTTGCGCCAACATGTCGTCTTTATCGTTCAAGCTGACATGGCCTTCACCGCCCAGTAAATCGGCGGCATTTTCTTTTTCTGCCAACCACTTGGCCGCTTCACTGCTTGCGCCACTTTGCGACAGAATATACACAGAAGAACCCCGTATGGCGGGCAAATTTTTGTTGTAGGCATCGGCGTGAATGGAAACAAACACATCAGCTTGATATTCTCTTGCCAATTCAATGCGTTGGCGCAGGCGCATAAAGTAATCGCCCTCACGAATCATCACGGCTTGAATATTGGGCCGGTTTTGCAACAGGGCAAAGATTTTTTGTGCAATGGCTAAAGTCACATCTTTTTCATAAGTGCCGCTGTAGCCAATCGCACCGGGGTCATTGCCGCCGTGGCCTGCGTCAATCGCCACCACAAATGACGGCCTTGTGTGGGTTGTGGGTGCAGGATCGGGCGCGACAATAGGGGCTGGAACAAGGGTTTGAGCGGGTGTAATGGCTTGATGATGGCTTAAATCCACCAGCAAGCGATAACCTTGGTTTTGTTGCGGGGTCAGCAAATAGGTTTTATATTGCACCGATGTTTTTAAATCCAACACCATGCGCAAGTCGTCGCCTTGGCGTATGCCGCTGCGAATGCTCAACAACAAGGCGTTTGCGCTAACGGGTGGCAAAGTGGCATTTAATTGGCTTTGGGGTAAATCCAGCACCAAACGAGCGGGTTTATCAGGGCTGGCAGCCAACACAAAGGTTTGATAGGCCACAGCGGCGTTGAGGCTGAACACCAAGCGGGTGTGGTTGTCGTCCGTTAATATGCGCACATCGGTGACTTGCGCCGCCTGTAATGAGAGGCTGTAAAACCATAAAAAAAAGAGGATAAAAAAACGGCCAACGTGCATGGGCGCAGTATAGCGGTTTTTGGACAAAAAGTCAGATTTGCGCATCATAACCGACAGGCCATTTTAATTCTTCGGCCAACACGGTTTTGCCTTCGTTGCGCAGAAAATCTAAAAAAGTGCGTGCCACCAGTGATAATTTCTTGTTTTTCAAGTGTATGGCGTTCCAGTAGCGAATCAGCGGGAAGCCTTCAACCTGCAACACAGCGATATAGCCGCCACGCAGTTCCAAACTGAGGTTGTCCAGCGACAACACGGACAAGCCCAAACCCGCCATCACCGCTTGTTTAATCGCTTCACTGCTGCCCAGTTCCATATAGGGGTTGATGGTCAGGTTGTTTTTTTGAAAACGTTGCTCTACGGCCAAGCGTGTGCCTGAACCTGTTTCCCGCATTAAAAAGCGTTCTTGGCTTAATTGTGCCAAACTGACAGGGGCTTGTTTGGCTAACGGATGTCGGGGGCTGGCAATCACCACCAGTTTATTTTCTAAAAAACAGTAATTGGCCACGTCCATGTCTTCGGGTAATTGGCCTAAAATGAACAATTCATCTTGATGGCCTTCTTTGATGCGCTTGATTACGCTAGAACGGTTGGTGACTTTCAGATAAGGCTTGACTTCGGGATGTTGTTGTAAAAACACGCCCAGCAAACGCGGCATAAAATATTTGGCATTGGTCACCGCCGCAATGTGCAGTTCGCCCTTGACTTTATGCTTCAGCTCCATCATGTCATCGTGCAAATGGCTTAAGCGTTCTAAAATATCTTCGGCAGCACTCAACACTTTTTGCCCTGCGGCGGTTAAATACAGTTTTTTGCCCAATTGCTCAAACAACGGCGAATCCAACGTTTCGCTGAGTTTATGCACTTGCATAGACACCGTGGGTTGGCTTAAATGCAGTTGTTCCGCCGCTTTGGTGAACCCGCCTTGACGGGCGACGATGACAAAAATTTGCAATTGGCGCAACGTGGCGCGTCGTATTAAATAATCACTGGTTTTATGTAACATAATTTGATTGCCTGTTTTACCATAGATAATAACCTATTCTAAAAATAGAAACGATTTATTTTTATTTATTGGCAATTGCTTTTAATATAGCCGCCATGCGCTGCCTGTGGATAACCACTTGCGCTATCAGTGTAGGCCTTTGCGGCCACATTATTTTTAGACCTAGACTAAGGAAATCCCTTAATGGACCAATCTGCACGTTATTCCGACCTGAGTTTAAAAGAAGAAGATTTAATTGCGGGTGGCAAACACGTTTTATGTGCCTACAAAATGGCACCGCAACCCGGTCATGGTTATTTAGAAGCGGCGGCGCACTTTGCAGCAGAATCTTCTACGGGTACCAACGTTGAAGTTTCGACCACAGATGACTTCACCAAAGGCGTGGATGCCTTGGTTTATCACATTGATGAAGCCACTGAAGACATGCGCATCGCGTATCCTATTGAATTATTTGACCGCAACATCATTGATGGTCGCGCCATGATGGTGTCTTTTTTAACCTTGACCATCGGCAACAACCAAGGCATGGGTGACATCAAACACGCCAAAATGATTGATTTTTACATGCCTGCGCGCATGATTCAATTGTTCGATGGCCCTGCAACCGACATCAGCGATTTGTGGCGCATCTTAGGCCGTCCAGTCAAAGACGGCGGTTATATCGCAGGCACCATTATCAAACCTAAATTGGGTTTGCGTCCTGAACCTTTCGCCCACGCCGCTTATCAATTCTGGTTGGGTGGCGATTTTATCAAAAACGACGAACCCCAAGGCAACCAAGTTTTCTGTCCATTGAAAAAAGTATTGCCTTTGGTGCGTGATGCGATGTTCCGCGCCCAAGACGAAACAGGCCAAGCCAAATTATTTTCCGCCAACATCACCGCTGACGACCATTATGAAATGTGCGCCCGTGCTGATTATATTTTAGAAACCTTTGGCGAATTTGCTGACCATGTGGCCTTTTTGGTCGATGGCTATGTCGGCGGCCCCGGCATGGTGACCACCGCCCGTCGTCAATATCCAAGCCAATATTTACACTACCACCGTGCAGGCCACGGTGCAGTGACATCCCCTTCAGCCAAACGCGGCTATACCGCTTTCGTGTTGGCGAAAATGTCCCGCCTGCAAGGGGCATCGGGTATTCACGTCGGTACCATGGGCTACGGTAAAATGGAAGGCGAAGCCGATGATAAAGGCATCGCATACATGATTGAACGTGATTCTTGCCAAGGTCCTGTTTATCATCAAGAATGGTATGGCATGAAACCCACCACCCCCATCATTTCAGGCGGCATGAATGCGTTGCGTTTGCCCGGTTTCTTTGAAAACTTAGGCCATGGCAATGTCATCAACACCGCAGGCGGTGGTGCTTATGGTCATATCGACAGCCCAGCGGCGGGTGCAATCTCTCTGCGTCAAGCCTATGAATGCTGGAAAACAGGGGCTGACCCGATTGAATACGCCAAAGAGCATAAAGAATTTGCCCGCGCCTTTGAATCTTTCCCCAAAGATGCTGACAAAATCTACCCAAATTGGAGAGAAAAATTGGGCGTACACAAATAACAGGCTTATGCGCTAAACCCAGCAAACCCCCTGCTTCATTGATGAGGTTGGGGGTTTTCCTTTGTTCAATGCAGGTGCAGTTTAATGGTTGGTTCGCGCACAGCCAGCAAGCCTTTGGGTTTAATCACCATGATGACCACCATCAGACCGCCAAAGGCCAGCATTCTAAATTCTTCCAATTCCCGAAAAAATTCGGTCGCGCCCATCAACAAAACAGCGGCAAACACCACACCCAACTGCCGTCCCATGCCGCCCAACACCACAATGGCCAGAATCACCGCCGATTCAATGAAAGTGAAACTTTCGGGGCTGATAAAGCCTTGACGGGTGGCGAAAAATGCGCCTGCAAAACCGCCAAACAGCGCGCCGATGGCAAATGCGGTCAATTTGGTGTGGGTCGGATTGATGCCCAAGGAACGACACGCGATTTCATCTTCGCGCAACGCTTCCCATGCGCGCCCTATCGGCAATTTGCGAATGTATAAGGTGAAGAAATTGGTCAACAAAGCCAAAACCAAAATTAAATAATAGAGAAATATCACCCGATGCAAGGCAGAATATTCCAAACCGAAGAATTGGTGAAACGTGGGGTTGTTGGCACTGCGGCTAAATTCCAAACCAAAAAAACTGGGGCGCGGGATACCGCTGATGCCGTCAGGGCCGCCTGTGAATGGATACCCGTTGAGCAAAATAATGCGAATGATTTCGCCAAAGCCCAAGGTAACAATGGCCAAATAATCGCCGCGCAAGCGCAACACGGGAAAACCCAATAAAATGCCAAAAAAAGCGGCTAAAATACCCGAAATGGGCAAACACCACCAAAATGACGCGTCAAAATAATGGGCAAACAAAGCGAAAGAATACGCGCCGACCGCATAAAAAGCGACGTAGCCTAAATCCAATAAACCCGCCAAACCCACCACGATGTTCAAACCCCAGCCCAGCATGATATACGTCAACACCATGGTGGCAGTGTCGATTAGATAACGGTTGCTGAACGGCAAAAACGGAAAAATCAGTGCAAAGAGAATTAAAATGACCCCGATGTTTTTGGCCAAGCTGGGGCTGAATGATTTTTTTGTGGATGGGTTGGGAATACGCGGCTGGCTTTGATACAAGCTGAGCAAAAATTTACCCATAAACGCCAGCGCGACCAACAGCGCAAGTTCGACCCATTGGGCTTGCAATTGCAGTTGACTGCCTTGTTGAACAGTGCGCGCACCCACCAATAAACCGAAGAGCAATAACGCGACCAACGCCGCTTGGCTGGCTTGTTGGCTGGCTTGTTTGAGTTGGGAAACAGAAATGTGCATGGCAAAAGTGAATCATAGACAAAACCGCATTTTACGGTGCTTGCGCTTAAATAGCCACTTTTGCCTTTCAGCGTTAGCTACAGCCTTTAGGACGGGGTAAGCCCGCGATTTTATTGGCGGATTTGATTAACCCATAGGGGAACAAGTCATAAATATATTTACTGCTGCTGCGGTCTGCGCCAAATTTTTCTTTCATCAATTTAGAAAACACCCGTGGTTCAGCCACAATGCCATATTCTGTAAAATATTTGCGTGCGGTGTTGATAATATCCCAATGTTCATCGGTCAATTGTTCAATTTTTTCATTGCGGGCAATGCCATTTGCCACGTCAACCGTCCATTCGTCTAGGTTTTCCAACCAACCTGCTTCACTCAAGGCAATGATTTTGCTATCAATTTCTAATTCCATGGTATATTCCTTCCGTTATAAAGCCCATCAAAATAATGACCCACTAATATAGCTGAACCTTTTTTTTTCAAGCCACCATTGCACAATAAACCATTTTTAACTTGACCTTTTACCTGCGACAAGGTTTAATTTTCCCCATTTGCAATCAGAGGTCACCTTATGCAAGATTGGCAACAATATGAATTTGAAACCCGTGCAGTGCGCGCAGGTCAACAACGCAGTGCGGAAGGTGAACACAGCGAAGCCTTGTTTTTAACCTCCAGCTATGTGTTTGATTCAGCGGCACAAGCGGCGGCACGTTTTGCAGGCACACAAGTGGGCAACATTTATTCGCGCTTCACCAACCCCACGGTGCGCACGTTTGAACAACGGCTGGCGGCGATGGAAGGCGGCGAAGCCTGCATCGCCACCGCCTCAGGCATGGCGGCCATTTGCAGTGTGTGCATGGGTTTGCTCAAAGCGGGCGATCATGTGGTGGCTTCGCAAAGCATTTTCGGCACCACGCTGGTCTTGTTCAGCCAAATTCTGGCCCGTTTCAACATCAGCACGAGCTTTGTCGCTTTGGACGATGTCAACGCATGGCAAGCGGCAATACGCCCAGAAACCAAGCTGTTGTTTTTGGAAACCCCGTCCAATCCCCTAACCCAAATCGGCGACATTCAAGCCTTGGCTCAATTGGCGCATGACCACGGTTGTCTGTTGGCTGTTGACAACTGCTTTTGCACCCCCGCCTTGCAACAGCCGCTGGCTTTGGGTGCGGATTTGGTGGTTCATTCAGCCACCAAATATTTAGACGGCCAAGGCCGCTGTTTGGGCGGCGCAGTGGTTGGGCGCAATGAACTGATTAAAGATGTGTACGCCGTGTTGCGCACTGCGGGCTTTAGCCTGAGTCCGTTTAACGCATGGGTGTTTCTTAAAGGATTGGAAACCTTGAAAATTCGCATGGAAGCCCACAGCCGCAATGCGTTGGCCTTGGCGCAGTGGTTGGCAACCTTGGCTGACGTGACCCAAGTGCATTATTGCGGTCTGCCCAGCCATGCGCAATATGAACGGGTCTTGCGCCAACAAACAGGCTTTGGCGGCTTGCTGTCGTTTGAAGTCAAAGGCGGCCAGCCGCAAGCGTGGTCCATCATGGACAACACCCGATTGCTGTCAATTACCGCCAATTTAGGCGATGCCAAAACCACCCTCACCCATCCCGCGACCACCACCCACGGGCGTTTAACCCCCGAACAACGGGCGGCGACGGGCATTGGCGATGGCTTGATTCGCGTTGCCGTCGGCTTAGAAAACATCAAAGACATTCAAGCCGATTTATTGCGGGGTTTTTGAAAAAGCGGCGGATTATCATGATGTTAGGCCCAAGCCTGTGAATGAAAAGAAAATGTTTGCACTGGTTCACTAATGGAGAGAAAATGATGAAAACCCTGTTATTAATTCTATTGTTTTTGGCAATGGGCGTGTCGGTTTCAGCCGTAGACAACAAATATTTGTGTATTGTTGACCCAGAGGCTTGTAAAAATCCTCCACAAACACAACAAACAACGCCTTCAACGCAAGATCAGTGGTCAGGCGTAAGCGAAGACATCATAGCCATCAACGCGATGAAACAAGGCACGTTTGAAAGCACCGCAGAATTTGAGCAACGGCGGCATAGCGCGATTGAAAACTTGGAAACCAAAACCATTCAGGCGGCACAAAAGCAGGATACAGCCTATCAAGCAGGCACGCTGAGCATGACCGCTTATGATCCCGATGCAGAAATTTTAACCGCTGACTTGGCTTGGCAAAAAAATGTAT
>DYSU01000009.1:0-5171 GCA_020726335.1 Thiomargarita sp. | reverse complement strand
GGACGATCCAGATAGGGCGTGGGTTGTGAGTTTCAGCAATGACGATGACAGCTACAACTATTTCATCAATAGACTGCGCGTCAGGTTAGTGCGCGGCGGACAGTGATTTTTTTCTTTTGGGCATTGCCCTGAACTCAAATGTTATGTGCAACATAAAATGAATTATTTTAATTTAACGTCAACTAAAGGTAATCGTATGAATTTACATCAATTTATTACAGTTTTATTGGGGGGTTTCTGTTGTTTTCTGTGGGGGTAAACGGTGAAGATGACACTTTTTTAAAAAAATACCAAGCGGTGTTGGATGATACCGAAGTGGCCGTAGAACAAGGGGTTAAAAAATTACACGATCAGGTGAATAACAGCGCATCGCCTGATGAACGCAATGTTCAAGGTTTTGTCATCAGTTCAGAAGTGGTGACTTTCAAAGAAATTCCGCAACAAGTGGACGCAGAAATTGCCCAGATTCGCAATAACATCAAAACCATTATTTTGATGGCGGCGACTGATATTGAACAAATAGGCGACAGTGGTCAAGTGAAGTTGGAGCAAAGGGAATTGCGCTATTTGCCCAAAGATGCCCAAGACAAATACCCACGTTTGATGCAAGCCAAAAAGTTGAATATTGAATCAAAAGTTGATTGATGCGGCACAAAAAGAAACCCAATGACCAACGCAATCGCTTGTTCATCACCCAAGCGGCTTATGTGTATGAAATGGCTGATATTGTGTTGGAAATTTTGGATAAAATCGGTTTGGAAGGTAAAAAAGACATTGAGGCTTTGTATCAAGATTATCAGCAAAAAATAAAGTATCGTAATCAAGAAATTCAAGAAGAATTGCAAAAAATCAACCAAGCGGAAGAAACGCAAAAAATTGATAAACCCTATGCCGATAATTTACGCGGCAGTTATCAACACATGCAACGAGCCAATGAAATCGGCTTGAATGCGTGGCAACAAGTGATGGACAAAGTACAACGGCAAGACAATTGGGTCAATCAAACGAAACAAATGCGTACCCGTATTGAGTTGAAGCGTAAACAGGCGCAGTTGCAATTAGCAACCTTGCGTGACATCGGCATATTAAAAGGCACGATTGCCATTGTCGATAACATGGAAGAATGGGTGAATAATGTGGGTAATATGGAATTGTGGGTATTGGATGAAAACACGGTGCGGCAATTGATTTTTGGTAATACACAGTTGAAAAGGACAGATTTGAAATGAAAAAGATAGAAACCATTATTAAACCGTTTAAGTTGGATGATGTGCGTGAAGCGTTGTCAGACATGGGTATCACGGGTATGACAGTGACCGAAGTCAAAGGTTTTGGGCGGCAAAAAGGTCACACGGAGTTGTACCGAGGCGCGGAATATGTCGTTGATTTTTTGCCTAAAATTAAATTGGAAATCATCATTGATGACAGCCATGTTGAACAATGTATTGATGTGATTACCCAAGCGGCGCGCACAGGTAAAATCGGCGATGGCAAAATTTTTGTCACCAATGTGGAAAAAATTGTGCGCATCAGGACAGGCGATTTGGATAAAGATGCGATTTAGTCGCTGTGGGCTTGGCTATATTTTTATTTTTTTGGTAAACTGAAACCTGTGGTTGTTTTAAAAAACGGGCAAAAACGCTGTGGCTGAAGAATCTCAATTTGAAGGCATCAAAATCATCATCATTGATGACAGTAAAACGATTCGTCGCACCGCAGAATCTTTGTTGAAAAAAGCAGGCTGTGTGGTGATTACTGCCATTGATGGTTTTGAAGCCTTGGCCAAAGTGGCGGAGTATAAGCCTGATATTATTTTTATTGATATTATGATGCCACGTTTGGATGGTTATCAAACGTGTACTTTGATTAAAAACAATCCTGTATTCAAAAAAATTCCGATTGTCATGTTGTCGAGCAAAGACGGTTTGTTTGAGCGGGCGCGTGGCCGTATCGTTGGGGCGGAACATTATATGACCAAACCTTTTACCCGAGAAGAATTGCTCAATGCCATCAATACTTATGTTATTAATGCAAAAAAAGTTGCTTAACGTGTTGTATTTATTCATTTCATTTAACAGGTGACAGGCAATGTCACATATACTGATTGTCGATGATTCGCCCACTGATACCTATTTGGTTAAGAATATTTTAGAAAGCCACGGTTATCAAATTTCTGAGGCTTCTACGGGTAAAGAGGCCATTGAGAAAGCACGCGAAATTAAGCCCAATTTGATTTTAATGGACGTGGTCATGCCGGGTTTAAACGGCTTTCAAGCCACCCGCAAAATCACCAAAAGCCCTGAAACCAAAGGCATTCCTGTGGTTATTTTATCCAGTAAAAGCATGGAAAGTGACCGCGCTTGGGGCTTGATGCAAGGGGCAAAAGATTTTTTAGTTAAACCCATCAAACAAGATGAATTATTGGCTGTGGTCAAAAGAAATTTAGCGCGCTAGTTGGGTGATGTCATTGAATATAGACCCTTTTGAATGGTTGCAAACCGTTGAAGCACTGGCTAAACAAAAAGCCGTTGGTTTGCCCAGCCAAAAAAAGATTAAACGTTATTGGCGCGGCATTGCTTTTCGGGTGGGGGAAACTTTTTTTATTACGCCATTGGATGAAGTGCGCGAAGTATTGCATTATCCAAAAATCATGGCCAAAGTGCCTGGGGCAAAACCTTGGGTGCAAGGCATTGCCAATATTCGCGGTTTATTATTGCCCGTCATTGATCTACGCGCTTGTTTAGACCATACGCCCACGGCGATTAGCAAACAAAGCCGTTTGCTGATCACCAATCAAAGTGATATTTCATCGGGTATTTTAGTCGATGAAGTGTTGGGAATTAAAGATTTTTTAGAAAATCACCGAAATTTAGACCAACGTTTTGGCCAAGCGTGGTTCGCTTCGTTTGCGCGTGGTGCGTTTGTCGAAAAAAACCATCACTGGGTGGTTTTTGATATGCAAGCATTAACTAAAAACAGACTTTTTTTAGATGCCGCTTTGGCCGCTTAACTGTTTTTACAAAGTTTACCTTATTGGGAGATTTGGTTGATGAATCAATCTTTTTTCAAAACGATCAACAGCAATGTACTTTTAGGCACTTTAATTGGTGTATTGTTGCTTTCTTTTGTGCTAATGGTGGGCGTTTTTTATTTGGTCTCGATTGATGCCAAACACGATGAAGCCTATCTCAATTACGCCACCCAACTGCGGTTATTGGAGCAACAAATTTCCCAACGTGCCAGCCATGCGGCCAATGGCATAGATGAAGCTTTTAGCGAAACCGAAAACCACCAGAAAAAATTTAAACAATACCTCAACTTAGTCAGTGAAGGCGATGTTGCAACAGGCATGGCAGGTTCATCTGTCGCAACAGAAGAGGCTTTAAAAAAACTCAAAACCAGTTGGCGGGTGATTGATGATGCCATCAGCCAATTATTGCAAACACGCAAAGCAGTGACCCATCTATACGATCAAAAAGCCGACATCACCGACATCATGACCGAAGTTCTCATCCAAGCCGAAGCGATGCTGACCACGTTACAAGAAGCCCAAGCCACCCAACGCCAAATCTATTACGCCACCCGTTTATTGATGATTTTAGAACGCATATCCAATAACATCCGATTGGCCTTTGAAGGCGACAACAACGCCATCACCGCTGAAGGCCAAATTGGCGATGACATCAGCTATTTTGGCGACGTGCTGGCCGCGCTCAAAACAGGCAATGCGGAACTGGGATTAACTGCATTAGACAACGTCAACGCCGTCACAGCCGTGGATTCATTGGCACAACTGTTTGACGAAAAAATTGCCAGCATCGATGCGTTTTTAGACCAATCCGAGCAATTATTCCAAGCCAAAGATGCGGCCAACATCATTTTGGAAAACAACCCCGTGTTGTTGGACAACATTGAACAACTGTACAACGACTATTTGCACGCCAGCGAACAACGTTTTATTTCCGTGTCGTTGGGATACAGTTTGGCAATTTTCGTGGGTATCTTATTGGTTTTACTCAGTATTGTGACAACCAAAGTCAACCACGCCCGCGCCGAAGAAAGCCGCGCCCGACTCAAAGAAAGCCAAGAAAGCAACCGCCGCAACCAAGAAGCCATTTTGCGTTTGCTCAGTGAAATCGCCGATTTAGCCGATGGCGATTTGACCGTCACCGCCACCGTCACCGAAGACTTCACAGGCGCGATTGCCGACGCGCTCAATTATTCCATCGAAGCGTTGCGCGATTTGGTCACCAGCATCAACAGCACGGCTGAACAAGTGACCGCTTCCGCGCAAACCACCCGCCACACCGCCACCCAATTGACCGAAGCCAGCGAACGCCAAGCCCAACAGATTGCCAAAGCAGGGCAAGCAATCATCGGCATGGCCAATTCAGTCAAAAAAGTCTCTGCCAATGCGATTGAATCGGCTGATGTGGCCAAAAGTTCAGTGGACATCGCCAGCAAAGGTGCGCGTTCAGTGCAAGACACCATCGCGGGCATGGACATGATTCGAGAACAAATTCAAGAAACTTCCAAACGAATCAAACGCTTGGGTGAAAGTTCGCAAGAAATTGGCGAAATCGTCAGCTTGATTGAAGACATCGCCGAACAAACCAATATTTTGGCCTTGAATGCGTCGATTCAAGCCGCGATGGCGGGCGAGGCAGGACGTGGCTTTGCGGTGGTGGCCGAGGAAGTGCAACGCTTGGCTGAACGCTCAGGCAATGCCACCAAACAGATTGATGCGCTGGTCAAGACCATTCAAGGCGACACCAATGAAGCCGTCAGTTCAATGGAGCAAAGCACCGCCAACGTGGTTTCTGGTGCGAAACTGGCCGAAGCGGCAGGCAAAGCCTTGATTGAAATCGAAAATGTATCGGTCAAATTGGCAGGCCAGATTGAAAATATCTCCCAAACGTCGCGCACTCAAGCGGCAGTGGCTTCCAATATCGCAGGCACCATGACCATCATTCAAGAAATCACCACCCAAACTTCAGCAGGCACCAATGAAACAGCCACATCCATCGACCGTTTGGCCCATTTAGCCAATGAGCTGAAAAAATCAGTGGCAGGCTTTACCTTGCCCAGTGAGACGGGTAAAATCGCCACAACGGCAACCAGCGGTGATTTCATTGATGATTTATAAAAGATTGGGTTATCAATAACTTAAC
>DYSU01000066.1 GCA_020726335.1 Thiomargarita sp. | reverse complement strand
ATCATTTCATTGGGTTTGCCCCGCTGAGAGGGGTTATGCGGGGTTTTGGGGTTGTCATGAAAGGCAAGCGCGGCAATGGGTGGGATTGGCACAGGTGCTGGCAAGCACGCCATTGGGTTTTCGTGTTAAAATGAAAACATGAATATTTCAGAAGACAATTATTTGGCCTCAGTCAGTGATTTGATGGTCGGTTTGTTGTTTATTTTCGCTATTATTTTAATGGCTTACGCGCTCAATTACCGTTTGGCCGCCGATGAAAATCAAGAACAAGCGCAACAACAACAGCGGCAACAAGCCTTGTTGGTGGCTGAAACTTTGGCACAACAGCAAGAAAAACAACGGCTTATCCTTGAAAAACAGCATTTAGAACAAGTGGTTGAACGCTTGACCAATAACGAAACTGTGCGGCGGGTGTTGTTGAAGGAAATTCAAGATTTACTGAAAAAACGCGGACTTACCGTGTTTATCGATGAAACCCAAGGTGTGTTGCGTCTGCCTGAATCGCTGTTGTTTGATTCGGGCAAAGCCGATTTTCGCCTTGAAGGCAGGCGCGCAATTGAACGCTTGGCGATGGTGTTGTTGGAGATTTTACCCTGTTATAGCGCGAGTTCCCAAACCAATACCCATTGTAGCAGTGGGCAAGAAGCACGCTTGGAAGCGGTGTTAATTGAAGGTCATACCGACCGAACTCCGATTCATAATGCTGATTTTAAAGACAATTGGAATTTGGCCAGTGCGCGGGCATTGAACACTTATCAAACTTTAATCGCCTATGCCCCGCAATTGGATGAACTGAAAAACACCCAGCAACAAGCGTTACTCAGCGTCAGCGCGTATGAAGCCCGCCGCCCTGTGGAACTCAGTGACGATTTGACCGAGCAACGCAAAAATCGCCGCATTGACCTGCGTTTTTTAATGGCTTCGCCGCCGCCCGCCTTGATTGAAAACGCCAAACACAAAATTCAAAACCCTTAACCGCCTGCAATGGTTTTGTATCTTGGGCCATTGCCCATTATACTGGCGCGCTGTTGTTTCAGGTGCATGGGAAGACGGTGAAATGCCGTCACTGCCCCCGCAACGGTATATGGGTTAAACGCACCACAGCCACTGAACTGGGTTTGGGAAGGCGTGCGTTTTTTGTCCCATGAGTCCGGAGACCGACCTGAAGCGTGGTTCAACTTTAAAGCTGTGCGGTGGGCGCGGCAGGAGCAAATCATGTCTTTACGTTTGCCTGTGTTGTTGGCGACCACGCCGTTGTGGTCTTCTTTTTCTGTTTTGGCGGATGATTTGCCCAATGTGGTGGTCACTGCGCAACGGGTGGCGCAAACCACGGAAGCGACGTTGGCAGCGGTGACTGTCATCGACCGTCAACAAATTGAACAATCTCAAGCCGCATCATTATTGGATTTATTGCAAACGGCAGGCGTTGCCATCAGCAATAACGGCGGTTTGGGCAAGGCTTCATCGGTTTTTTTGCGCGGCACGGAAGCCGATCATGTGGTGGTGCTGATTGATGGGGTCAAAGTGGGTTCGGCCACGTTGGGGGAAACCGCGTTTGAGCAAATTCCATTGAATCAAGTGGAGCGGATTGAAATCGTGCGCGGTTCGCGTTCCAGTTTATACGGCTCGGAAGCCATAGGCGGGGTGATTCAAATTTTCACCCGCAAAGGCGGCGGCGCGTTCAAACCCAATGCCGCTGTGGGCGTGGGCAGTGACCAAACTTTTGAAACGGCGGCGGGTTTTGGCGGCGGCGGTGAAAATTCATGGTTCAGCGGGCAAGTGTCGCAAATCGACAGCCAAGGCTTCAACAGTTGCCGCGACAGCGCGGCTTGTTTCGCCACTGAACCCGATGAAGACGGGTATCGCAATTTGTCGGCACAGTTGCGCGCAGGCCATCGCTTTGCCAATGCAACCGAAGTGGATGTGCATTGGTTGCGCAGCCAAGGCGACAGCGATTTTGACGGCTCCTATCAAAATCAAGCAGAAACCGTGCAACAGGTGTTGGGCTTGGGCTTGAATTTTTTGCCCCGTGACGATTGG
Organism: Thiomargarita sp.; assembly: GCA_020726335.1. Lineage (GTDB taxonomy): Bacteria > Pseudomonadota > Gammaproteobacteria > Beggiatoales > Beggiatoaceae > DYSU01. Next base: position 2,433 of record DYSU01000066.1, on the reverse strand, counting down.
AGTGTGATGCTGAAAGCGGGGCGCAGTTGGGATGAAGCGGATAATTTCAAAGCGGGTTTGTTCAGCAGTCGCTTTGATACCCAACGCGACAGCGTATCACTGCAACAAGACCTCAGCTTGCGCGAAGCGGATGTGTGGACTTTGGGCGTGGATTATCAACGCGATGCGATTATCAGCAGTGAAGCGTATGCGCTGACAAGCCGCACCAACACAGGCATTTTTAGCCAATATTTGGCCCATCTCGGCCAACACCAATGGCAGGGCAGTTGGCGTTATGATGATCATCAACACAGCGGTCATCACACGGGTAATTTGTCGTGGGGCTATCATTTCAATGCGCAAAATCGGGTGTTCATCGCTTATGGCACGGCGTTTAAAGCCCCCAGTTTCAATGAGTTATATTATCCTGATTTTGGCAATGCGCAATTGAACCCTGAAAAATCCGCCAGCATGGAGCTGGGGTTTGTGCGCCAACAGGTTTGGGGAGAATGGGCTATCCATGTTTTTCAAACTAAAATCAAAGACTTAATCAGCTATGATGCCGCTTTGTTCGCGCCCAATAACATCAACCGCGCCCGCATTCGTGGCGTGGAATTGACTTTGACCCGCCAAATCCGTGATTGGGCCATCAAAAGCGATTTGACTCTATTAGACCCCATCAACCAAGCCGAGCTGCAAACCGTGTTGCCGCGTCGCGCCAAACGCAGTTTGGGTTTGCATGTTGACCGCTCATGGCAAAAATTCAGTTTTGGCGGCAGTTTACATTTAGTCAGCCAACGGTATGATAATATACGCAACAGCCTGCGCTTGGCAGGTTATGGCCGCGTTGACTTGCGCAGCGCGTATCATTTTAACCCTGCGTGGCAGTTGCAAGCGCGTATCGACAACGTGTTAGACAAGCCTTATGAAACCGCAATGGGCTACAATCAGGCAGGGCGCGGCTTTTTCCTCAATTTAATTTATCAACCTTAAAGGCGGCTTTATGACTTTTTCTTTGCGCACGCAATGGTTTATCGGATTGATTTTAGCGGGGTTTGTCGTTCTCACCCGCAGTCATCACTTTGCCAGTCTGCATCATTTGCCCGATGCCAGTTGGGCGGTGTTTTTGTTGGCGGGGTTTTATTTGCCCCGTTGGTTGAGTTTTGCCAGCTTGTTTGCGCTGTGTGTGTTGCTGGATTTCATCGCTTTGACTTTCGGCACGGGCGATAACAGCGCGTGTTTTACCGTGGCCTATGGTTTGCTGTTGCCCGCGTATGCCAGCTTGTGGTGGGCAGGGCGGTGGTATGGCGCGCATTATCAGCCCAATGGGTCAACTTTGGCTGCATTGGCGATGGCCATGGTGGCAGGGACTTTGGCCTGTGATGTGTTTTCCAGCGGCGGCTATTATCTGTTTTCAGGCGAATTTCAACCCAATTGGACAGAATATGGCCAACGTTTTCGCTTGTATTATCCCGCTTATTTGATCAGCACGTTAGGGTATGTTGTTGTCGCGGGGGTGTTGCACACGGCATTGTCGATGACGGTAAAATTCAGGTCAGCAACGTCTCATTGAACAGACACAGCGCGGCATTGAGATGAAAACAGCGGATGAATTTTGTCATCTCAATGTGGCCTGTGAGGACTGCGGCTTGTCTCGTTTGTGCCTCGCAGGCGAATTGTCTCAAGAGGAGGTGAAGCAACTGGGTCAGGTGATGACGTGTCGCGCAGGGGTAGAAAAAGGTGATCATTTATTTCATGCCAATGACCAATTTGACACCATTTATGCCATTCGTGCTGGCACAATTCAAAGTTATTTGTTGATGGGCGATGGTCAAGAGCAAATTACGGGGTTTCATTTGGCTGGGGAATTGCTCGGGCTGGAAGCCATCAGCAGTCAACACTATTTATACCATTGCAAAGCATTAGAGCGCAGCAGTGTGTGCGAAATTCATTTTCAATCGTTTAGCCAATTGGCGCATACCCTACCCAAGTTGCAACAACAATTGCTGTTTATCATGAGCAATGAGCTGGCACACAGTAATCAATTTAATCAATTGTTTGGCAAACAATCGGCCAGAAGTCGGCTGGTCAGCTTTTTGTTGAACATGTCTGCACGTTTTCAACACCGAGGGTTTTCCGCCACTCAATTTCATCTGAGTATGCGCCGCTGTGATATTGCCCATTATATGGGGATGAATATAGAGACCGTCAGCCGAATTTTCAGCCAGTTACAGCAAGAAGGGTTGATTGCGGCGAAAGGACGTTATCTACATTTATTGGATATGCGGCAACTTAAAAAAATCAGTCTTGGTTTTCATTCAGATTGAGCCAAAAAAAGCAAGCCCAACAACACATCTGTTGATGTAGGGTCAAACTTCGTGCAAACAGGCTTTTAGGCCGGTATTTTATTGTTATAATCTGCCCATGCTTTCATCCAAGTCGGGGTTTATCTTG
>DYSU01000065.1 GCA_020726335.1 Thiomargarita sp. | reverse complement strand
CCAAGACTGTATGCCAGATTGATAAAATATTGGTGCGTGAGGTTGCGCCCATACTGGAATGTTTGGGCTTCGTGGTGTGCCAGCAATTGATTTAGATTTTCATTTAATTTAGCGTCAACATCAACGGGTTGCCCTTTTTCGTCAGTAACTTCAAAATCATTGTCGGTCATTCCGCTTTTAAGAAAGCGGCGGGTAATTGGCAGTCTTTGGGGACTATCGGGCAAAGTGACGTGCAAATATTCAACGCCGTTTTCTGTCTTTATATTCACGGCGATATCGCTTAACTGGTATCCGTAGGGAACATAAGCCACTTCTTCACGGAAATAAAAATTATCTGCCCGCCACAACCAACCCTCTTTGGCGTTTTTGTAGACCAGATTATACGTGCTCTCAAACGTTGCCAGGGCGGCGAGGTCAGCGCAAAGGCGGATATCGACCGCCCGTTGAAGAGCTTCGATTCTGGAGGGGATGTCATGGCCTCCTTCTATATCGCACGCGCCTACGCCAAGGAGAAGCGCGCAAAGCAAGCTTTTTTTCATACTCGACGAGACCCGCAGTAGAGCCGCAAATAGGTGCCTAAGATTCTTTGCCCTGTTTTTTCGATATGGTTCCATCGCTCACCCGCCAATTTGCCCTTGATTTTACTTTCCCGTATCGTGGGCTTTGCATCCCACTGTTCACATTCGGCGCGAGCGTATTCGCCTCTATGCTCAGATGAGATGCTGTTAACAGAAATGATTCCTGGTTTAGGCAGTCTGTAATCGTCACCCGCGCAGGCCGCGTCCAAGCTTTTGCTGAGCTGGGTCTTGGTCAACTGCTGGTAACCCAGGCCGATTTCATAGACGTGGTAGCAGTAACCCGAGGGGCGGTCGACAGAACCAAAACTCCAAAAGCTTATTGCGCTTTTGTTCTTGACTTCGATCAATTGCATGACAAGAGCCCCTGTAAACAAGATATCTATGACTAACGGAGCCTGCGAGGTAGTGATGTTAATAGTTTCCGTTCGCGGCAATTTACCAAGTGTCTCCATTCCCTCTGTCATAGCCCAAATCAATAGACATAAGACCACAAGTTTACCTACGATTGACATCATGGTAGTCACACCCTACAGTTATTTTTATTACTAGCCAGGGTGTCACTACCGACTACCAATAGCGACATAAACTCGAATTTCGCGGCATCCAGCGTATAAAAACTTTCCTGCTCGCCGCGCCCGCCAGCTTTGTATGCCAGCGATTGCCCAAGACCAAGTCGGCGCAACTGTATGCCGATAAATTTTATTGGGCTTGCCGATACGGATTTTGGCATGGCGCAAATATTGCCGAGCAATTTTTTGTTCAAATCGCAATATTCCGCAAATCCGCGCACCTGCTCGCTCTCCGCGCTGTACCGAATGCAATCGTTATGAAGACACCCGTCCTCGTCGACGTATGCGCCAACTGCGCCAAGTAATTTATCATTAAATTCGCGTAGCAGTCTATACTGCGTTCTATCTGGGATGAGTTTTACCCTTTCCCGTTCCTCTGCTTCGGTTACTACACTGTCGGATAACGTTGTAGTAGACAGCCGTCTAGCCTCACGGCGAGTTGCCCCCCTGCGATCAACTTCAATTGCCACCGCCAAGGTGCCGATTTTGTCACCGTAAAATTTCTCTATCTGGTGGCGGGTTAACTCACTCGTCTCACCAAGGGTGCGTTTTTGCAGTTCCGAAAGGCGTGTTGCCTCATTGTCACCAATTTTTGCCGCCGTGGAAATCCTGTCCTTATACGCGGAATCGCCAATGGCCCGGACTGTTCTTTTAACTTCCACATCGGACGTTCCGTCAACAATCTCAACGTCAAACCCGTCCAGAACTGCGGCTTTGATCAAATTATATTTATACCCATATCGCCCCCAAGTCACCGCGCTTGCAACATCCGCATATAACCGAGCGTACAAACTGGCGGAATCAATAACTGCGTTACCGTCACTGTCAAAATCCCTCTCCAACATATCCAGCCCTAGTTCACTGGCTCTGTCGATTGCTTTTATGCTTTCAAGCACGTCCGCAGGCGATTTGCCTGACGGATTGTTTTTTCTCTCTGCGTAGATGTGTATTTCTCTCGCGTCCCGAACACGCCCGACGGCCTGTAGGGCATCTGTTGGCAAAGTAATATTTGATTTAAATATCCCGCCGACAAAATCAAATGCCGCGCGGCCTTCGGTCGAATTGATCGATACTCCCGTGTTTATACTCGGTGTTGTTATAATATAATCATACTTGTGCTGGTGCTTGTTCACGTCGGACAGAAACTCAACCACGGCCACATCACGATTGTTGTCGCTGGAGACGTAAAGCCCTCTTTTAAGAGGGAGCTGAATTTTTACAAATTCAAAGATTCTCTCGGCCTCTGCTTTTGAGTTCGACGCAACATACGCCCGCCCGCCGTCTTGTAGCGCGCAAAGCATTCTTTTGGTTACAGCTTCTGCGCTGTCGTATAGGCGAATTTTACGCCCCTCGTCAATGTAGGTATTCGCTATATTGGCGCAGGGTCTTCCAGAGCTTATTCTATCGATAAATTTTCTGGTCAGTTGACCAAGGTCAGCATCCGCTAAAACTATATATTTGCAGGATTTTATCAGCCAAACCAATGTATTCAGAATTGTTTTTTTGTGTCTGATATCAGGCGAACACAATCGGCGGAGCAACTGTTCTACTTCGTCTATAATGAGATATTCGTAACGTGGGATTGTATAACCCCCTTCTGACAATTTATATAAACTATTTATACAAATCCCAATGCGTGGCACTTCAGCAACATGCAAATTCGCTTTGCGCAATTGCCGGTCTTGGTAGTCGTGCAACTCTAAACGGGCGCACGCATCGCTTACCAGCGACACTAGATGCGCAATATAAATTGCCGACTCGGAACCCCTTACCAACTCGCCTATTGAGTAGGTTTTGCCCGTGTTCCTTGGTGATTTTAGAAAAGTAATTCCTTCTCTGATATGGAGCCTGCCGAGGTATCTTTGTGGAAGTCTTCCGCTTCTGAACTGGCGGATTTTTTGTTCTCGAATTTCGCGCGCAAAAGCTAATCTTGCGTCAATTGGCATTGCCGTGCCCATCGCTTCTGCGACCGCATCTAGCCCACACTGCATGTGCAGGTCGTTAAAATCCGTGGTATTTCCATGGTTGTCCACCGTGCGTATGCTTACTCGCCGATATTCCAGCGCAATTTTGCTGGCCACCTCCAGCCCTGCGTTTGACTCACGAACCACCACGCCATCTCGCACGGGACTGTAAATGTCACGCGCAATGCTGTCCTTGCCGTGTGAGTCGTTGTCTGCCATGATTGTAATCAACGATTTTGGGAATTTGATTCGCAGTGATTTCACGACGCTTTTTAAATTCCCAACGGAAAAGGCAACGATTGCAAATTCATCTGGTGATAATTTTCGTGCCATAACGCAGGACAAAGCAGTTGCCGCCCCCTCGTATATGTAAAGTCTGACGCTCACTTCATTTTCTGTGGAATCGAATTTTGTATAACCATTTTCCATAAGTGCAAAGCTTCCCGTCATCGCTTTGTTGAAAAACAGTTTCTTTCCGTCGTTCAGGATTGCCTGAAACCCAACAGTGGCGGGAGATTCCACCCTCCGCATAGGAACAAATGTAATGTCGTTATGGACAGTGATATTTAAAAGGCTTGCGACGCTAGCAACACCCTTGCGTAGCAGATACTCAGATTCCCCGGTGGGGGTGGATTCCGCAAACCACTTTCCGTAGATTTTATACCAATCAGTGCCGCCCGCTGGTTCGACTGGCGGTGGGTTTGGGGCTGGAGGAGGTGTTGTTGCAGGGATTTGGATTGGTGGACGAGGACGAGGACGAGGAATTTGCGTTTGGTTACCAAGGCGACCGCTATCGCGCAACCACCGCAGACCATTAAAAATCTCTGTCACGCCGCCGTGGCGGTAGGTTTTAAACACAATGATTGGATATTGAATATTGCCGCGTTTGGTCGTCTCTATGTTCAACCAGCAAAAAACCCTGCCCTTTGAGGCAGAATCGGCCGCCATCGCTCTAAATGCGTATTTTGTTGACCCGCCTGATTGTCCGCGCATTCTCCCGTAGACAGCGTCGAACGAGATTCCAACACTACTGGCCAGCGCGGAAATTTCGCCGTAGGCCTCCTGCAAAATGTCCTGTGCAGTTATTCCCATCTCATAACCTCCGCGTAGCTGACGTTGTAAAATCCGCCCGAGTTTTTCTCGGCCCTGATACTGACTACTATACACCGTGAGACAAGAATCCGCAATGTCTCCATGTCAATATTTCTCCCCCTCCACCAATTATTGCCAAGTAAACTGCTGATTTTCTCCCTTCCTTTTTTGGCCGCGAACTCGTTGCGGCTGAAAGGCAGTATGTAATCCGTGATTTTTTTCACCCCGTCAATTCCTCTTGCGAGAGTGTATTCAACGCATAGCATTTCCTCTCCTTTCCTAGACCGCCTAACAGCGCAGTCCGTAGCGATTACCTCCAGAACCCCTTCTCCTGTAT
>DYSU01000008.1:23062-51908 GCA_020726335.1 Thiomargarita sp. | reverse complement strand
ACGGTGTATGTCACGTCCGCGATTGGTGAAATGAGTATCACACCCAGTAGTGTCAACTTAGCCCAAGGCGGCAAACAAACTTTTGTGGTCAACAATGCCACATCGGTTAAATGGTCAGCCAGCGGCGGTGTAGTCACTGACGGCGGCGAATACACCGCACCTGCCAGCAGTGGCAAGTATACGGTTTCTGCCACCGACTACAAAACAGGCCGCACGGTGAGTGCCAATGTGGTGGTCAGCAGTGCGCAATTGACCCTCAGCCCCACCCAAGCCACGGTAAAAACCAATGCCAGCACCAATTTCAGTGTCAGCGGCGGTGAAGCACCTTACACTTGGTTATTGGAAGGCGAAGGCAATTTGACCGATACAGGCGACAAAGCCACGTTTACCGCAGGCATTCATTCGGGCATCGCCACAGTGCGCGTGACCGACAACAAAGGCTTGAGCGGTAAAGCTGAAGTCACCATCAAAGGCGACAGCGTGTTGTTGACCCCCGAAGTGGCTTGGCTTGACCTGAATGGCACGGAAACATTCACAGTAGTGGGCGGCGTTGCTCCTTTCACGTGGAAAGCCAGTGCAGGCAAAATCACCGCTGACGGTGTGTATACCGCACCCAGTGCATCCACTGATGTGAGCATCACGGTGACCGACGGCGCGGGCAAAGAAGGCTATGCCAAAGTCTATGTTGATTTGCCCTTGATGCCTACCCGTGAAGCCATCTATCTTGGCCCAGAAGAAACCGCGAAAGTGGCGGTGGTCGGTGGTTTACCACCTTTTGAATGGCAAGCCAAAACAGGTGAAATGCGCGAAATTCGTACCGATGATGCAGGGTATAACTATTACACTGCACCCAAAGAAATGGGCGACACCCAAATTACGGTACGCGATCGCAAAGGCAACACCACCACGATCAAAGTCAACGTGGTGCAACCTTTGGCCGTAACACCTTTGGTTCGTTATCTGAAAAAAGGTGAAAAAACCACATTCACTGTGGTCACAGCAGGGGGTTATATCACTGCGGTTGCTGAAAAAGGCGACATCGTAGCCGACAATCCTGCGCCTGACAACAATGAAGACACGGGGCTGGTGGTCAGCAAAGATGGCAAATTCAGCTACACCGCGCCCAATGTTGCCGATCAAGATGTGGGGATCACCTTCACAGATCAACGCGGTCAACCCACCAAAGTCCACGCTTATGTTGAAAGACAATTGCGCGTCAGCCCAACCACGTTGTTTGTGGACAAAGACGGCAAAATTGACTTCACAGTGGTCGGTGGCACGGGTGGCTTCTTTATCGAGGCTGACCAAGGCCAAATCAGTGAAATTGATGAAAAAACAGGCAAAGGAACGTATACCGCACCTAAAGTTTACGGTACCTATATCTTAACTTTGTCCGATTCTTCTGACCAAGAAATCACTTTCAAAGCCGAAGTTGCTCGCGTATCACCCCAAATTTCGCCCGCTGTGGCCAACGTAGTCCCCGGTGGCACGCAAGTGTTCATGGTGACCCGTGGTTCGGGCGAATATGTTTGGGGCTTTGAAGGCGGCTTGTTCAGACCTTTGAATGACCAAGGCACCATGGTTGAAATCACCGCCCCTGCGACAGGTGGCAGTTATAAATTGAGTGCGGAAGACAAAGCAGGCAATATTGCCACAGCCGTTGTCACCGTTGCCCAATCGTTGATGATTTCACCCACGTCTTATTCCGTCTACAAAGGCGAGAATGTGGCCGTGCGCTTCAACAAACTCGGTGGCACAGGTAAATGTGATTGGATACTCAATGGCATTACAGAAGTGACAAAAGGTGATGACTTCTTGGTCATTCGCCCCCGCACTGATGTTGACATGGGAACCACCTACACCGTGGGTTGTCGTGATCAAGCAGGTGATCAAGCGCAAGCCAGCGTAACAGTCACCAGTTTGCCCGCTGACATGGACGGCGATGGTAAAATCAATGACACGGAAGCCGAAGCAGGGATTGACGCTTACTTCGGTGAAAAACCCTTAAACGGTGTCAGCATTGATAAAACCAACCTGTATGATATTGTTGAGCTTTATTCGCAACAATAATTGATGAGGTTGCAAGTTCGCTTGCAACCTTGTTCAAACCCAGCCCAATGCTGTTTGGCATTGGGCTTTTTTTTGGGCGAGTTATAATTGGGCAAACACTTTTTCCGCCGCATCCAGCGTGGCTTGAATGTCGGTATCCGTGTGGGCTGACGAGACAAAACCCGCTTCAAAGGCAGAAGGCGCAAAGAACACGCCTTGTTGCAACATGCCATGAAAAAAGCGGTTAAACCGCGCCACATCACAAGCTATAACTTGTGCAAAATCAGTTACTTGCATCGTGTCAGTAAAAAAAAGACCCCACATGCCGCCCACTTGGTTGGTGGTGAAAGGAATGTGCGCCACATCAGCACGCGCTTGCAAACCTGTGGTCAAGGCGGTGACTTTCGCGCTCAAATTTTCATAAAAGCCCGCTTGGCTGATAAGGTCAAGGTTTTGCAAACCTGCGGTCATCGCAATCGGATTGCCCGACAACGTCCCTGCTTGATAGACATCGCCCAACGGCGCGAGTCGTTGCATCACCTCTTTGCGCCCACCAAACGCACCGACAGGCATCCCTGCGCCGATGACTTTGCCCAACGTGGTTAAATCGGGTTTAATGTGGTATAAACCCTGCGCCCCGTTCAACGCAACCCGAAAACCCGTCATCACTTCATCAAAAATCAACAGCGCGCCCGATTCATCGCAAACTTGGCGCAAACCCGCTAAAAACCCCTCGACAGGTGGAATGCAGTTCATATTGCCCGCCACAGGTTCAACGATGATGCAGGCGATTTGTTCCCCGATTTCGCTAAACAATTGTTTTACTTGCGATAAATTATTATAGGCCAAGGTCAATGTGTGTTGCGCCAAACTGGCAGGCACACCTGCGGAATTGGGAATGCCCAAAGTCAAACCGCCCGAGCCTGCTTTGACCAGCAATGAATCACCATGGCCGTGATAACAGCCTTCAAATTTAACGATTTTATCCCGCCCTGTAAAACCACGCGCCAAACGAATCGCGCTCATGGTGGCTTCGGTGCCTGAATTGACCATGCGCAATAATTCCATCGAAGGCATGATGTCGTGAATTTTTTCGGCCAGTTCGGTTTCAATCGGTGTGGGCGCGCCATAGCTCAAACCTTTTTCTGCCGCTTGTTGCACCGCTTGGATGATTTTAGGGTGGGCATGGCCGCAAATCATCGGCCCCCAAGAGCCGACATAATCAATATAACGCTGACCATCCACATCGAATAAATACGCCCCTTGGGCATGGTCAACAAAAAAAGGTTCGCCGCCCACGCCTTTGAAAGCGCGCACGGGTGAATTGACTCCGCCAGAAATGCGTTGTTGGGCATGGGTAAATTGTTCATGCGATTGACTCATCGTATATCCTTAAAAGTGCGGTTGAGGTGTGTTACAATATTTTTTTGAGTAAAATATAAAAAAAATTAATATACCCTGATAAAAACCAGTGAATATGTGATATTATAACCCGGTTTATTGGGTTCTTATTGGACAACTTCAGCGTATTTTTAGGATTAAAAACTATGGCCGATCGTCGTTTACAAGTTTTTCATACCGTCGCACGTCTACTCAGTTTTACCAAAGCGGCTGATGCGTTACACATGACCCAGCCTGCCGTAACTTTCCAAGTGCGTCAATTAGAAGAATATTTTAACACCCGTTTGTTCGACCGCACCCATAACCGCATCAGTTTAACCGAAGTGGGCAAACGGGTTTACACCTATGCGGAACAAATTTTTGAACGCTATGCCGAAATGGAAAACGCCGTTAAAGAGCTGACAGGCGATGTCAACGGGGTGTTGTTGCTGGGTGCCAGCAGCTCAATTGCTGAATACATGTTGCCGATTTTATTGGGCGATTTTAAGGAAAAATACCCCGATGTTCAAATCCGCTTGAAAGTGTCCAACACCGAAGGCATTGTGTCCATGATTGAAGACAATGTGATTGATTTGGGCGTGGTTGAAGCCCCTGTCAGCAACAAAAATCTAGTGGTTGAAGTGTGCAAACACGATAAATTGGTGGCTGTCGTGCCAAAAAAACACAAGTTGGCACGGCGCAAAAAAGTCACGTTGGCCGAGCTTTTTGCCCATCCTTATATTTGTCGGGAAGAAGGCTCAGGCACGCGTGAAGTGATTAATGAACATTTATGGGCCAACGACATCAATCCCGACAGCTTAAATATTGTGATGGAATTGGGCAGCTCCGAAGCCATTAAAGGCGCGGTGGCCGCCAATATGGGGATTTCGATTTTATCCGAAGGCTTGCTGGAAAAAGAAGTGGAATTAGGCCGTTTGGCGATGGTTGAACTCAGCCCTCCTTTAGAGCGACCTTTGTCATTTGTGCATCAAAAACAAAAATTTAGATTGCGGGCAATGGATGAATTATTGGAATTTATCCGCAACCGTTGCGCCGAACAAGAACGAAGGCGGCAGGTTTGAAACCCAGCACGTTTAATGGATATGCAAAATAACACGCTGAAAAATCTACAAAAATTATTACCTCAACTCCAAGCAGATGATTTAAATCATGTTTTGGCATTCGCTCAGTATTTGCATGACAAAACGGCGCAACAACCCATGATTCATCCCCTGCAAACGCCACAAGACATCCAACGTCCCAAACAAGAATCGGTGATTGGGGCTGTCAAACGGTTGGCTCAAACCTATCCCATGCTGGACAAAAGTAAAATGCTCAACCATACTTCCCTGCTGGTGACGCAACATTTGACATTGGGACGTGAGCGCGTTGTGGTCATTGATGAATTAGAGTTGATTTTCGCCCAGCATTATGCCCATTACAAACAACAAAAGGGGTGTTCCTCATGACTTTGCGCCATGTGATTGAGCGTTGGTTTCAACGCTATTTTTCTGACCCTCAAGCGATTTTGCTGGCAATTTTATTGGCGGTGGGTTTTTCTGTGGTGTTTGTGATGGGCGAAATGCTCGCGCCTGTGCTGGCCAGCGTGGTGCTGGCCTATTTGCTTGAAGGCTTGGTACAAAATCTTCGAGACAGCCGCACCCCGCGTTTGGTGGCGGTCAACTTGGTGTTTTTGCTGTTTTTAACCTTCTTGTTGTTCAGCCTGTTCATTTTGTTTCCGCTGTTGTCCAAACAACTGAGCCAATTGGTACAAGAACTGCCCACCATGGCGACCGCCGCCCGTGAACTGCTGTCGCATTTGCCTGAGCGTTATCCTGACATCATTTCCCTCGAACAAGTCAGCACCATCAACAAAACCATTCGTGAAGCCATCAACGAGCTGGGTCAAAATGTGTTGTCTTATTCGCTGTCCTCCATTCCCGCTTTGATAACGTTGGCCGTGTATTTGGTTTTAGTGCCGTTGTTGATTTTCTTTTTTCTCAAAGACAAAGACCTGTTGTTGGCTTGGTTTCAAGATTTTTTGCCCAAAGACCACACGATTGCCACCAGTCTGTGGAGCGAAATGGACAAACAAATGGGCAATTATGTGCGCGGCAAATTTTATGAAATCATCATTGTCGGCGCGGTCACTTATGTCAGTTTCACCATTTTAGGCCTCAATTACACCCCATTGTTGGCGGTGTTGGTCGGCTTGTCGGTGATTGTGCCGTATTTGGGCGCGGCGGTGGTCACCGTGCCTGTGCTGTTGGTTGGGTTTTTCCAATGGGGTTGGGGAACTGAATTTGCGTGGGTGGTGTCGGTTTATGCTATTATTCAGGCCTTAGACGGCAATATTTTAGTGCCGCTGTTGTTTTCCGAAGCGGTGAATTTACACCCCGTGGCCATCATTGTAGCGGTTTTGGTGTTTGGCGGTTTGTGGGGGTTTTGGGGGGTGTTTTTTGCCATTCCGCTGGCCACTTTGGTCAAAGCATTGCTGGTGTCTTGGCCGCGCACCCATGTTGATGTCATTCACAGAACAGAAATCTAATGCGTTATTTTTATTTGATTTTATCGGTTTTATCCACAGCGGCTTTTGCCCAAGATGAAACCGAACAAGCGGTACAACAATTTATCCAACAACTGGAACAACGAGGCGTTGCCGCAAGCTACAGCCAAAGCATTTTGGCGCAAGCACAAGTAAAACCCTCCATTTTGCGTGCCATCAACCGCCCAAGCGAAGCCAAACCGTGGCATGAATACCGCAAAATCTTCCTGACCGACCAACGTATTCAAGACGGGGTCGCGTTCTGGCACAACCACCCAACCAGCTTGGCCAAAGCCGAACAAACCTATGGCGTACCCGCAGAAATCATCGTGGCCATCATCGGCGTAGAAACCGCTTATGGCAAAGTCACAGGCAACTACCGTACTGCGGATGCACTGTACACGTTGGCCTTTTTCTACCCAAAGCGCGCTGATTTTTTTCAACAAGAATTGGCTGAATTCATTTTATTGACCCAAGAACAAAACCTGCCGCCGCTGGCCTTGAAAGGCTCTTATGCAGGCGCGATGGGTTTGGGACAATTCATGCCCAGCAGTTATCGCCAATATGCAGTCGATTTTGATGGCGATGGCACAAAACGCTTGTGGCAGGTTGATGACAGCATCGGCAGTGTCGCCCACTATTTGAACCAATACGGCTGGCAACGCGGCCAAGACATCGTTTATCCGATTCAACTCAATGACAATGAAATCAAACTGTTAGAAACTTTGGGCGACAAACCTGAAAAAACCTTGGCTGAATTAACCGCCATGGGCATTGCCATTCCCCGCACATGGCCGCCACACTATCGCGCCAGCCTCATTGGCCTACAACAAGCCGACCACAACGAATATTATCTTGGGTTTGACAATTTTTACGTCATCACCCGCTATAACCACAGCCACCGTTATGCCATGGCGGTTTATCAACTGGCACAGGCCATCAAAGCCCAACGCCCCGTGTGACCGCTTTATCTGTCTACCCCATGTCTTTTGTTCACCTGAGCTTACACAGCGAATATTCCTTAATCGACGGTTTGATCAAAATTAACCCATTGATTTCACAGCTAAAATCGCAAGCCATGCCCGCTTGTGCGATCACCGACCATTGCAATTTATTCGCCTTGGTCAAATTTTACCAAGCGGCGTTGGCCGCAGGCATCAAACCCATCGTCGGTGCAGAATTGTGGCTCAACGACGGCGAAACGCCCAAACGCTTGATTTTATTGTGTCAAAATCACGCGGGCTATCACAACCTGACTGAGCTGATTTCAAAAGCCTATTTGCATGGCCAAGTCAAAGGCCGTCCGTTGATCAAACCGGCATGGCTGACGCAACACAACGCAGGTTTGATTATGTTGTCGGGTCATCAAGGCGATGTCGGGCGGTATTTATTGGATGAAAAACCTGACTTGGCCAAAAAGCGGTTGGCACATTGGCTCAAACACTTCCCCAACCGCTGCTATCTGTCTGTGCAACGCACAGGACGCAAAGACGAAGAACGCCATTTGCACAGGGCGGTTGATTTGGCCAGCGACACGGGCGTGCCTGTGGTGGCGTGCAACGATGTTTGTTTTTTGGCTGAAGACGATTTTGAAGCCCACGAAGCGCGGGTGTGTATTCACGAAGGCAGTATTTTAGACGACAACCACCGTGCGCGCCATTACAGCCCGCAACAATATTTGCGCACCGATGTTGAAATGCGCGAATTGTTCAGCGACATCCCTGAAGCGATTGAAAACACAGAATATATTGCCCAACGTTGCAATCTGCACTTGAGTTTGGGCAAAAACTTTTTGCCTGAATTTCCGCTACCAGCAGGCAAAACCACCGCCCAATGGTTCAGCGAACAAGCGCAACAGGGCTTGGAACAACGCTTGGTGTTTTTATTTGCTGACAAAGCCCAAGCGCACCGCCTTGAGTATCAAGCCCGTTTGGACGCTGAACTTCAGGTTATCAGTCAAATGGATTTTGCGGGCTATTTTTTGATTGTCGCCGATTTCATCCGTTGGGCAAAAGACCATGGCATTCCTGTTGGACCCGGACGCGGCTCGGGCGCGGGTTCATTGGTCGCTTACGCGCTGGGCATCACCGATTTAGACCCCATTCAATATGATTTGTTGTTTGAACGCTTTCTCAATCCTGAACGGGTGTCGATGCCTGATTTTGATGTGGATTTTTGCGTGGAAGGGCGTGACCGCGTGATTGATTATGTCGCCCAGCATTATGGACGAGAAAAAGTATCTCAAATCATCACTTATGGAACAATGGCGGCCAAAGCGGTGGTGCGCGATGTCGGGCGGGTGATGGGGCATCCGTATGGTTTTGTTGATAAAATCGCCAAACTGATTCCGTTTGATCCGGGCATGACGTTGGATGACGCGCTGGCACAAGAACAAGCGTTGCGCCAACGCTATGAACAAGAAGAAGACGTACACCAATTAATCGACATGGCGCGCAAACTGGAAGGTTTGACCCGCAACGCAGGCAAACACGCGGGCGGTGTGGTGATTGCACCGTCAAAACTCACTGATTTTACCCCGTTGTATTGTGAACAAGACGGTGGCAGCGTGGTCAGCCAATTTGATAAAAACGATGTGGAAGCGGTGGGCTTGATCAAATTTGACTTTTTAGGCTTGCGCACTTTGACCATCATTGATTGGACTTTAAAAAATATCCAGAAACTACAACAAGATATCAATAGATTGGATATTCTGGCCATTCCTCTGGACGATAAACCAACCTTTGCTTTGTTGCAGGCGGCCAAAACCACCGCCATTTTCCAGCTTGAATCGCGTGGCATGAAAGAGCTGATTAAAAAACTGCAACCCAGTTGTTTTGAAGACATCATCGCGCTGGTCGCGTTGTTTCGCCCCGGCCCTTTACAATCGGGTATGGTGGATGATTTTATCAACCGCAAACATGGCCGCGCTAAAATTGAATATCCCCATCCTGATTTAGAGCCAATTTTAAAACCCACTTATGGCGTGATTTTATACCAAGAACAGGTGATGCAGATTGCACAGGTGCTGGCGGGTTATACGTTGGGCGGTGCGGATATTTTGCGTCGCGCCATGGGCAAAAAAAAGGCCGCAGAAATGGCCGAACAACGTGCCATTTTCACTGCGGGGGCATTGGAGAAAAATATTGATGAACAGGATGCAAGGTATATTTTCGACTTGATGGAAAATTTCGCGGCATATGGTTTCAATAAATCGATGGACAAAAAAACCAAAATATATACCATATCAGGCATTAAATCAATAGAAGATTGCAAAACAGGTGATACGTTATTAACGCTAACACCACAAGGACACAGGGTTTATAGTCAAGTGGTGGCTTTACATGACCATGGTAGAGTTCCACTTTGGGAGATTGAATTTAATGACGGCACCATCGAACGTTGCACCCTTGACCACAAATGGCTCACTGAAAACGGACAACAACCGTTGTGGAAAATCATCCAAATGGGTGGCTCGGTGTGGGGCTGTGTTGCCCACACAACGGGCAATGAAAGTCCATCAGAAAGAATGCCTTGCTTGCAAAAACAAGAAAAAGAAATACCATTGGGAAACCCAATGTGGCGCAGTACAGCCCAGCAAACGTGCTGTTCATGCTCATCAGAAAACTTGTCCAACTTGTCTGAGTATGATCCACACAGGCCCTACCTCAGGCAAAGAGCGCGCAATGTATTGTGGCGAAGTGGTGCGTACCCGCAAAAAAATCAGCGAGCATTTCAAAACCTGTGCTGTGTGCCAACAAGCGCGGCGCGACATTCGGGTAGAAACCTGCAAAAATCTCGAACACACGCCAAAAATGCGTGCCAAATATTCAGAAACGGCACAAAAAACGGCCATACGTCCCGAAATACAACAACAACGTGCCAAATGTTTAAAACGCTGGCGCGATGCCCACCCAGACGAATTTCAAGCCATTCGAGACAAAGCCCATGCTTCGCCCAAACTCTCAAAAATGGAAATGTGGTTAGAGCCTCATTTAACACCACTTGGATTTGTGCGCAATATCCGTTTACGTTGTCAACAAGAACGCAAGCAAGTGGATTTTGTCAACCGCCAACAAAAAATAGCCATCGAAGTCGATGGGCCTTGGCATTTTTTACCCATCAATTCAGAAGGACGATTACAGCAAGTACAAATGCGCGATCGCATGTTGGATCGGGAAATTCTGCATCGATCTTGGCGATTAATCCGTCTTTCGATGCAATGTTTCAAAGGCAACTCTGGCGAACTTATTTATCCCGAACCGAATCAACTCATACACGTCATCAACGATACCTGTTGGGAGGGGATACGGTGTTATGGCGACCTGTACGCGCCACTTTCATGGGATGGCATCAAGGTTATGATCTTGAAGTAGACCACCCTGAGCATCATTTTTTATTGGCTTCGGGCTTGTGTTGTTCAAACTCACACTCCGCCGCCTATGCCCTCATTTCCTATCAAACCGCCTGGCTCAAAGCACATTACCCCGCGCCGTTTATGGCGGCGATGTTGTCGGCGGAGATGGACAAAACCGATAAAGTGGTGCCGTATTTGGAAGAATGCCGCGAAATGCAATTGACCGTTTGTCCACCGCATGTCAATGGGAGTTTTTATCAATTTACCGTCAATGAAGACAAGCAAATTCATTATGGTTTGGGGGCGATTAAAGGCGCGGGCGAAGCGGCGTTGTTGGGGGTGATTGAAGAGCGAGAACAACGCGGTCTTTTTCAAGATTTATTTGATTTTTGCCAGCGCATTGATTTACGCAAATGCAACAAACGGGTGTTGGAAGCCTTGATTAAGGCAGGGGCATTGGATTTGGGGGAAAATCCACCCGATCGCGCCCTGTTGCTGGCTTCGTTGCCCACGGCGGTTGCGCTGGCTGAACAATACCAACGCAACCAACACCAAGGCCAAACCGATTTATTTGCGTTGTGGCAACCTTCCAATGCCACAAGGCAACCTGCGTTGTATACACCCCATTGTGCGTGGTCAGATGAACAGCGGTTGCAAGCCGAAAAAGAAGTGCTGGGTTTGTATCTCAGCGGCCACCCAATAGACAGCTATCTGACTGAATTAAATCAATTTACCTCCAATTTTGAAGAACTTCGTCCCGATAAAAAAGGGGTTAAAGTGGCGGGTTTATTGGTGGCGCAACGCAACATCAGCACCGCAGGCGGTAAAATAGCCATCATCACGTTAGAGCAAGGTTATCAACGTTTAGACGTGGTGTTGTACAACAAATTGTATGAAACATTAACGCCTGATTTGTTGCACAAAGACGCGGTGTTGGTGGCCGAAGGCGACGTGCGCAACGACCGTTATAATGATGGGCTAACATTGCAGGCCAACCGACTGTTGAGCCTTGGCCAAGCGCGCGCCGTTTATGCCCGTTGTTTGCGGTTAACTTTAATCGCACACCAACTCAAAGCCGATTTTTGCCAACAACTGCACACTTCATTGATGCCTTACCGAAATGACCACGGTTGTATGATTCAAATCCAATACCAGCACCCGACGGGAATTCAAGCCTATTTAAGCTTGCCTGCCGCGTGGAGGGTTTTGCCCGAAAACAGGTTATTATTTGATTTACAAAATTATTTAGGCAAGGAAGGCGTTGAATTGATATACAGCCCAAGCGGTGGGGTGCAGACATAACCTGCACCCGCGATGGGCTTAGTTGAGTTTGCCAATGCCCATTAACTTGAGAATGTATTTTTCATACAAAGGTTCAGACGTGCCTTTTTTCATTTTGCGAATGAAATATTTTTCAAACGCAACTTTGGCGGTGTGTACCCATTTGCCTTTTTTGAACCATGCCAGATTGCGAGGAGGAATTTGGGGCAAAGCAATAAAAGCCGCGCCCGTATCGCCCATGTCAGCCAAACAAATCGCATTCCATGTGGCCGTTTGATACGGTTGTTTGCCCGCGATTTCCGCACCGATGTTATGCACAATCGACGTTACCATGGATTCAATCATATAACCTGTTTTTGGCGTACCAGTCGGGACAGGTGTGGTTTCACAAGGAGGAATGGCAATACAAACCCCTGCCGAATAAATGTTTTTATATTTGGGATTGCGGTGGTGTTCGTCTACGATGACAAAACCGCGTGGATTGCACAAACCTTCAACATTGGCCACCGCATCCACGCCTTTGAACGCAGGCAACATCATGGCAAAATTGAAATTGACTTCATGTTGTTTGGCCACAGAGCCATCGGCGTTTAATTCATCGCAAAACAATTTATTGGCTTCAACTTTGGTGGTTTTGGCATTGGTGATCCACTTGATGTGGTAATTGCGCAAATCACTTTCCAACATGCTTTTGGAATCACCCACACCGCCCAAGCCCAAATGACCTATATAAGGTTCGGAAGTGACAAAAGTCATCGGCACTTTGTGGCGAATTTTACGGCGGCGCAAATCGGCATCCAAAATAAACGCAAACTCATACGCAGGGCCAAAGCAAGAGGCAAACGGCATTGCGCCCACCACGATGGGGCCGGGGTTTTCGATACAGGCTTGGTATTGTTCCCATGCTTTTTCCGCGTGGTTGATGGTGCAAATGGATGAGGTGTGCTGTGCAGGCCCTGAGCCTTGCACTTCTTCAAAGGCCAAGCGTGGGCCTGTGGTAATGACCAAATAGTCATAATCCAAAGTTGTGCCGTTGTCCAATTCTAACCGATTGTTTTGTGCATCAATTTTACTGCAAATGGCGTGAACAAAATTGATTTTTTTCTTTTTCAGATAAGGCGCAATGGGGAAAGTGATGTCATCGCGTTTGCGCCAACCTGCGGCAACCCAAGGGTTTGAAGGGACAAATTGAAAATATTCGTTGGCGTTGACCACCGTCACTTCATGTTTTTTACCCAATTCTGCTTTCATTTCATAGGCGCAAGGCATACCGCCTGTGCCTGCACCTAAAATCACTATGTGTGCCATGTTCATCCTCTTTTGGGGTAATTACTGTAATTGCCAAATTTTATTTTAGCCATCGTATCTGACACAATGTTATATTAAAATTCAGTCATAAAATTGTAACAAATAACATCCGTATTTTTCACACTATTTTTCGCCTTTTTCAACCACAAGCCCTGCCATCATGGATCATGCACGCGCCATCGAATTAATTGCACAAATTCAATCCCAAATGACCCAAGCCTTGTGCCGTGACCAATACCGCTTACAACATCAATTGAATCAGCTCAAACAAGAACAACGGCAAGGAAAATCGATTGAATTTAAATTAAATCAATTGGTTGAACGCCTTTTGGCTTCGGTCAATCACTGTCAACAACGCCAACAACAGCCACCTACAACCCATTATCCGCCCGAATTACCCATCAGTCAGGAACGTGAACGCATTCAAGCGGCCATAGCGCAAAACCAAGTGGTGATAGTCGCGGGTGAAACAGGCTCAGGCAAAACCACCCAATTGCCCAAAATCTGCTTGGACGCGGGGCGTGGCATTCAAGGTTTAATCGGCTGTACCCAGCCGCGACGCATTGCCGCCCGCAGCATTGCCGCCCGTTTGGCCATGGAATTAAACACCGATGTTGGCCAAGCAGTGGGCTACAAAGTGCGTTTTAGCGACCAAGTCAGCGAGCGCAGTTATATTAAAATCATGACCGATGGCATTTTATTGGCTGAAACCCAGCATGATCGCTTTTTAAATCAATACGATACGTTGATTATCGACGAAGCGCATGAACGCAGTCTCAACATTGATTTTTTGCTCGGTTATCTCAAACAACTGTTGCCAAAGCGCGCCGATTTAAAAATCATCATCACATCAGCCACCATCGACACCCAACGCTTTGCCCAACATTTTGCCCACGCGCCGATTATCGAAGTCATGGGGCGCACATATCCTGTCGAATTGCGTTATCGCCCCCTGGACAGCCAAGATGACATACAACAAGCGATTTTAGCGGCGGTGGATGAAGCCGAACAATACCACCGCCACGGCAATATTTTGCTGTTTTTAGCGGGTGAACGCGATATTCGAGAAACCACCGAATCATTGCGAAAACACCACCCCAAAGGCATGGAAATCTTGCCGCTGTATGCGCGTTTGTCGGCCAAAGAGCAAAACAAAGTCTTTCAAACTGACGGCCAACGACGGATTATTTTAGCCACCAACGTGGCCGAAACGTCGCTGACCGTGCCGAATATTCGCACCGTGATTGATGTTGGCACGGCACGCATCAGCCGCTACAGCATTCATTCTCAAATACAACGGCTGTTGATTGAACCCATTTCCCAAGCCAGTGCCAACCAACGCAAAGGCCGCTGTGGCCGTGTTGGCGCGGGTTTATGCCTTCGCCTGTATGATGAAACCGATTTTGCCCAACGCCCCGCCTTCACTGACCCCGAAATTTTGCGCACCTCATTGGCGGCGGTGATTTTGCAAATGCTGGCCTTGCGTTTGGGTGACCCGCGCCAGTTTCCGTTTTTGGAAAAGCCTGAAAACAAACATTTCACCGCAGGTTTTAAATTGCTGGAAGAACTGGGCGCGGTTGATAAACAACAGCAACTCACCGCCATCGGCCACGAATTGGCTTGGTTGCCTGTTGACCCGCGCATGGGGCGCATGGTGTTGGCCGCCCATCATTATGGTTGTTTGCGCGAATTGCTGATCATCGTCAGCGCGCTGAGCATTCCCGATCCGCGTGAACGCCCACTGGACAAACAGCAAGCGGCTGATGAAGCCCACGCATTGTTTGTGGATGAACGTTCCGATTTTTTGAGTTTTTTAAAATTGTGGGATTTTCTCCACGACCACGCCCGCCATTTGAGTCAAAATAAATTGCGCAAACTGTGTCAACAGCGGTTTTTATCGTATTTGCGGTTTCGGGAATGGCATGACATCCACAGTCAATTGCTGACGTTTGTCAAACAGCACGGTTGGTCAATGAACGCAGAGGCCGCAACCTATGAGCAAATTCACTGCGCTTTGTTGACAGGTTTGCTCAGTCACATTGCGCAAAAGACGGACAAACTGTATTTGGGTGCGCGCAATAAAAAGCTCAATATTTTTCCCGCTTCGGGTTTGTTCAAAGCGCAACCTGCGTGGATCGTGGCAGCCGAATGGGCAGAAACCACCAAAGTGTATGCCCGTTGTGTCGCTAAAATTGACCCCGCATGGCTGGAGAGCCTCGCAGGCGATTTGTGCCGTTACAGCCACCACCAACCGCATTGGGAAAAACGCAGTGCGCAGGTGCGCGCATATGAGCAAGTGACGCTATACGGTTTGCCGATTGTGGTCAAACGCAAGGTCAATTACGCTAAAATCAACCCTGTTGAAGCGCGGGAAATCTTTATCATGGGCGCGTTGGTCAACGCCGATTACCACAGCTCTGCCGCATTTTTTCGCCACAATCAGCAATTATTAAAAGAAATCAATGACTTAGAGCAAAAAGCCCGCCGTCCTGATATTCGCGTGGATGACGTTGTTTTATATCAATTTTATGACGCACAGCTTCCGCCAAACATCCACAGCGGCGCAACGTTTGAACATTGGCTGAAAAGCCAACCGCCAAAAACGTTGTTTTTGAAACGAGAAGATTTGATGCAGTCCAACAGCTCTCAAGTCACGGCAGAGGCGTTTCCTGCGACTTTGTCCATCAATGGCGGGGCGTTGGCCTTGCATTACCGCCACGAACCCAATCACCCACAAGATGGCGTGACGGTTGATGTGCCGCTGGCGTTGATCAATCAAATTAAACCACAGCGGTTTGAGTGGTTGGTTGCGGGCTTGTTGCCAGAAAAAATTACCTGTTTAATCAAATCGTTACCCAAAGTTTTGCGTAAAAATTTCATTCCCGCGCCTGATTTTGCCGCCTTGGCCGCGCACGATTTAAGCCCCTCTGAAGACAGTTTGACATCGGCTTTGAGCCATTATTTACAGCGGCTCAGTGGGATTGAAATTCCCCTTGATGCGTGGCAAATGGCCAAATTGCCGCCGCATTTGTGGATGAATATCCATATTATCAATGAGAAAAAACAATCACTGGCCATGGGACGCGATTGGCCACAGCTCAAACAACAATGCCAACAACAAGCGCAACAAACCTTTGCCACTTTGCCCAAACCTTGGGAAAAATCCCATTTAACCCAATGGGATTTTGGTGATTTGCCCAAATGGCTTGAATTGTCCCATGATCAATTGAGCGTCAAAGCCTATCCCGCGTTGGTCGATAACGGCGCAGATGTGGCGTTGCGCTTGTTTGACAACGAGCCAGCAGCCCAAGTGGCACATCGTCAGGGTTTGTATCGGCTGTTTTGCTTGTCATTGACCGCCAGCATCAAAAATTTACAATGCCAGTTGCCCATTGATCAAAGCGTGTGTTTGTCTTATGCGGCGATTGACCGTTGTGAACAACTCAAACAAGACGTGGTGCAAGCGGTGATTGAACAGGTTTTTTTGCTTGCGCCCTTGCCCCGAACCCAAGCGCAATTTGAACAACGGCTCAGCCAAGGCAAAAATCAAATGACAGCGCAAGGCAATGAATTGATTCGATTATTGACCACAGTATTGAAACAATACCGTCAAATTCAGGCCTTGCTGGCGCAAACACCCAGCAAAGCGATTGAAACCCACAGAGCCAGCTTGATTTATCCCCATTTTTTGATTCAAGAAACAAAGCCTTTTTTACAACAATATCCGCGTTATTTTAACGGTATTATCAAACGCTTACAAAGGTTGCAAACCGCGCCTGATAAAGACCGTGAAAAAAGCCAAACCATGACCCCGTTATGGCAACATTATCTGCGTTTGCGCCAACAAAAAACCGCTGTCGATTGGGCCGCATTTAAACAGGATTTAGAAGAACTGCGCATCTCATTGTTCGCTCAAGAATTGAAAACCGCTTATCCTGTTTCAGTACAGCGGTTGGAAAAAAAGTGGATGCCTTAACGGATGTAGGGTAAAAAGACGGGTCGCTAAACTTTAAAGTCAAATAGATTCTATTCTATAGCGGGCAAGCGGTTTATTCGGTATAATCTTACGACATCAATCACCGCTTTCAACACAACCGCATCGCGTTCATTTTCAATCAAGCACAGTTTTCTATGTCACATCCATCACCTTGGTTATTACCCGAAGGCATACACAACACCTTGCCTGCACAAGCGCAAACGCTCGAAACCCTGCGCCGTCAACTGCTGGATTTATACCGCAGTTGGGGCTATGAACTGGTCATGCCGCCGTTTATCGAATATTTGGATGCCTTGTTGATCGGCACAGGTGCGGATTTAGAGCTTGACACGTTCAAACTCATTGACCAACTCAGCGGGCGGATGATGGGCATTCGCGCCGACATGACCCCACAAGTGGCGCGGATGGAAGCCCATCAACTGCAACGCGCCGTGCCAACGCGCCTGTGTTATATCGGCACCGTATTGCGCACCCAGCCCCAAGGCTTGTCGCGTTCACGCAGTCCATTGCAAGTGGGTGCTGAGCTTTACGGCCATGCGGGCGTGGCCTCCGACATCGAAATTTTACGGCTGTTGTTGGCCACTTTGGCCACGGTACACTTGACCGATTTGCACATTGATGTCGGTCATGTGGCCATTTATCGCAGTTTGTTGGCACAAGCGCAACTCAACGCCGAACAAAGCGAGATTTTATTTGACATCGTACAACGCAAAGCCCAACCTGAATTGCAACAATGCCTTGCAGAGTGGTCTATAGCAGAAAACCTGCGCACCCCGTTGGCCCATCTGTTGGAACTCAATGGCGATGTCACGGTGTTGTCACAAGCGCGTGCCGTGTTGCAAACTGCGCCGCCAGCCGTACATCAAGCCTTGGATGAACTTGAACAAGTGGCCGTTGCGACAGCGGACAATATCCAATTTGACTTGGCGGAACTGCGCGGCTACGGCTATCACACGGGCTTGGTGTTCAATGTATATGTTGACGGCTATGGCGATGCGATTGCCCAAGGTGGCCGCTATGATGACATCGGCAAAACCTTTGGCCGCGCCCGTCCTGCGGTCGGTTTTTCCACTGATTTGAAAATTCTCGCCGCTGTGGGGCAACTGTCAACCCCCAGCCAAGAAGCCAAAATCTACGCACCCGCCAATGATGATGCTAAATTACAACAGAAAATCAACCAGTTACGCCAACAAGGCCGCTGTGTGATTCAAGCTTTGAGCGGCCAAAACGAAAGCGCACAACAAATGGGCTGTCAGCAACACTTAAGCCAACGACAAGGACAGTGGCGTGTAATGGATATAACGCTATGAAAGAACAGCATTTTATTGTCAATCGTGATGGGCGGGTCAGACGGTTGCATTTTATCGGCATAGGCGGCGTGGGCATGGGGGGCATTGCCGAAGTGATGCACCGCTTGGGCTATGCAGTTTCAGGCTCTGACATCCAGCAAAACGCAATGACCGAACGTTTGGCCAAATTGGGTATGACCATTTTTATCGGCCACAACGCCAAACAAGTGTCAGGCTGTGATGTGGTGGTGATTTCCAGCGCGCTCACCCCAGACAACATCGAATTACAAGCGGCCAAAGTGCGGCGCATCCCGATTGTCCGCCGCGCTGAAATGTTGGCTGAGCTGATGCGTTTTCGCTACGGCATCGCCATCGCAGGCACACACGGCAAAACCACCACCACCAGCTTGTGTGCCAGCATTTTAACCGAAGGCGGTTTAGACCCCACGTTTGTCATCGGGGGCAAACTCAACAGCGCAGGCACCCACGCCAGCTTGGGCAGCGGCGATTATTTGGTGGCCGAAGCCGATGAAAGCGATGCGTCATTTTTGCACTTGCAACCTGTCATCACCATTGTCACCAACATCGATGCCGACCACATGGAAACCTACGGCGGCGATTTTGAACAACTGCGGCAAACGTTCAACCGCTTTTTAGGCCAATTGCCGTTTTACGGCTTGGCAGTCTTGTGCAATGATGACCCTGTGGTGCGAAGCTTGATGCCGCAACTGAATAAACCCATGCTGACCTATGGCTTAACCCCCGGTTCTGACATCACCGCCATTGACATCCAGCAAAAAGGCTTGCAAAACCATTTCAAATTGTCCTTGCCCAACCAAGATGAATGGATTGACGTGTGTTTGAGTTTGCCGGGAAAACACAATGTTTTGAATGCGTTAGCGGCTTGCGCCGTGGCCTATTTTGTGGGTGTCAGTCATGTGGCGATTTGTAGCGCGTTGGCCAATTTTCAAGGCATTGGCCGTCGTTTTCAAATCAATGCGGACCTACAGCGCGGCGAACAGCATTTGACGTTTGTCGATGACTATGCCCACCATCCACGCGAATTGGCGGCCACCATTCAAGCGGCCAAAGACACATGGCCAGACAAACGCTTGATTGTGGTGTTTCAACCGCACCGCTACAGCCGCAGCCGCGATTTATGGCCCGATTTTGTGGCCTTGTTGGCGGCGGTGGATTTTTTGTTGTTGATGGATATTTACCCTGCGGGCGAAAAGCCGTTGCCCAACATCAGCGGTGAAAAGCTGTTGGCCGCAATTCAAAACCAAGGCCAAGGCCAGTATTTTCTGGTCAACGACCTTGAAGCCATTGTGCAACAACTCAGGCCTTTGTTGGCCAAACAAACGGTGATTTTAACCGCAGGCGCGGGCAGTATTGGCCGTTTGGCGTTGGATTTGCCTACCCATTTTGCGTAGACCCATGGGCCACTTTATCCTTCTAAGCGTAAAACACCGTCCTTCGGAGCGTAAAAATGATGCTTGCAAAAAAAAGCGTTATTCGTGATAATGATCGCGCTTTTCATCAAGGAGGGGTGTCCGAGCGGCTTAAGGAACTTGTCTTGAAAACAAGGGAAGGTAACCCCTTCCGTGGGTTCGAATCCCACCCCCTCCGCCAACCGATGTTATGTCCGCGCTAAATTTAGACCATTGTCAAGCCTGCCCGCGTCTGGTGCGCCATTTGGCGCAAGTTCGCCAACAATACCCCTATTATTATGCCCGTCCTGTGCCTGCATTTGGCGTGGAGCAACCGCGCTTGTTGATTGTCGGTTTAGCCCCCGGTTTGCACGGCGCAAATGCCACAGGCCGCCCGTTTACGGGTGATTATGCAGGTATTTTGTTGTATGAAACTTTGTATGCCATGGGTTTGAGCAACCAAGCAAGCAGCGTGACCCGTAACGATGGCTTGCAGTTGTATCATTGTAAAATTACCAATGCAGTCAAATGTTTACCGCCTGCTAACCAACCCAGCACCGATGAAGTCAAAACCTGTACCCGTTTGTTTTTGACCGCCGAAATTACGCAACTGGCCCCGGGCAGTGTGGTTTTGGCCTTGGGCAATATCGCCCACAGCGCAGTGTTGCGGGCATTAAATTTAAAACTCAGTGCCTACCCTTTTGGCCATAATCGCCACCATCGGCTTGAAAATTATCATTTTTTAGATTCTTATCACTGTAGCCGTTACAATACCCAAACCAAACGCCTGACACCTGCAATGTTTAACGCGGTATTGCAACAGGCGAAAACGTTATTGCAAAATCATTGGGAATAAAATCGTGTTAAAACGCAGTGTATTTTTATGGCTATGCTGGGTGTGCATTCGCTGGCACACGCTGAAGTGATGGATGTGGACAATGCAGGGTTGCAGGCTTTGCTAAAACAAGACGTGGCCGTGATTGACGTGCGCCGTCCTGAAGACCAGTTTAGGCGCGGTTGCGTTGCAAAAACTGCACGCCGCAGAGCCTGAAGCCGTGGCCGTTGAATCTCCACGTTTTACAGGGATTATTTATACCGCCGATCATGCGGGCAAATGGTCGGGCAAAGTCAAAGGCCATCTGCCACAAGTGACGGTTGATGCGGGCAAAGTGACCGTTTTCACCGACCACAGCATGAGCGAAGAACATTTTATTGTCCGCCACACCGTGGTTTCTGCGGCAGGTGAAGTGCTGGGCGAAAAAACATTTTCTCCCAAAGAGGCCAAAGCCCAATCAGAATTTGTATTGCCCGAAGGTGCCAGCGGCACTTTTTACGCCACCAGCTTTTGCAATAAGCACGATTTTTGGTTGACCACATTCACTATTTAAGCGGTAGTCCCGCGTTGGTGGGGTTGCCGCTTACTTTGGAACGTCGCCAATGGTTGCGCTGGGAACAGTGTTGTCTGTTTCATCTTCTGGATTGGCCGCAGGCTGTTCCTTGGGAATGACAAACATGTTTTGGCGTTCACCGTTGGCATAGATGAAGACAAAATCCCCCATGCCGTCTTTGTTGTCATCTTCAATCGGCATAATTTCCACATCGCCGCTTACAGGCATGTTGCCTTTTTCAATCACATAGGCAGGAAACGCACGATGGCGTTGGCCTTCATAGGTGAACGACACCACGCCTTCTTCTTCCAATTTGATGGCATAATCAACCGTGGGTTCAACTGTGTTGCCGTCTTCGTCGGTAACAGCGTCAGGGCTTTCTGTGGCATCGGTTTCATTGCGCAACACAGTGATGTCGGCCAATGTGGGCAAGACATCTTGTTGCCATTGTTCACCCGTGTCGTCATCATAATTCACCGTGACCAAAGGCCTGTCTATGTGTTTGAATTTATAGGTGTTGATGAAGTTGACCCCTGTTTTCATCCGCACATCCAATTTAACTGCAAACAGACTGGCAATCCCTAAATAGCGGAAATGTTCGTCTTGAGCGCGCAACAAACCGTTTTCATCCATCGATAAGCCTTCCACTTTGTATTCTAATAAGCCTTTGATCAATGTGGAAAAATCTTGCGATACAGGCACGGTGGTGACTTTTTGCTGTTTCTCAGTGACCATCACCCAAGTGCCTTCTTCATAGCGGATGCCTTTTGCTTCGTCTTTGTCGGCTTGATCAACCCGAAGGGGACACAATTCAAAATGCAAACGGTGGCGGTTTTTGTGGCCTTTGAAGACCAAATTGCCATTTTTGGTTTGTTGATCAATCGTTTCAATTTCAATGGGTTCATCCAATAACTGCAATTCTTTTTGACTCAACACTTTAATATCATCCAATACCGTGGGCGCATTTTCCACCACAGAGGTATTCAAATCAAGCGGCGTGATGTTGATGTTCAAATGGGTTGAATTTTGAATATTGATGGTGTTAAAAAGGTCGCTCAACGGCAAGCGGGGTGGAATATTTTCCGTTTTGTCGAATAACGTCCCAGGTCCCACTTCCAAATGCGCGCTGGCATCCACTTTGACATTAACCAAAGTGGTGTAGCTGATTTTTACCGTGCCTTTTAATGTTCTGTCTTCCAGCCGTTGCCGTTCATCCGCTTTGCCACGCACGACGATGTCTTTTAATTCTTCATCCTTATTTTCGACATCAAATTCAGCCATGGGTACTTCGATTTTATCGCTGATGGCCAAACTGGTGATGGCTTCGGTTTTGGCCGTGGCGGTGAATTCATCCACCAACTGACCTTGGCCATTGAATATCCGCACATCGCGTCCCCCCGCTTTGGCCACCACAATTTCATCTTTGCCATCTTGGTTTAAATCGCCCGCAGCCAAGACCACGCCATAAGCTTGATACGCATCACAACCCTGACTTTGGCTTTTGTTGATTTTGCCGCCAAACGCATTCATGCCCAATTTAAGCGCGCCTTGTTCATCATATACGGCCACGCCAAAACCTTGGTTCACGCCTGTTTGAGCCACTATGATTTCTTTTTTGCCATCGCCATCGGTGTCGCCCAAAGCCAACACCAAAGCCGAAGATTTGGCCTCTGCGCGCTCTGTGCGTTCAAAAGGTTTGGTTTGGCTGGTCTGTAAAATTACCGTGAAAGTGGACACAGATCGCCCATTTTCATCAAACACAAATACATTGTCGCCTTGGGTTTGCTCAGCCAAAACCACTGCGATGTTTTCCACCCCGTCGCCTGTGACATCGCCGAGAGCCAACTGCATTTTGACTTTTTTATCAAACAGCAACAGTGGCCGAATCGCTTTGCCATTGGCTTGATACAAATTGATTTGGTTGTCTTTGCTTTGATTGGTCACGGCGATTTCATCTGTGCCATCACGGTTGACATCACCGAAATCAACCCAAACACCTTTGTCATCGCCATTGGTTATCACCGTGCCAATCGGCTCGGCTTGTAAATTGATGATTGAAACTTGCTTGCCTTGGCCGATTTCACCCACGGCAATGTCGGTGATGTCATCGGTATCAAACTGCACTGTGCGCAAATACAAGCCACGGGCGGTAAAACTGGAATCAATGCGGTGCAATTCCTCGCCTTTGACGGTGTTGACACTGATGGCGTTGCTGTTGCAACGGTGTTTGGCAATTAAAATGCTTTTATCGGCGACTATTGGCTCGCTGGTGGGTTTTAGCGTCACATCCACCGTGGCTTCATCCACCGTGACCTTCAGTTCACTCGCAAATTCATAACCGTCTTTGCTGGCGGTTAAACTGTAATCCCCTTTGGGTAAATCTAAAAATTCAAAATAACCTTGCGCATCGGTGGTGGCGGATGAATCTAACCCATTGATATTTAAAAGAACATCCGCCAATGCTTTGCCTGTGTTTTTGCTGATGATGTGGCCTGACAGTTTAACAGGCGCAAACAGGCCTGAAACGGTTTCTGTTTCATCAGTGGCTACATTTGATACTTTAATTTCAATCACTTTCATTGCGCTATAACCCAAACCATCGTTGACTTTGGGTCT
This sequence comes from Thiomargarita sp., assembly GCA_020726335.1. Lineage (GTDB taxonomy): Bacteria > Pseudomonadota > Gammaproteobacteria > Beggiatoales > Beggiatoaceae > DYSU01. The sequence continues at coordinate 28,271 of DYSU01000008.1, read as the reverse complement.
CAAATGAAGGGTCTGGCCTTCTTTGGCCACGGCAGGTGCAGTGAATTGAATGCTGTTTTGTGTCAGATCACTCAACAATCCTTTTTCTATGCACCAATAAAAATTGGCTTGGGCATTTTTGGCTTCATCCACGGTTGTTTGTGCTGAAAGGGTGATCTTGTCACCTTCATTGGTTTCTAAGGGTGCATCAATGTTTTCAATTGTTGGCAAGACCACATTGGGGATGGGTTCAATGGCGTTGTCATCGTAACCTAGACAGACATCATTGGCATAAACAACTGTGCCAGATAACCCTAAAGTAACGGCACAAGCAATTTCTAAATAAGAACGTTTCATTTGGCTTTCTCCTATTGCTCGCATACTGACATATTGCCAGCATTTTTATAAAAATAAGCCCGACACATCACCACAGGCCCTTCTTCTCGGGATAATTTATCCTGTGGTTTGAAACTGTTATCACGGCCTTTCATGAGGTTTTTTTGGTAAACCTGTTGAATATGTTCACAATACCATGCGCCTTTTTCTAAGTCTGTGAAAACACCTTCTTCACAAACAGTGTCTTTTTTTATCCATAACAAAAATTGAGAAAAAACATTGCCTGACAGCGCAAAGGTTTTATTGACCATTTTTGCAGTTTCGGCACGGTTGATGTTATCGTTGGGATAAAAGTTCGCATTGGCAACGATGATGGTTTTTTCTAATGCGTAATTGATGTAACCCGATGCCCAATGGCTGTTATCAACGTCTGAAAAAGGCGTATCAATTTTATTGAACGCTGATTGACCTGAAACCAATAAAATCAGTTTTAATAATTCAGCGCGGGTTAACGTTTTACCTATACCGAACGTACCGTCGTTAAAACCTTCAATGATGTCCAGTTTCCATAATTGAATCACTGCAGGGGTATACCATTGCTCAAGTTTAACATCGGCAAAAGGATAATAGGTGTTCAAAACGGCATTGCCTTGTTTATGAGTCAGCACGATATGGATTGGTTCAACCAGCTCTGCTTGAGTGAAACCGACGTTGAACTCAACGCCTTCGGGCATATTGTTGGTGGTGATGGCTTTGCCATCTAGCGTGACTGTAGCAATGTCCGTATTGGAAACACCTTCAAGGCGGACTTTGCCCGCTTTTTTATCGACAATTTTAATTATTGAAGCGGACGACCCTTGTTTTAACAGTTCAGCATATTGGGTTTTGTTCAAAGTTGAATAGGTATTGGATGTTGCATCCCAAAAATGAATCACCACGGCTTTATCAATTAAGCCGTCTATGGAATAAGATTCCCCTTTTACGTTTGCTTCAGTGGACATATTAATCACTGTTGTGGGGTCAGTAACATGGTTGACACCGTCCCAATAATCGCCCAATTGCGGGCGGATTGGACATGTTTTGACGTGTCCATTATCACAAGTCACGCTGGGTGGGCAAACGGTAACCTGCATCAAGCCGATACCTTCACGTTTATCGGGTCCAGTATTGATTTTAACTGAACCATCTGCCCATGTATGATCCCAGCCACAAAAAACGTGACAGCATGACAAGACTCCAATTAAAATAAAGTTTTTCAGCCGTTTAAGGACAGCTACCTGATGAAGTTTTGGGCAATTTTCGGGGATTATTGCGTAAGATGGTGTTTGTCGTCAAAGAACAAATTGTTATAAACTTATATGGCAAACTCCATAGCCGTGGATTAAAGTGAAGCTCCCCATGTGTTTTTTTAAAAAAATGTTATAATAAGATTAAACAGAAAGGTTGTGATGGTATGAATTTTTTAACTGTATGGTATCGAAGTTGTTTGCTTTTTTTGTTGTTGGCTCACTCACCCGCGCACGCGGTGTTGACCATCCATATTACCCAAGGGGCTGAGGGGGCATTGCCCATCGCCATTGTGCCGTTTGCTTGGCAAACCAACATGGGTGATAACACGCCATTGGACATTGCCGCTGTGGTTGACAATGATTTGCAACGCAGTGGCCGTTTTGCGCCGTTGGCGCGCATGAGTATGCCCAGCCAAGTGCAAAGCCCAGAAATTGATTTTACCCCGTGGCAAAGCACAGGGGCATTAAATCTGGTGGTGGGCCAATTATCATCAACTGGCGCAGACAGCTATACCGTTGAATTTCATTTGTTTGATGTGTTAAAAGGTGAAAAACTGTTGGCTTACCGCTTTTCTTCAAGCAAAAAAGGGTTGCGCAGCATTGCCCATCAAATCAGCGACATGATTTATCAAACCTTGTTGGGCGAAGGAGGCGCGTTTAACAGCCAATTGGCTTATGTATCCATTCAAGGCCGAGGCGCGAATAAAAGCTATCAATTGATCATCTCTGATATTGATGGCGCGCAAGAACAAGTGATTTTAACGTCAGATGAACCTTTGTTGTCGCCTGCTTGGTCGCCCGATGGTCAACAATTGGCTTATGTGTCGTTTGAACACAAACGCACATCGGTGTGGGTGCAAAATGTCACCACAGGCCAACGCCACCAAGTAGCCGCGTGGAAAGGCATGAATACTGCACCTGCGTGGTCGCCCGACGGTCATCATTTGGCCTTGAGTTTGAGCCAATCGGGTGACCCTGAAATCTATGTGTTAAACATTCACTCACGCCAATTGAACCGCATCACCAATAATCCTGCGATTGATACCGAACCTTCATGGTCACCTGATGGCCAACAACTGGTTTTTACCTCTGACCGTGGTGGCCAACCGCAGATTTATCGCGTGTCTGCCCAAGGTGGGCAAGCGCAACGGGTAACGTTTGAAGGTGGGTACAACGCCAGTGCCAGCTATTCGCCCAATGGCAAAGAATTGGTGTTTCTCAATGGCAACCAAGGCATGTATCGGATTGCGGTCATGAACTTAGAAAATGGGCAAATGCGCTTATTGAGTCAAACCAGTTTGGATGAATCACCCGCATTTGCACCCAACGGCAGTATGGTCATTTATGCTGCCAACACCGAATTGGCAATTGTTTCTGTTGACGGACGCATTCGCCAACGGGTGGCAGTCGGCAGTGGCACAGAAATTCGTGAACCTGCTTGGTCGTCGCTCAGAAATTACTAACTTTATTATCAATAAACAAGGACTAAAAAATGAAAATCGTATCCACTTTATTAACTTTACTGCTGGCAGTGAGTTTGACTGCGTGCGGCAGTTCGCCGAAAAAAGACGCGGAAGCAGACGCAGCCAGCAAGGCCAACAGTGCAGCAACGAGTGATGCCAATGCCCAAGGTGCCAACGGTGCCAATGCCGACGGCCAAACTTTAAAAGGTGATGCCCAAGGGATTGCAGGCGTACCCAGCCAAACCGTGATTTATTTTGATTATGACAGCAGTCAAATTCACGCCACAGACAACAGCGTGATTGACAGCCATGCTCAATATTTAATGGCCAATCCCAACAACCGTGTGCGTTTAGAAGGCCATGCCGATGAACGCGGTTCACCTGAATACAATTTGGCTTTGGGCGAAAAACGCGCCCATGCCGTCCGCAGCTCATTGAATATTTTGGGCGTAAAAGACGACCAAATGCAAACCACCAGCTATGGTGAAGAATCCCCTGCCGATGCTGGCCATAATGAAACTTCATGGTCAAAAAATCGCCGGGTACAAATCATTTATTCTAACGGTGCCAGCCAATAAAACCCAAAAACCTGACAGTATTTGCTGTCAGGTTGTTTAGGATTATACCATGCGAAAACTCGTTTTTTTAACCGCTTTATTGGGCTTAAACCTATCCGCCGCCGAACCCATTCCCGCACAACCAATGGAAATCGCGCAACAGCAGGTGCAACGCTTAGCCCGCACCATTTTAAATCAAGAACAACAACTTAACCAATTACAACAAGAAATTCGTCAATTGCGTGGCGATAATGAAGCCACCCACCATCAATTAGAACAATTAACTGAACAACAACGTAACTTTTACAGTGACTTAGATGAACGTTTGCGTAAATTAGAAACGGGGCAAATTCCCCCTACGCCGCTGGATGAAAATGCCTTGCCCCCAGATGAAACCGTGCCTGCTGAAGAAGCCAACAAGCCCGATGCTGAGGCAACGGACGCAACAACGCCCGAGGCTGAAACAAAAGACCCTGCCAAACAACCAGAATCAGAAACCGAAACCCCAGCCACAGAGGATGAAGCACAAGCTAAAAAAGCTGACGTGCCAACCCTGCCCGCTGAACGGGGCAAAAATGAAAAAACCGATTATCAAGAAGCTTTCAACCTCTTGCAACAAGGCAAGGAATTAGAAGCGACACAATTGTTCCAAGATTTTTTACAAAAATATCCCGCAGGTGAATACGCCGACAACGCCCAATATTGGTTGGCCGAAGCCCATTATTCGATGTCTGATTTTCGCTCCGCTTTGGCTGAATTTAACAGCGTGTTGGAAAATTATCCCAACAGTAAAAAACAAGCCCACGCTTTATTGAAAATTGGCTTTTGCCATTATGAACTGCGTGATCGCAAACGTGCCAAAGCGATATTGGAAAGTGTATTGGAGCGTTTCCCAGACACCGCCACTGCGCGCTTGGCCGAACAACGGTTACAACGGATGCAACAAGATAATTGGCAATGATTCGCCCCTATTTAGACTTTTATCCGAAAATTGCCGCCACCGCTTATGTTGACCCTGATGCCACAGTCATCGGTCGGGTGAGCTTGGCCGAAGACTGTTCAATATGGCCACAAGCCGTGTTGCGCGGCGACATTCACACCATCGACATTGGGGCGCGCAGCAATATTCAAGATGGCGCGGTGTTGCACGTCACCCATGCCAGCGATTACAACCCTGACGGCTATCCCGTTGTTTTAGAACACAATATCACCATCGGCCATCACGTCACTTTGCACGGCTGTCATATCCAACACCATTGTTTAATCGGCATGGGGTCCGTGGTCTTAGATGGCGCATTGCTTGAACCTTTCACTTTGCTTGGTGCGGGCAGTTTGGTTGCGCCCAAACAGCGGCTAGACGGCGGCTATTTATGGCTGGGTTCACCTGCCAAAAAAATACGGCCATTGACCGAGCAAGAAAAAACCTTTTTTGCCTATTCTGCCCAACATTACGCCACGTTAAGCCAAAACTACCGATGAGCGCGCCCAGCCTGTCGCTGTCACATATGTTGTTGGCGTTTATCCCTGCGCTGGTGACGGTGGGGATTTTATTGTATGGGTCATTCACACAGCAGGCCATGCGCTG
>DYSU01000008.1:0-22962 GCA_020726335.1 Thiomargarita sp. | reverse complement strand
GTGGTTGTGGTTGTGGTTGTGGTTGTGGTTGTGGTTGTGGTTGTGGTTGTGGTTGTGGTTGCAAAAATTGTATTTTAAGGCTTTGTGGTTGGGGTATTTTTTTTTCAGGAATATCAGGGGTTTGAGTGAAAGCGTAAAACAAGCTGGCGTGCAACAACAGCGACAGAAAAAAGCCCAATAAAATCAATCGGTTCATGGCTGTTCGGTCGCAATTTCAACGTGGCTGAATTGCAGGTGTCTTAAGCTGTCCAACAGCGGCGTGAATTGGCCAAAAGCGGCTTTTTTGTCAATTTTCAGCAACAATGGCGTGGTTTTGGCCAGAATTTTTAGGCGTTGTTCCAATTGCACCAAGCTAACCGCTTGTTGTTGATAATAAAATTGACCTTGGGCATTGAGGCTGATTTCAATCGTGTGTTCAGCACTTGGGTTGTCGGCATGTTGCGCAGGGGGTAAATTGATGTCGATCACGCCTTGGCTGATGAAGGTCGCAGTGGTCAACACGATGGCCAATGCCACCAGCATGATGTCGATAAACGGGATGACATTGATTTGATCAAATTTTTTCATCGTTGTTATAAAACCATTAATCGTAGCGTTTGCGGTCTTTGCGCCGCAGGCCCCCGCCTTGGATGATAATGCCGTGAATGTCTTCCAAGCCACGAATCGGCAAATCGGGGTATTGAGGGTTTAAGGCCGTTAAAAAATACCGTTGATTATCAATGTGTAACTGGCGAAAAATGTATTTACCTTGATAAGTGGCCAATACAAATGAGCCGTTTTTAACCACGGCTTCAGGGTCAATGACAATGATATTGCCCACGGCAAATTCAGGCATCATGCTGTCATCTAACACCTGCAACGCAAATGGCTCACGGCCACTGCACGAACTTTGGGTGATGCTTTCTTTGGTTTCCATACAATCTCCTTTAATTAAAATCGGTATCGCCCAAGGTCAACCACCAACGGTTTTTGAGGGTTTCTGCCGCCACGCCTTGCGTCCAAATGCTGGTGGGAATGCGCACATCCAGCGGATGTTCCACCCCGCCTGCCGCTAAAAAATCGGGTTTGAACCCATCGCTGACCCATGTGGTCATGTGGGCAAGCTGCCAACTGGCCAGCACGCGCCGCGTTTGCAACAAGGTGGTTTTTAAATGCAACAATGAGCCGATAAAATCCAGCAATTGACACTGTTCACCGTCGCGCCAGACAATCGCCAACCCCAAGCTTTGCCCTGACCAGCGATGTTTAACCCATAAAAAGTGATAGTTGCGTTGCGGATGTTGGGCATAACGGTGTCGCACATAGGCCCAATCACGCACGCCAACGACATGATGGCTCAAATCCTCTGCCATTTTCGTCCACAGTTCAGCCACAATCGCAGGCAAACGCCCCTCATCGGCGGTCAACAGCCGCACCGTGCTGAGCAAACGGGCGCGTGTTGACAACGCAGGCCAATGAATTTCGGCCATGCGCCCCACTTCAGCATAGAGTCCCAAACGCTCGGCCACTTTCATTGCATGAAAATTAGGGAAACCAAAGCCCAAAAACACCTGCTGGCCATAGCCCACCCAACGTTCGGGAAACGTGGCGGCGGTTTGAAAAAACGCACTTTTGCGGGTCAAAACCCCGCGTTCTTGGGGTGAAACCATCACATCGCCGATTTGCACCCCTGGGCGTAATTCGCCCAAAAACCATAACCGGCGCAACAAGCCGCCGTAATGCGCCACCAATTCGTCGCCTTTCCATGCCAAAGTGGCCATGCCACGGCCATCGGCGTATTTCCATGCCCAAAGTGCGTGGCTCATGTCTTTGGCAAACACTTGGGCAAACAATTGGCGAATCGCGCCTTCATTTTCGGCTTTGGCCACCGTCACTCGCCAACGCGGGGCTTGGTCTTTAACCCAATGCAACAACACATAGCCATAACGGCCTTGGCGATAGCCATGTTGATACAAACGGGTGGATTCCAGCAAATGGCTGAGCATTTCGGTGTTAATCGGCAAATCGTGCAACAAGCGGTGTTGGTGGCGGTTGATGACTTGCAATAAATAATCGGTGGTGGGCGCGGCCTGTGCTGATAAATCCAATTCCGTCAATAATTTAAACCCGCAACGTTGGGCTTGATTTTTCACCGTGGCCAACACAGGCAACAAGGTGTTTTGGTCGGCGTTGGTGCGCTTGAGGCTGAATTCATCCATGATCAGAATTTGCCCTTGTGGTTTTAACAATTCAAGCGCGTGATTGAACAAGTCCAGCGTATCAATATATTGCGCCGATTCTTGACACAACAACAAGTCAAATTTCGGTGGTACATCGCGGTTTTTGGCGGCGAATTGTCCATAATCATCGGCCAATAAACAAACATTTTCTGCTTCGTCTAAACCTTGTTGGGCAATGGCAAATTGGGCTGAATCGGGGCATAAGGTGGTGACTTGATAACCTGATTCCCCCAATAATTTTGCGGTTGTTGCCAAGCCTGTGCCGATTTCCAAAATATGGCAAGGGGGTTGAGGCAAGTGCTGTTTTAACAATTCGGTGGAAAATTGTTGAGCTTGTTGCGGGCTGGTGTGTTGTTTATCAAACAGGCCATAATGCAGATAATTGACTTCGCCTTGTTCCAATAAAAGGCAATAAGCATAGACATTTAGCGGAAAAGCCAAGGTTTGATAGGCGGTGGCGGGTATTTTTTTTTCAGACATAAGTGATTGATTTTATTTGATTACTGCTATAAGTAACTGATAAACATCAGTTTATTTAAAGTTTTATGCTTGCTATTCAGCTAAGTTTATGATAAATATTGGCAAAAGAATAAACCTTTGATTTATAAAGGAAGTACAGCCATGAGCTTAGGTTCATTAATGATTGACATCGAAGGCACGAATTTATCTGCCGAAGATTATCGCCTGTTAAAACACCCTCTGATCGGTGGGGTTATTTTATTTACCCGCAATTATCAATCCCCTGAACAATTACAAGCGTTGACCCGTGAAATTCACGCGATTCGACAGCCGCCATTGTTGATTGCGGTTGACCACGAAGGCGGACGGGTGCAACGTTTTCGCGCAGGTTTTACCGCTGTTCCCGCCGCACGGCAATTTGGTCAAGTGTATCAAGAATCACCACAAAAAGCCATGGCGGCGGCGCAACAAATCGGCTGGTTGTTGGCCAGCGAATTACGCGCCGTGGGCGTTGATTTTAGTTTCACCCCTGTTTTGGATTTAGATTATGGGGTCAGTAGCGTGATTGGCAACCGCGCTTATGCCGATAAGCCGCACATCGTCGCTCATTTGGCCACGGCATTGCGCCAAGGCATGGCACAAGCAGGCATGGTGGCGGTGGGCAAACATTTTCCCGGTCACGGCGCGGTGCAACTGGATTCCCATGATGAAACGCCTGTGGACAACCGTGATTATGAACAACTGTATCAAACTGATTTACAAGCCTTTATTCACAGTATTCGCAATGGTTTGCGCGCCGTGATGACCGCGCACATTGTTTATCCCCAAGTGGACAGCCAAGCGGCGACTTTTTCAAAAATTTGGCTGACTCAAATTTTGCGCCAACAACTGCAATTTCAAGGGGTGATTTTCAGCGATGACCTTAACATGGGCGGCGCGGAAATGATGGGACGCTACAGCCAACGTTGTCAAACCGCTTTGGCGGCAGGGGCCGACATGATTTTGTTGTGCAACAACCGTTCTGCGGTATTGCAAGTGATCAGTGAAATGAAAAAACAAGACAACCCTGTGTCATTATCGCGTTTGTTGCATTTACACGGTGGCAAAGCGTTGAATTGGCATACGCTCAAACAACAACGTAAATGGCAAGCGGCGCACCAATTGGCCGCCAATTTGGCACAGGATAAGCCTGCTTTTTCGCAAGCTCAACTGGGCTTTTACCAGCAACCGCTGTTTGGCTAGCTGGCTTGTTGTTTAAGTCCTTGTTCATAAACCAATAAAGGATCGGATTCACCATTGATCACAGAGGCATCAATCACCACTTGACTGACCCCTTGCATTGAAGGCAAGTCATACATGATGTCAAGCAGGGCGTGTTCGACAATGGAGCGCAAGCCACGCGCACCTGTCATGCGTTCAGTGGTTTTTTTGGCAATGGTGTGCAACGCATCTGGGCGAAATTCTAGGTTGACCCCTTCCATTTCAAACAAGCGTTTGTATTGACGGGTCAGCGCGTTTTTTGGCTCGGTTAAAATCCGCATCAATTGGCTTTCATCCAATTCTTCTAAAATCGCGGTCACGGGTAAACGCCCTGTGAATTCAGGAATCAAACCGTATTTGATCAAATCTTCGGGTTCAATTTCTTTTAAATATTCGGCCAAAAAGCGTTTTTGTTCTTTGTCACGCACTTGGGCGGAAAACCCAATGCTGCTTTTTTCGGTGCGATTTTGAATGACTTTGTCTAAGCCCGCAAACGCACCGCCACAAATGAACAGGATTTTGCTGGTGTCCACTTGTAAAAATTCTTGTTGCGGGTGTTTACGCCCACCTTTGGGCGGAATTGAAGCCACCGTGCCTTCAATCATTTTTAACAAGGCTTGTTGCACGCCTTCGCCCGAAACATCGCGGGTGATGGAGGGGTTTTCTGATTTGCGGGAAATTTTATCAATTTCATCAATATAGACAATGCCTGTTTGGGCTTTCTCAACATTATAATCGCAATTTTGCAGTAATTTTTGAATGATGTTTTCCACATCTTCACCGACATAACCCGCTTCGGTCAATGTGGTGGCATCGCCCATGGCAAACGGCACATTGAGAAAACGCGCCAAAGTTTGCGCCAATAAGGTTTTGCCCGAACCTGTAGGCCCAATCAACAAGACGTTGCTTTTGGACAATTCCACTGCTTCATCATTTTTATCAGATTCGTCATTTTGGTCATAAAAAATGCGTTTGTAGTGGTTGTAAACCGCCACTGACAGCACTTTTTTGGCCGTTTCTTGGCCGATGACATAGCTGTCTAAATAGGCTTTAATTTGCTGTGGGATGGGTAAATTGTCAGGGATATCCGTGTCAGTTTCTTTGTTCTTTTGCAGTTCATCACGGATAATGTCATTACATAAAGTGATACATTCATCGCAAATAAACACCGAAGGCCCAGCAATCAGTTTATACACTTCATCTTGGCCTTTACCGCAAAAAGAACAATACAACATTTTTTGTTTGGATGAATGTTCACTCATAATCAACTCGCTGTCAGTTGTGGTTTATGACGGCAAACGCTGTGACATGATGGTGTCGATTAAACCATAGTCTTTGGCTTGTACTGCGGTCATAAAGTTGTCGCGTTCGGTATCGGCTTCAATCTGCTCAAAGCTTTGGCCTGTGTGTTTGGCCAGCAAACGGTTTAAACGGTCTTTGACCGCTAAAATTTCACGGGCATGAATATCAATATCCGTGGCTTGGCCTTGAAATCCGCCCAAAGGCTGATGAATCATGATGCGCGAATTGGGCAAGCTGTAGCGTTTGCCGTGCGTACCCGCCGCCAATAAAAAAGACCCCATGCTGGCGGCTTGGCCTATGCAGGTGGTGCTGACATCACATTGGATAAACTGCATGGTGTCATAAATGGCCATACCCGCTGTGATGACACCGCCGGGGGAATTGATGTATAAGTGAATGTCTTTTTTGGGGTTTTCGGATTCCAAAAACAACAGTTGCGCGACAATTAAATTGGCACTGTGGTCTTCGATAGGGCCGACGACAAAAATCACCCGTTCTTTGAGCAAACGCGAATAAATATCATAAGCGCGTTCACCACGGGAAGATTGTTCAACCACCATCGGCACCAAACCACCAACGGCTATAGAGGGATTAATCACTGTATTTTCCTAAGCAAAATAAGTGCTTTGTGGTTTCACAATGTCATTGAAGGTGCTGGTTTTTTCATTAACTGTGATTTGGGTTAAAATCCAATCCACCACATCATCTTCTAAAATCTGGGTTTTAATTTCATTCAAGCGATCATCTTGCGCATAAAACCATTTAACCACCGATTCAGGCTCTTCATAATTGCTGGCCAAGTTTTCGATATGCGCCAATACTTTTTCAGGGTTGGCTTCTAATTTGTTGTTGCTGATGATTTTTCCAATCAATAACCCCAGTTGTACCCGTTTTAAGGCTTGCGCTTTAAAAGTTTCAGACTCTAAACGGATGTCTTGGCCGCGTGAGCGGTAATCATTTTCCGTCATTTTGGCCAAATGTTTGGCCTCGCTGTCGACCATTGAGTTGGGTGCATCAATTTTATTGTGGGCTAAAACCGCTTCTAAAACCATTTTTTTAACTTGGTCTTTAACCACACTGGCCAATTGTGAGGCCATGTTGTCTTTGATATTGGCACGAAACGCTTCTAAAGTGCCGTCTTCAACTTCAAAGCTTTTGATAAAGGCTTCATCAATTTTAGGCAAGGTTGCTTGCTCAACTTTTTGCAAAGTGACTGTGAATTCAACGGGTTGGCCTGATAATTTCGCTTTGTGGTAATTTTCAGGGAAAGTTAAATTTAACGTGGTGGTCTCACCTGCCATTTTACCTTGCAAACCTTGTTCAAAGCCTGCGATAAAACGCCCTGAACCCAGCTCTAAAATTTGATTGCTGGCACTGCCGTCTTCAAATTCTAAACCGTTCATTTTGCCGACAAAATCCATGGTTACACGGTCACCCTCTTGGGCGACACGTTCAACCACCGCCCATGTTTTACGTTGTTGGCGCAACGCGGCAATCATGTGTTCAATGTCGTCTTCGGTAATTTCTGCGGTGGGTTTTTCAATGCTGATGGCATCTAAACTGACCTGCTTGATTTCAGGATAGGTTTCAAACACCACAGTATAGGAAAATTCATTGTCATCGCCTTCATGAATTTCAATTTGCGGCGTACCGACGATGCTTAATTTTTTCTCATTTAAGGCTTCAGGTAAAGTCTTGTTGACAATGCTTTCTAAAGCATCTTGGGTAACTGTGGCACCAAAACGTTGTTTGACCACATTAACAGGCACTTTACCGGGTCTAAATCCTTTGATATTGATTTCATTCGCCAGTTTACGCAATTTTTGCTGGGTTTCTGCTTCAACCATTTTTTGTGGTAAAGTGACAACCATTTTCCGCTCAAGGCCTTGGATTTCTTCTACTGTGACTTGCATTGACATCCTGCTTTCTTTCTGCTGAATTGAACGATAGCCAAATGACCCCCTTGTAAATATTGGGTTTTATGTAATGGCATTATGGTGCGAAAGGAGAGGCTCGAACTCTCACGGGTTATCCCCACAGGTACCTAAAACCAGCGCGTCTACCGATTCCGCCACTTTCGCAAAGGGGGGAATTATAACTAAAACAATATAAAAAATCAGCTAAATATTGATTTTTTACTTGAAAAAAATCAAGAAGCCATTTTATATTGGGGTATTCGCAACTCAACCACAATGCCCAGCGAATCATTGCGATTGAAAATATGGCAGGTGCCGCCTACACTCCAAATCAATGAGGCGACGCTGGGCAAACCCAATCCCATGCCATCAATTTCACCCGTCACATTTTTTTCGCTTTGATAATAAGGTGTCCAAACTTGGCGCAAGGCTTCAGCGGATAAATGCACACCATTGTCAGTGATGCGCAACAAAATTTTGTGTTCTTTTTCTAAACGGACATCCAATTGCACGGACGGCTTTTGTCGCGGGTGAAATTTTCTTGAATTATCAAAAAGTTGTCGTAAAACCGCTTTCAAACCTTCGCGGGAAATGGATAAAAAATAATTCTTTTTATTTTCAGGTAAATGGACATCAATGCCCACTTCCAATTCCAACATCAGTTCATTGACCACGAGGGTCAGTTGACTCAGTTCTAAACCACTGCCAACATCCAACAGACCTGATATGTGAATATAATCTAAAATATCAATGATTTGATGGTGAATGCGCTCAGCACTTTTTTCAATGATGTTGAACAATTCAATTTCATTGGTGGTGAGTTTGTCTTTGATTTGTCGCTTCAATAAAGACAATGCGTTGATGCCTGTCAATGGCGTGCGCAATTTGTGCGACACCAACACTTGAAACGCGCTGATGTGTTGTTGCAAGGTCACTTGACTGCTGATGTCATTCATGCGCACCAAATAAACGGTTTGACTTTCGGGCAACACACAACTGTCGATTTCAAACCAAGCGGATTTGGCGCGGTTGGTTTCCGCCCGAATCAAATAACGGGGGTTTTTTGGCAAAGGGGTTGGCCATGTTCGCCATGCTTCTTGTGGCTCTAGGCTGTATTGTTTTTGCGCTTGTCGGATAAAATTTAATGGGCCGTTTAACTGCGCCACATCAGGGAGATTCAAACATTGGCGTGCGCGGGTGTTGGCATAGGTGATGTTTTGCTCGGCATTTAACAGCACATAGCCATCGTTGGAATTGTCCACCACCCATTCAAATTTAATCCTTTCGGCCAACAGCCGCCTATAGCGGTTTAATTGGGTAATGGCTTTAACCCGCGCAAACAATTCACGTTTTTCCACAGGTTTGGCGATAAAATCATCCGCACCCGCTTCAATACTGCGCAGTTTGTGTTCAGCGGTGTCTAAAGCCGTGACCAATAATACGGGAATGTCTTGAATTTCAGGATCATGGCGGATTTTTCGGCACACTTCAAAGCCGTCTATATCGGGCATCACCACATCCAACAACACCAAATCAGGGCGGTATTTTTTGGTTAAATCAAACCCTGTTTGCCCGCTGTCGGCAGCGATGACATGATAACCTTCCGCTTTGAGCAAATAAAGCATGGCTTCGCGGGTAACATTTTGGTCATCTATCACCAATAAAGTGCTTTTATCTTTATCCATCATGATTTTAAGATATTCACTTTTTTCCGTAAGCCGCTGATCCATGCCGCATTATAAAAGCCAATGATTTCACCTTCTGATAAGGGAATGCGCGCCAGTAATGGTTGAATACTAAAAGCTTGTTGGATCAAAAATTGTACCAAAAGCCAATAAGGTGATGCTTTTAAATGTGGTTGTTTAATTCGTAAAACTGGGGCATGTTGTTGGGCCAAATTATTCATGATTCACACCTTGACACAGTGGCATCCCCCAACCATAGCAAGTAACAGACCAGTCAAAAAAATGACGCGCAATGCCCATCAACCTGTAAAAATTATTTCGCTGTTAAACCTGTTTTTAAGGTCATGACATTGTGGCGAAACATCTGAACATAACTGTCAGCCTCACCACCCTTGGCGGTTAAACTGCCTGCATACAACTGACCGCCAATAATGCCGCCTGTTTCATTCGCACAAGCGCGCAACAAGCGCGGGTCGCTGTTGTGTTCGACAAACAATAATTTAATTTTTTGGGTACGCATTTGTTCAATTAACTGTGCCACAGCGGCCGCTGATGGCCTTGCTTGGTCGTTGATGCCTTGCGGCGCGTAAAAAGCCAGATCATAGGCTTTGGCAAAATAGGCGAACGCTTGATGCGATGAAATGACTTTGCGTTGCGCGGTAGGAATGCTGGCCAACTGTTGTCTAACCCAAACATCCAGTTGTTGTAATTGTTGCAAATAAACTTGGCTGGCGCGTTGATAATCGTCTTGATGGGGTGCATCAACGGCAATCAAACCTTCGGTAATGGCTTGCACATAAAGTTGACCGTTGGCCAAATCTTGCCAAGCATGGGGGTCAAGGTGTTGGCCATTGAGGGTCAATGGCACAACGTGCGCGCTGGCAACCACCACTTTTGGCTTTGATGTAGCCGCCTTCAACAAGCGGTTCAGCCACGGTTCAAAATCCAACCCATTGATAACAATCAATTTTGCTTTCTGTAAACTTTGAATATCGTGGGCAGAAGGTTCAAAATTATGTGGGTCACGCGCTTTAATTAAACTGTGGACGGCAACATGGTGACCGCCGATATTTTCCACCATATCGGCCAAAATGCTAAAACTGGTGACCACAGGCAAAGGCGCGGCAAAGCTGGCGGATGCCAAGCACATCAGCAACCAAATCCAACAACCACACCACATGGTTTTATTTGTTTTTGCTGACAATTTTTTCTTTAATCCGTGCTGCTTTGCCTTGCAAATCGCGCATATAATACAATTTAGCACGGCGCACTGCACCACGGCGTTTGACCGTAATGCTGTCAATCAATGGGCTATAGGTTTGGAACACGCGTTCAACCCCGTTGCCACTGCTCATTTTGCGCACGGTAAACGCCGAATTTAAGCCACGGTTTCTTTTAGCGATCACCAAACCTTCAAAGGCTTGCAACCGCTCGCGTTCGCCTTCTTTGACTTTCACCTGCACCACAACAGAATCGCCCGCCCGAAAATCAGGGACTTCGCGGGTCATTTGTTCTTGTTCCAATTCTTGAATAATATTCATCTGTATTTCCTGTCTTGCTGTTGTAAAAATCCTGGCGTGTGGTTGACCACCATTGTTGGATAAATGCCGCCAATAACTGTTTTTTTTGTGCCGTCAAAAGCGGTTGTTGCAATAAATCAGGGCGACGCAACCATGTATGCCCCAAAGCCTGTTGTGTGCGCCAACGGTCAATCGCCGCATGGTCACCACTCAACAGCACCGCAGGCACTTGGCTGTCAGCGGGTCGGGTATAATGCGGACAATCCAATAACCCTTGATAAAATGAATCTTGGCTGGCTGAATCAGGGTGACCCAAAGTTTTGGGTAACAAACGTGCCAGCGCGTCAATCACCACCATTGCCGCCAATTCGCCACCGCTCAACACATAATCACCAATGGAACATTCCGCATCCACCCAACGGTTCAACAACCGCTCATCAATGCCTTCATAACGTCCTGCCAATAAAATCAAACGGTTATGCTTTAACCATTGCGCCAACACGCTTTGGTTTAACGGTTGGCCTTGGGGCGATAAAAAAATCACAGGCGTATCTTGCCCCATTGCGGCTTTGGCCTGTTGCAAACAAGCTTCAAGCGGCGCGGTTTGCATCAACATCCCCGGCCCACCGCCAAACGGGCGGTCATCCACACGACGGTGCTTGTTTTGGCTAAAATTGCGCGGGTTCAAACAAGTCAGTTGTAAAATCTGTTGTTTTAGCGCACGGGCCACCACGCCACCTGCCGATAAACTGGCCAACATCTCGGGAAACAAGGTGACAATGCCAATGTGCATCAATGTACTGTCCCAATCAACTTTGAATTGCCATCTGTATTAAAAGTCACTGTCCCAATCAACTTTGATTTGTTTTGCAGATAAATCAATCTGTTGCACAATATGCTCAAACACCAGTGGAATCAAGCGTTGTCTTGCACCTTGCACCACCAACACATCATGCGCGCCTGTTTCCAATAAACTGACAACTTGTCCCAAAACCTCGCCCGCTTTATTGACCACTGCAAGCCCGATTAAATCAGCCCAGTAATATTCATCGGCTTGGGTTGTGGGCAATTGTTGACGCGCCACATAAATATCTGCATCGACGAGTTTAGCCGCCAAATCCCGTTGTTCAATGCCTGCCAATAAAGCGATGATATTTTTGCCATGGGTTTGACTTTCAACCACATCAAACCACTGTTGATTAATCAACCAGCGGTCATAAGCCAAAATGTTTTCTTTCGGACGGGTATAAGAAAACACTTTCAGCCAGCCGCGTAGACCAAAAACGCCCGTGATTCGCCCCAATAAACAAGCTTTTGAGGCGGCAACCACATTAAGCCACGCAGGTGGCTGTGGCTTGTTTTTGCGCGGTTTTAACCAAAGATTTCACACGGTCGGTCATTTGCGCGCCGTTGTTTAGCCAATGGTCAATCCGCTCCAATGACAAACGCAAAGGCTCTTCTTGGCCTCTGGCCACGGGGTTAAAAAAGCCCAAACGTTCAATATAGCGGCCATCACGGCGATTGCGTGAATCGGTGACAACGACATTATAAAAAGGGGCTTTTTTTGCGCCACCGCGTGCTAAACGAATTGTAACCATAGATTATCCTCAAAAACGGGCACTGATAAAATCGAAAAACGCGCAATTTTACGTGATAAAAACCAAATAAGCAAGCAGGCATTCGACAGCAAAAACAAAGACATTATCTTAAATCAGACAAAAAACACAGCGGATAGATGGGGATGAAAGGATGGGTTAAGCGGTTTTATTCTCAATGGCGTGCAGTTTGCCACCCAATTTAGCGTAGTTTAACAAACCTGCAATGCTCAACGCACGGTCAGCTATTTTTTCCACCCGTCGGCCAACCGCCAACACTTCTTGATAATTATTGGCCAATTTGAGATTTTTATCAATCTCTTGCAAGATGCTTTTTTCAAACACTTTGTACAAATCATCGTTGCGACTTTCTTCGAGCAACACTTTTTTAAAATATTGTTCAATCAACGCTTTATCTTCTAAACATACCATTTCTAGCGTGGTGTTTAACGCGCTCAAAGCGGATTTTTGCAGTGAAATCATGTTGTCAATAATCAGTTGTTGTTCAACTTCAGGAACCAAGCATTTCGGAAAATCTTTGATGAACGCCCGTTGATGGCTGCTGATACGGTTGAGTTCATTGGTAATTTTTAAAAAAGACACCAATTCACGCAAATCTTTGGCTTCTGGACAAAATAAAGCAAAAAACTTGATGATTTTCTGATCAATTTCAGTGGTTTGAGTGTATAAAATGTTTTTAGAAATTTTCTCAACTTTGTCTAACTTCATCGGTTGATCGGTTTCTAAAGTAGCAAGAATTTGCTGATTAACCAAATTAATTATTTGAAAAATAGACAATAAATCATTGCGAATTTTTTGTTGTTGCTGTTGTTCATTGAGGAGCATTAGCCATACCTGCCTGTAACGTAATCTTCAGTTTTTTTCTGGACTGGGTTGATGAAAATAGTCTCAGTTTCAGCATATTCGATCAACAATCCAAGGTGAAAGAAAGCGGTGTAATCAGCCACACGCGCCGCTTGTTGCATGTTGTGGGTGACGGTGATGATGCTGTAATCTTGTTTGAGTTCCAGCATCAACGCTTCAATTTTTTCGGTGGAAATCGGGTCGAGCGCGGACGTGGGTTCGTCCATTAAAATCACTTCGGGCTGAACCGCAATGGTGCGCGCAATACACAGCCGTTGCTGTTGCCCGCCTGACAATGATGTCCCAGGTTGTTGCAGTTTGTCTTTGACTTCAACCCATAAATTGGCGCGTCGCAGAGACTGTTCAACCAAGTCATCACAGGTTTGTCCTTTTTTCACTTGGCCGTGTTTCAATGGCGCATACGCCACGTTATCATAGATTGATTTGGGAAACGGATTGGGTTGCTGAAATACCATGCCGATGTGTTTACGCACCGAAACTTCATCCACATCTTTATCGTAAATGTTTTTGCCATCAATCACAACGTCGCCTGTGATGCGAATGTTGCGAATTAAATCATTCATGCGGTTTAAGCACCGCAAAAAAGTGGATTTGCCACAACCTGAAGGGCCGATTAATGCGGTGATGTGGTTTTTATAAATGTCGATACTGACATTGTTAAGCGCGTGGTTGTCACCATACCAAAGATTTAAGCCTGTGACTTTGATTTTATTTTCCATTCTTTTACCATTTGACTGCAAATTTTTTGCGTAAATAAATTGCTAAGCCATTGAATGACAACAACACACCGAGCAACACCATGATGGCGGCAGCGGTTTTTTCAATATAGGCGCGTTCGGGCATACCTGCCCATGTGAAAATTTGCGCAGGCATGACGGTGGCCGCTTGGGTAAAACTGTCAGGCGAATCTGGAATGAATGCAATCATGCCGATGATGATCAACGGCGCGGTTTCGCCCATCGCATGTGCCAAACCGATGATCGAACCCGTTAAAATGCCAGGGAAAGCCAATGGCAACACATGGTCTTGAACCACTTGCAATTTGCTCAAACCCAAACCATACCCCGCTTGGCGAATGCTGTCTGGAATTGAGCGCAACGCTGCACGCGCACTGACGATGATGATGGGCAACGTCATCAAAGCCAAGGTCAAACCGCCAACCAAAGCCGAACTGCGCGGCAGACCAAACAGGTTGATAAAAATGGCCAAACCCAGCAAACCAAATAAAATAGAGGGGATAGCGGCCAAGTTATTGATATTAATCTCAATAAATTGAGTCCAGCGGTTATCAATCGCAAATTCTTCCAAATAAACCGCTGTCATCACCCCCAGCGGAAACGCCAACACCATGGTGATGAACAAAGTCAACACTGAACCGACCATCGCCGATTTCAAGCCTGCAAATTCAGGAATTTTAGAATCGCTGTGGCTGAAAAAAAGGGCGTTAAATTTTAACACAACTTCGCCCTTTGCCTGCAAATGGTCAACCAAAGTCCGTTCTTTGGGTTTAAGGTTGTGATAATGGCCTTTCAAATACTGGTCAACTTGGTCATCGGCCAATGCCCAAACTTCGGCTTGGGTGTTGAGCAATGCAGGATTTACCGCCATTTGTTGTGGCAAAGCGCGATACCATGCGCGACTGATGATTTTGCGATAAGATTTGTCCAAAGCCGCAAATGGATTGGATTGGCTTTGTGTGGTGTAGTGAATCGTCACTTTAATATAGGTTTGCTGAAACGCGGGCAAGCCTTTGACGACCATGTCGGTGAGAAAATAAAACAGAAAACTGATGGACAACCCAATGGCGAATAAAGTCAAATTTTTAAACCAGCGGGCGCGGCGATGGCGTTTTCTTAAATGGGTGTCAGCAAAGGGATGGGGATCAGACTTCATAACGCATCCTTATAACGTATTGATTTTATACTTTTCTTTAAAACGGCGGATCATCATTAAAGAGAATATATTCAAGACTAAAGTGACCAAAAACAACACCAAGCCCAACGCAAAAGCTGACAAGGTATCGGGCGAATCAAACGCATGGTCACCTACCAACGAATCAACAATCTGTACCGTGACCGTGGTCATGTCTTCCAATGGGTTCCATGTTAAATTGGGGCGCAAGCCTGCGGCCATAACGACAACCATGGTTTCACCTAACGCTTTGGACAGGGCCAATAAACTGGCAGAAACAATCCCAGGCATCGCCGAGGGCAATACAATGTGTTGAATGGTTTCGCTGTGGGTCATGCCCAAGGCCAGCGAAGCTTTGCGTTGTGCATCAGGCACTGCACGGATGATGTCATCGCTGAGCGAAGAAATGAGGGGAATGATCATAATGCCCATGACCAAACCAGAGGCCAGCGCATTGTTAAACGAAGCGCGCAGGCCCAAGGATTCGCAAACTGTGACAACCAGTGGCGCAACAGTGATGGCGGCAAAAAAGCCATAAACCACCGTGGGAATGCCTGCCAAAACTTCCAGCATCGGCTTGAGCCAATCACGCATCTGCCATGAAGCGTATTCGCTCATGTAGATTGCGCTGCCCAAACCGACGGGAATCGCCACCGCCAACGCAATGAATGTAATCATAAACGTGCCTGAAAAAATCGGCAACGCACCGAATTGGCTGTCAACCCGTCCTGGTGTCCATTGGCTGCCCGTTAAGAAATACCAAACACTTTTGAGCTGAAAAAATTCAATGGCCTCAAAGAGAATGGAAAATAAAATGCCAAAAGTGGTTAAAATCGACAGCGTAGAAGCGATGATCAACAGCGATTTAATCAAAGATTCTTTGTGGTTCTTGATTTTATTTTTAGGAGTGAAAACCATCATGGTGAGACAGCAAACCCGAAGGTTTGCTTGGCCGGTTATTGACTCAAATTCTCACGGCTGAGCTTGGTGCGTTGGCTCACGCTTTCGCGTACGCTGGCGCGTTTGTCATCAGGCAAGGGGATTAAACCAATCTCTGTCAGTGTGCCTTCTTGACCAATGATGTTTTCACTCATGAACAAATCAACATAGGCTTTTAATGAAGGCACTTCTTGTTCATGGGTATTTTTGATGTAAAAGAACAGGGAACGTGAAATGGGATAACTGCCATCAGAAATGGTTTCTGGCGTGGCTGCAACACCCGAGACGGTTGTACCGTTCAATTGGTCTTGGTTTTCCAACAAGAAACTGTAGCCAAAAACACCAAAAGCCACTTTATTTTTGCTTAATTTTTGTACAATGATGTTGTCGTTTTCCCCTGAAGGCACATAAATGCCATCGGTTCTGATATTGCTGTATTCTTTGTAGGCTTTGTTTTTTTCCTTGTCTTGTTCATACAGTTTGCTGTAAATATCCATGTGTTTGGTTTGTTCTTTTAACACCATTTCTTCAAACGCATCACGGGTGCCTGAACTTTTGGGTGGGCCATAAATGATGATTTCTCGTTTGGGCAAGGCGGGATCAATTTCATGCCAAAATTTATAGGGGTTTTTGACCAAAGATTGACCGTCTTTGCTGGGAACTTCTTCGGCCACAGCCAAAAGCAACTGTTCTTTGGTCACATTGAATTCACCATTGGCTTTGTTTTGCGCAAACACAATGCCGTCAAAACCAATCATCACTTCAGTGATGTTGGTTACGCCGTTTTTTTGACACAAATCAAATTCTTTGTTTTGCATCCGCCGAGAAGCATTGACAATGTCGGGTGTATCCAATCCATCGCCTTGGCAAAACAATTTCATGCCACCGCCCGTTCCTGTGGATTCAACCACAGGGGTCGGCACTTTACTGGTCGCGCCCAATTCTTCTGCCACTGCGCTTGAAAAAGGATACACAGTGGACGAACCCACGATGCGGATTTGCTCACGCGCTTGGACATTGTATGCCCATAAAATGGCCGTCGTTAAAACGCAAAGAGTTGTTTTTTTTGAAAATTTCATGTGATTCCTCAACTTTATTAAAGTAAGGTGCATTCTAATGGACAATTGTGAAGGAAATATGACGAAACCCAACACGCTGTTGGCAGTCAAGCGTGAATCCTTGTATAATGCGCGGCATTTTTAGAGGTGATTCGCAATGACGCAAGATTGGCTGACCCAAATTCAATGGACGGCGGATGGCTTGGTGCCTGCGATTGCCCAAGATGCGCACAGCGGCCAAGTTTTGATGTTGGCATGGATGAATGCCACTGCGTTGCAACAAACGCTGGCTAAAAAAGAAGCGGTTTATTGGTCGCGTTCTCGGCAAAAACTGTGGCACAAGGGTGAGCAATCGGGTTATGTGCAAAAAGTGCTGGACATTCGGTTAGATTGCGATAATGATGTGCTGTTGTTGCAAGTGGAACAAGTCGGCAGTATTGCTTGTCACACGGGACGCAACCACTGTTTTTTTAAACAATTACAAGAACTTGAAACACCGCAATGGGTGACGGTAGACCCTGTGATTAAAGACCCCACACAAATTTATGGCTGATATTTTAACCCAAATTACAACCACTTTGCTGGCGCGCAAACAAGCCGATGCCAACAGCTCTTATGTTGCCCGCTTGTATGCCAAAGGGCTGGATGCGATTTTGAAAAAAATCGGCGAAGAAGCCACCGAAACCATTTTGGCCGCCAAAGAAGGCGACAAAGCCCATTTGGTTTATGAAGTGGCAGATTTGTGGTTTCACAGCATGGTATTGTTGGCGCAACAAGGTTTGAGTGCGGATGATGTGTTGCGCGAATTGACACGGCGGCATGGGGTATCGGGTTTGACCGAAAAAGCCCAACGCCAAGCAAAGGAAATCTGATGGATTGTTTATTTTGTCAAATTGCGGCAGGGAAAATTTCCGCCCAACAAGTTTATAGCGATGATGTCATGATGGCGTTTAAAGACATTCAGCCACAAGCGGCTGTGCATTTGTTGCTGATTCCGCGCCAACACATTCGCAGTTTGAACGATTTACGGCCAGAAGATGCGCCACTGCTCAGCCATATGATGCAAACTTTACCCAAAATTGCGGCACAACAAGGTTTGACCGATGGTTATCGCACCATCATCAACACCGAACAAGGTGGCGGGCAAATCATTTTTCATTTACATATTCATTTGCTGGGCGGTTCAAATCTGCCCGGTTTTCATTAAAGGAGTTTCCCAGTGGGCGTAGGTGGCATCAGTATTTGGCAATTATTGATTATTTTAGTCATTGTGATTTTGCTGTTTGGCACGAAACGGCTGAAAAATGTCGGCAGTGACTTGGGCAATGCCATTAAAAGTTTCCGCTCATCCATGCGCGACGCGCAAGAACCTGAAGAAAATAACCCAACCGAAAATCTTGACCAAGACAAAAAAACAGCGGTGATTGAAGGACAAATCAGCCACAAAAACAGTAAAGTTTAATATGGTCGATATTAGTTTTTGGGAGCTGATTGTCATTGCCTTGGTTGCCTTGTTGGTCATTGGCCCTGAACGACTGCCCGCAGTGGCGCGTACTTTAGGCCATTGGGTTGGCAAAGGACGTGCCTTTGTCAACTCAGTCAAAACCGATATTGACAACGAACTGCGCCTAAAACAACTGCAAGACATCATGCAAACCAATGAACGCAACGATTTGCATCAAATTTTAGAAGAAACCAAAGACACGGTACAAGAAAGCCTCAATCTCAGCCGTTTGATGGACAAACCCAGCGACAAAGACAAAGCATAATGGCCAACCATGACCCGTTGCAAACGGAAATGCCGTTTTTATCCCATTTGATTGCATTGCGCGACCATTTATTGCGGATTGTGCTCACCGTTTTAATTGTTTTTCTTTGCTTATTCCCTTTTTCAAACGATTTGTTCGCTGTTTTGGCACAGCCTTTAATGGCGCATTTGCCCGAAGGGCAAAACATGATTGCCATTGATGTCGCTTCACCGTTTTTGAGTCCATTAAAATTAACGCTGGTGTTGTCGATTTATCTCAGTATGCCCATCGCTTTTTATCACATTTGGGCTTTTGTCGCACCGGGGTTGTATCAACATGAAAAACGCTTGATTGCGCCGTTGCTGGCATCCAGCAGTTTTTTATTTTACATGGGCATGGCCTTCGCTTATTACATTGTTTTTCCTTTGGTTTTCAGCTTTTTTGCCAGCGTCACCCCCGTTGAAGTTGAAATGTCAACCGACATTCGCAGTTATCTTGACTTCACTTTAAAAATGTTTTTCGCTTTTGGCTTGGCTTTTGAAGTGCCGATATTCACCATCTTATTGATTTGGACGGGTTTTACCACCGTCACTTCGTTGCGGCAAAAACGCCCTTATATCGTCGTCGGCGCGTTCGTCATCGGCATGTTGCTCACCCCGCCTGATGTCTTTTCCCAGACATTGCTGGCCGTTCCCATGTGGTTGTTGTTTGAAGCAGGGCTGTTCTTCGCGGCTCTCATTATCAAAGATAAATTTCGCCGCGAAAGTCAAGCACAAGGCATGAGCGAAGCCGAAATGGATGCCGAGTGGGCTAAACGCGAAGCTGAAGAACAACAAACCAAAGAAGACTGACCTTGCGCAACTAAAGTTCGCGTCGCCAAGTTGTGCCGTTTGCGCCATCTTCCAGCACAATGCCTTGGGCTTTGAGTTCATCACGAATGCGGTCAGATTCCGCCCATTGTTTTTGAACCCGCGCATTTTGCCGCGCTTGAATCAAGTTTTCAATTGTCGCATCACGGATGCTGTTGTTGTCTGTGCCTTGCAAATAGCGGTCGGCATCGGCTTGCAATAAACCCAAAACCCCAGCCAACTGGCGCAATAAACCCCCCAATTGACAGGCCACGGCGGTGTTTGTGGTTTTATAGCGGTTGATGTCATGCGCCAACTCAAATAACACGGCCAACGCTTCCGCGCTGTTAAAATCGTCGTTCATCGCTTGTGTAAATTTGGCGATAAAATTTTGCCCCAAATCGGCAGGGCAATCGCTGGTGTCAAGACCGCGCAATGCGGTGTACAGACGATTAACCGCGCCTTGGGCGGTGTTGAGGTTGTGTTCCGAATAATGGAGCGGGCTGCGATAGTGGCTGGTCAAAATGAAACAGCGAATGGTTTCGCCGCTGTAATGGTTGAGGATTTCGCGCACGGTGAAAAAATTGTTCAGCGATTTGGACATTTTTTCTTCGTTGATGCGTACAAAGCCGTTGTGCATCCACACGTTGACAAATTGATGACCCGTTGCGCCTTCTGATTGGGCAATTTCATTTTCATGGTGGGGAAATTGTAAATCCATGCCACCACCGTGGATGTCAAAATGTGAGCCTAAACAACGGGTTGACATCGCAGAACATTCGATATGCCAGCCGGGGCGACCGTTGCCCCAAGGCGATGGCCAATGCGGTTCTTCGGGTTTGGCGGCTTTCCACAACACAAAATCCAAGGGATTTTTTTTGGCTGTTTCAATGTCAACCCGACTGCCTGCCAATAATTCAGCGGTTTTTTTGCCCGATAATGCGCCATAAGCGGCAAATTTTTCCACTTGGTAATACACATCGCCGTTGTCGCCCATATAAGCCAAGCCGTTGTCCAGCAAGGTTTGAATCATGGTGATGATGTCGGCCATGGATTGGGTGGCGCGTGGTTCGATGTCGGGGCGCAACACCGCCAATGCGTCTTCATCTTCGTGCATTGCGTCGATAAAACGCTGGGTCAAGGCATGGATGTCTTCGCTGTTTTCTTTGGCGCGTTGAATGATTTTGTCATCGACATCGGTGATGTTGCGCACATAAATCACTTCATAGCCCAGATAGCGCAGATAACGCACCACCACATCGAAGACCACCATGACCCGCGCATGGCCTAAATGACAATGGTCATAGACGGTCATGCCACAAACATAAAGACGCACTTGGTGGGGGATAATCGGTTCTAAGGGGGCTTTTGTGCGGGTTAAGGTGTTGTAAATGTTTAACATAAGGGCAAAACAGCTAAAAAGCCGCCATTATGCGCGAAATTTGACTTAAAACCAAGCTTTAAAAGCAGAAGACGCGAGAGAACTCACGTCTTTTTGGGGCTGTTATTTGGGGCTTAGGCGCAACGCATCTTTGGTTTTAGCCGCCAAGGTGTCAATCAGCGCGTCTAAACCGTCATTTTTAATGCGTTCTTTGTAGGCATTGCGGTAGGTGGTGACCAAGCTGACGTTGTCAACTTTGACATCATAAACCTTCCAGTTTTCTTGTGGCAGGTACATTTCATAATTGATGGGAATGCGAATGCTGCCACCGGGTTTGCGCACTTCGGTGCGAATGGTGACCCGTTTATCATTGACGTTGCCCAAGCTGGATAAAAAATGAACTTTTTCATCGGTATAATCTAACAACGCCGTGGCGTAAGTGCGAACAACCAGTGCGCGAAATTCATGGACAAACCGTTGGCGTTGCGCAGTTGAGGCCGTGCGCCAGTATTGTGCCAAGACCAATTTAGACATGCGTTCGAAATCAAAATGGGGCAATACAATTTTATCCACCAACGCAAAAATTTTGCCGGGGTCTTGCTCTAGGGTTGATTGATGGACTTTTAAAGCGGTTAAAATAGCATCTGTGGTGGTTTTGACCAATTCTTCAGGCGTTTGTGCATAGACATTGGTCAGGAAAAAACTGCATAATAACAGTATGGTTTTGATTGAAACAAGCGATTTAAGCATACACTAACTTCCTTTCTCTGCTGATTTATATAAAAATTGTCCAATGAGTTGCTCTAACACCAT
Organism: Thiomargarita sp.; assembly: GCA_020726335.1. Taxonomy (GTDB): domain Bacteria; phylum Pseudomonadota; class Gammaproteobacteria; order Beggiatoales; family Beggiatoaceae; genus DYSU01. The sequence goes on along the minus strand of DYSU01000008.1, from coordinate 1,423 downwards.
GGCCGATTGGGTATGTTCCAGTTGGCTGCCTTGTGCCAAATAAACATCGTCGCCCCCCACATCTAAGCCAATGTATTGTTCGCCCAATAAACCTGCGGTGAAAATACTGGCACTGGTGTCTGATGGAATTTTGTCGTAGGCCTTGTTGATTTTTAGACTCACTTTGGCTTCATAACGTTCGTTGTCAAATTGAATGTCCGTCACTCGGCCAATTTTCACCCCTGCCATGGTGACAGAAGATTTTACTTTAAGGCCGCCAATATTGCTGAAATAAGCGGTGACCACATAGCCATCATCTTGATAAAAGCCACCTAAGTTGCTGACTTTCATCGAAAGCATAAACAAAGCCAGTAGACCGATGGCCACAAAAAACCCCACCCAAATTTCAATTGTGCGTGAGTGCATCATGTAATTTTCCTTTTCATTTGTTCCAAACAGTTAAAACGGACTGAGTTATGCTATATTTCGATGGTGTATTGATACGCTCTGGTTTTTGTATGATAAATATCAGAAACTAGACAACCACGCTGGCTACCACACTACACACCTCATATTATAAAGTAAAGAGCCAAGACTCTTTGAATCCAGCGGATTAAGCCCATGTTAGAACTGATTAATATTCATAAAAATTACAACATAGGTCCAACGTGTATCGAAGTATTAAAAGGTGTTTCGTTGACCATTGAACGTGGTGATTTTCTCGCCATTATGGGCGAATCAGGCAGCGGCAAAACCAGCCTGATGAACATCATCGGCATGTTGGACAAACCCACGGGTGGTGATTATTTATTGAATCAAAAAAATATCAACCAACTCAATGACAATGAGATTTCGCGTATTCGTAACCGTGAAATCGGTTTTGTGTTTCAATCTTTTCATTTATTGCCCCGTTTATCAGCCTTAGATAATGTCGGTTTGCCGCTGTTGTACCGAGGTATGCGCGAAAAAGACATTTATCAGCAAGCGAAAACCATGCTGAGCAAAGTGGCCATGCAAGATTGGGCGCAACACGCACCCAGCGAATTATCAGGCGGCCAACAGCAACGCATTGCCATTGCCCGCGCCTTGGTGGGGTATCCCACCTTGTTATTGGCCGATGAACCGACAGGCGCGTTGGATAAAAAAGTCAGCCAAGAAATCATGGATTTATTCACCCAACTTAATCAAGAAGGCATCACCATTGTCTTGATTACCCATGACCCCGACATTGCCGCGCAATGCAAAAATCAACTGGAATTGCACCGTGGACAAATTATCCAACGCCCACCGCGTTATTTATTGCCTCGCTGGCATTATTCGAGTATTTTAACCAGAGCGCCTTTGGCGTTGCAAAGTAAATAATCAATAAGGGCTTAACAACCGCCCAATTTCTTGAATAGGTCCTAGTACACCATAAAAACTAAAGTATCGGATACAGTCTCTT
>DYSU01000042.1 GCA_020726335.1 Thiomargarita sp. | reverse complement strand
TAAAATTAAAAAATTCAGGAATTCTCTTTTTTAAAGTATTTGCTAATGCGATATTATGACATGTGAAAAATATTTTCACATCTTCTTTAGAAGTATAAAGCTCTTTCAATTTATGAAGCAGTAACTCTGTTTTACCCGTTCCAGATAATCCTTGTATAGAGACAGATTTTTTAGGAAATTCTTGGTAAATAAATCTTGTTTGTTGCCCATCAAATAGAATAATATTATTTCTTACTTTTTCAAGTAATGTCTTTGGAGTTTCTACTCCTATTTTTTCTATATTGTTAATACTTCCAATAATAAGTGAGATAAGTAACTCATTTTTTCTTTTTAATTCACTTGAAATAGTATGTGTATTTAATAAACTTTCAATATTCAAAAAATCGTTAAGTGATTTTATCACAGTCAAATCTTTTTTCCACTCTCTTGGTCTTCCTATATAATCTTTATATTTAAATTTATCAGATAGTGAACTCAAATCTTCAATAAAATCTTCATAATACTCTTCAAATTTATCTGGATTATTATTTAAATCTAAAAAGATAATTTTATGCTTTGGAGATAAAATTATGATTATATTTTCTTGATAGCTATAGCTGTATTTTTTTTCACCCAATGGAGCATTAATCACATATATTTGTTCATTATGATTATTATCAGCATACTCTTTGATTTGCCGAATAATACCTTTATTTTTTTCATTTGATTCAACATAACTATAAAATAAGCTATTTTCCACTTTAATTATTCCTTTTTGATTATTTAATCCATCAGATACTGTTTATTTTTAGGTGAATCCTTTATAACATAGATAATCTTCCATCTTCAAGATAAATTGACAGCTTAGGAAACTGATTCGCAAGGTAGACAAATGCACGAGCAATTGTACCACTTATGGCTTATTCTTTTAAAATGGCTTAATGTCCATGTTGGCCACAAAGTATGTATCAGTAAAGCCATCATCCGTTTGTTCTGCATCCGCTAAATTGCATAATCGGCAAACGCTTTAAAAGCGTGTGTTTCCATAGAAACGGTTAAAAAACAATCCCCTGCTTCATTAAATTGCTCCTCCATAATCACCGCGATCTCATATAATTTTGCCCGCACCTGCCCTTGATTGACAGGAATTTTAAACCGATACGTTTGCACAGCTTGCTGTAAAACTTGGCTGACGGCCTGTTGCAATAAATCCAGCCCTAAATTTTCGCTGGCTGACAACCACACTTTATTAATTTGACCTTGGCTGTCATACTCCACCCGTGGTGGCGTATCGGGCAACAAATCAATTTTATTGTAGACCAAAATTTGTTGCAGGCCATCCGCGCCGATTTCTTTAAGCACTTGATTAACTTGGTTAATACGCAACAGCCGTTCGTTGTCGTGGGCATCGACCACATGCAACAACAGCCGCGCTTGTGCCGTTTCATCCAACGTGCTTTTAAACGCCGCCACCAAATCATGCGGCAGATTTTGAATAAACCCCACGGTGTCGGCCAAAATCATTTGGCTTTTGTTGGGCAAACTCAATCGGCGTAAAGTTGGGTCTAAAGTGGCAAACAATTGGTCAGCGGCATAAACGATGGATTGGGTCAATTGATTGAACAAGGTTGATTTGCCTGCATTGGTATAGCCCACCAACGACACTGTGGGCAACAACGCTTTTTGGCGTGCTTTGCGGCTTTGTTCGCGCTGTTGGCGTACTTTGTCCAAGCGTTTGAGAATCTGTTTGATGCGATCACCCAACAAACGGCGGTCGGTTTCTAATTGGGTTTCCCCCGGCCCGCGCAAACCGATGCCGCCTTTTTGCCGCTCCAAGTGCGTCCAACCACGCACTAAACGGGTGGATAAATGTTGCAATTGCGCCAGCTCCACTTGCAATTTACCTTCAAAACTGCGGGCGCGTTGGGCAAAAATAGCCAGAATCAACCCCGTGCGATCCAGCACCCGACAATGCAGTTGGCGTTCTAAATTGCGCTCTTGCGCAGGGGTTAAACTGTGGTTGAACAACACCACATCCGCTTCAGTTTGCGCCAAACAATGGGCGATGTCGTCCAACTTGCCTTTGCCAACGAAGTGACCTGCATCAGGATTTTGCCGCCGCCCTGTGATCAACAGCACGGCCTCTACGTCCGCTGAGCGCGTCAATTCTTGAAACTCGACAAAATCGGCTGCTTGGGGGTCGTGCTTGAATTGAATATGGACTAAAATTGCGCGTTCACGGTCGCTTTGCGGACGTTCAAACATGATGATTAACCGAAAAACAGGTATTTTAGGCGATGCGCCAACAGAACTCAACGACTTACGACGCAATGCAACACCAAACCCTTTGCCAACAACAGCAAGCCACTCATAGGCGCAAACTGGCCCATGCCCAAGGCAAAAAAGGTTTGTTGCTGGTCATTACGGGCAATGGCAAAGGCAAAACCAGTTCAGCGTTTGGCATGGCGGTGCGCGCTGTGGGTCATGGCATGAAGGTCGGCATTGTCCAATTCATCAAAAGCCAACAAAACACCGCCGAAACACGGGTATTTGCCCAGTTCCCAAACGTGATATTCAAAGTCATCGGTGATGGTTTCACTTGGGACACGCAAAACCGTGAACACGATATAAAAACCGCTGAATGCGCATGGCAAACGGCGGTGGCGATGATGGCTGATTGCGACATGCTGATTTTGGATGAACTCAATATTGTGTTACATTACCAGTATTTAGACTTATTCCGCGTGTTGAACGTCTTCGCCCAACGGGCTGCGATGCAACACATCATTGTCACAGGCCGCCACGCGCCGCCTGCGTTGCTGGCACAAGCGGATTTGGTTTCCACGGTTGAATCAAGCAAACACCCGTTTGAACAAGGCATTCAAGCGCAAAAAGGCATTGAATTTTGAACCATGGTTGCGCAAAAAAACGCCGCTTGCTCTGTTTGGGTGCATTGCTTGCGGCTTTTAGCCCCGTTTAAAATCTATTTAACTGATTTTACAAGTTTTTTTAACATGGTCTGCACTTTGCTCAAGCCACGGCATGGACATTTTCTATCGGCAAATTTTGGATAATTTAAGCACCGCCTTGTTGTGGGTAGATGCCCATTTGCGCTTGCAATGGATTAATCCCGCTGCTGAAGCGTTGTTGGAATTCAGTGAAAATCAAGCCGTTGGCCAACAATTGGCGGTGGTTTTTCCTTGTGTGCGCCAAATGCAACAGGTGTTGCAACAACAAACGGTGTTGACTGAATACGGGGTTGAGCTGGATTTGCCCACAGGCACGCATTTGACCTTGAATTGCACCATCACACCGATTTTTACAGGGCAAAGCATTCAAGCCTTGTTGATTGAATTGGTGCAAGCTGATCAACAATTGTTGTTGAGCCATGAAAATGAAACCGTGTCGCAGACCGAAGCCAATCATTTGATGATTCGCGGGCTGGCACATGAAATTAAAAACCCATTGGGCGGGGTACGCGGTGCGGCACAGCTTTTGGCGCGTGCCTTGCCCGATGACAGTTTGCGCGAATACACCGATGTGATCATCACCGAAGCAGACCGTTTGCGCAGTTTGGTTGACCGTCTGTCAGGGCCGCAGATGTTGCCACAAAAAAGGCTGGAAAACATTCACCGTTTGTTGTGTCGCGTCAGCCGTTTGTTGCAATCAAAACAACCCGAACTCAACATCAAACAAGATTTTGACCCCAGCATTCCCGAACTGATGATTGACAGCGACCAAATCTATCAAGTGTTGCTCAATTTAATGCAAAACGGCGTGCAAGCGATGGAAAATCAAGTGGATAAAAAATTGCTGTTAATCAGCCGCATTCACCGCCACATGGTCTTGAGCAAACAATACCACCGCTTGTGCCTGCGCGTGGACATCAAAGACAACGGTTGTGGCATAGACCCGCAGTTGTTGCCGAAAATTTTTTATCCGATGGTCACAGGCCGCGCCAAAGGCATGGGCTTGGGTTTGTCGATTGCCCAAAATTTAGCCCAACAAAACGGCGGAATCATCCATTGCAAAAGCAAAACGGGTGAAACCGTGTTCAGTTTATGGCTACCATTGCCTTTGTGAGGAAAAAAATGCAAAAACCGTTGGTATGGATTGTCGATGACGACAACGCGATTCGTTGGGTATTGGAAAAAGCGTTGGCCAACGCCCACATCAACAGCCAAAGTTTTGCCCGTGCAAGCGATGTGCTGGAAAAACTGCTGGATTATCCGCCACAAGTGTTGATTTCGGACATTCGTATGCCGGGTTTATCGGGTTTGGATTTGCTCAAGCAAGTGCATGAAATTCATCCCGAATTGCCTGTCATCATCATCACCGCTTATTCGGATTTAGACAGCGCGGTGTCGGCTTATCAAGGCGGTGCTTTTGAATATTTGGCCAAACCGTTTGACATTGATGAAGCGGTGGAGCTGGTGCAACGCGCCCTCAACCAAAGCAAAAAAAGTGAGAAAAAACATGTACCTGCTGTAATTCATCCGCATAAACTCATCGGCTCTGCGCCTGCAATGCAAGAGGTGTTTCGCATCATTGGGCGTTTGTCGCGCTCGCACATCACGGTGTTGATCATGGGCGAATCAGGCACGGGCAAAGAATTGGTGGCGCAGGCGTTGCATCAACACAGCCCACGCGCCGACAAGCCATTTATCGCGTTGAACACGGCTGCCATTCCCAAGGATTTATTGGAATCAGAGCTGTTTGGCCACGAACGCGGTGCGTTCACAGGCGCGGCACAACAGCGCAAAGGCCGTTTTGAACAAGCCGACGGCGGCACGTTGTTTTTGGATGAAATCGGCGACATGCCGCCCGAATTGCAAACCCGTTTGTTGCGTGTGCTGGCCGATGGATGCTTTTTTCGTGTCGGTGGTTATCAAAGCATTCAAGTTGACGTGCGCATCATCGCCGCCACCCATCAAAATTTGGAACAACAAGTCAAAGCAGGCAAATTTCGGGAAGATTTGTTTCACCGTTTAAACGTGATTCGGTTGCAAATTCCGCCCCTGCGCCAACGCTGTGAAGACATTGGCACATTGATGCACTATTTTCTCAAAAGTTGTGCGGCTGAACTTAAAACTGAAGCCAAAACCTTGTCGCCTGAAACAGAACGTTATCTCAGTCAATTGCCGTGGCGCGGCAACGTGCGTCAACTGGAAAACACTTGCCGCTGGTTGACGGTGATGGCCACCACGCAACAAATTCGGATTGAAGATTTGCCGCCTGATTTGCAACAACGCCCCAGTGATGAAACGCTGGGTTGGGAACAAGCTTTACAGCAATGGGCAAAGCAGTGTTTGCAACGCGGCGAAGTTGATGCGTTAAGTGAAGCCAAAACGCGGGTGGAAAAACTGTTGATTGATGTGGCTTTGGATTATACCCACGGCCATAAACAAGCGGCGGCCAAATTACTGGGCTTGGGACGCAATACTTTGGCGCGTAAAATAAAAATTTTATAGCCAAGCCATTTTAACCCTGTTTATTGTAATTTCATTATCAGGGTTAATATTTCTGACAATCAATTAAGTGGATGAAAAAAACGATGTGTTAAGGCTTTGCGTATGGGTTTGTCCATTTTTTCCTCAATAAAAATGGAGAGTGGTACGAGGAATAATATCAGCAACAACCCGCTGTAGGGTACACTTGTGCTGACAATGTCATGATAAAAGTAGTCAATAATGCCACTGACGGGCAAATGTAGCACATATAATGGATAACTAGCCACACCTAACCACATGAAAATATTGCTAAAATAATTTTCTTCTGTTGTTATGGCCAGCATGATAGAGGTAGGAAAAATAAAGAGTAATGCAAAAACATCAAAAATAAAATTATAAATGCCTAAACTGGGCAATGTAAAGGTCAAAACAACCATTGATATTGCGAGCGCGGGCCTGGGTGTTGTTTGGATGTGATGCAAATTATTCTGTATTAAAATACCTAAAAAAATCCCATAAATTGCTCGCGCAAAACCACCTATGACAGGCATTAGCCCCCAAGTGAAACCGATATTTAAATCGTTGTTGTAATGCGCACTTTGTACCACCAATAAACCTGAGGCCATTATCACCAGCAATAGGTTTTTTGTGGTCAAAAATGGTCTTGTCACTGCGTATAAGGCATTGGCAATCAGTTCAAAAAAAAGTGACCAATAAGGGCTGTTGAGTGAAAATAAAGTTTGATTGATTAACATTGAAGGTATAAAGAAGATGGTCAGTAAAATGGTTAAAATCACATTTAAAATAGGGACATCCATTGGATGAAGACTGTAGTTGACTGTAGAAATCAGTAAAGAAAACAAAAATAAAGGATAAAAACGAATCAATCTAATCAAAGCAAATTGGGAAATAGACAACTCACCTTTTTCCATTTTTTTTTGGTAAGCATTGGCAATAACAAACCCACTTAACAGAAAAAACACATCCACTGCCAGATAACTACGAAAAAACGTCATATCCCAAAAACTGGGAGTATGGCGGGTTAGCACAAATAACGCGGCAATACCACGTATGCCATCAAGATAGACGTATCGTACATACTTCATTGTAATATCCTTATATTATTTAAATTCTCTATACAAGTGTTCAGCACCATCCATACCACAACGGCTTTTAATTTACAGTTGGTTTACGCTGAGCTTCATGCCATAATGTTTTAATTGATAAAAGCATAGGGCATTTTTATGCGGTTGATTCGTTTACTCAAGCAAGATTTGAAACAGGAAATCCGTTTGTGGGTGGAAAAACGCCTGATTTCCACGGAACAAGCGGTGTCTTTGTGCCAATTGTACGGCATGAATTACCACGAGCATAACCGAGGTTATGCTTATTCGGTGTTGCTGATTTTAGGCTATTTATTCATTGGCTTGGCAGTGATTACCCTCTTAAGTGCCAATTGGGAAGACATTTCACGCGAATTGCGCATGGGTGGCTTGTTGCTCACCACGTTGATAGTGAATTTAGCCGCTTTGTTGTCTTATCAGCGACGACAGACAAATGCCGCCGTTGGGTTGTTTTTTTTGGGCAGTTTGCTCTACGGCGCGTCTATCATGTTGATTGCACAGATTTATCATCTGGGCGAACATTTTCCTGACGGTATTTTATGGTGGGCGTTGGGGGTTTTGCCGCTGGCGGTGCTGTTGCAAAGTGCATCGTTGATGTTGTTGACCATCGGTTTGAGTTTCACTTGGTTCTTTGTCGAAACTGATTTGCATTTTTATCCCCTGTTATTTCCGCTGTTTTTGCTGGCCATGGGTCATTTTTTATACCAAAGTCGAACGTATTACAGCATTTTTATTGCTTTTATTGTCGGGATTACGTTGTGGCTGGAATATTCTTTGGGCTGGTGGCTCAATCACGGTTATGGCTTTCGATTTGAAATTGAACATGTGCTGTTCAGTATCGGCTTATCATTGCTCTATCATGCGTTGACCCAGTTTTTGGCTCAGCAAGCATCGCCGTGGAGTGATTATGCGGTGATGTTGTCGTTGTGGGGTCTGCGTTTTAGCTTGTTGTTTTTGTTGATTTTTAGCTTTAAAGAACCGTGGCATGGATTGCTTGCTGCGCCTTGGTCGCAACCTGTGGCTTTGTTTGGTTTGGCTGTGGTGTTGTCGGTAATTTCAGTGATTTTAAGCTATATTGGGGATAAAAAGAGCCATTCCACCCTATTATGGGCAATCATTTATTTGGCGTTTTTTGCTTGGCTTTTGTTGGCGCAGGGTGATCATCGTACAAACCATGCGGGTATTGATGATCCACAATTATTGCAGATTTTGGATAATATCACTTTGATTGCATTGGGTATTTGGCTGATTATTCGTGGCTTACAAAACAATATTTCCCATTATTTTTTCTTGGGGATTCTCAGCATCATGCTGACAGGCTTGTTGCGCTATATTCATTTTATCGGCGATTATATCGGCGCGACGCTGTTGTTCATGGTGTTTGCGGTGATTTTATTGTCGGCGGCTAAATATTGGCATTGGCAACAAAAGAGGGTCACGCAATGAAATTTTGGTTGTTGTTGGCGGTGATTGTGGTGCAAGTTGCTGTTTTAATAGGTGAATATTTAGGCGCGGTCTATCCTTTGTGGACGGGGCAGGAAGTTAAATTAAAAACCGTGCCTGTTGACCCGCGCAGTTTGTTTCGGGGCAATTATGCCCGTTTGCGTTATGACATTGCTCGTATTGAAACGGAACAAGATTTGCCCATTGCTCGTCGTGATGAAGTGGTGTATGTCGCATTAGAAGCGGGTGAAAAAAGCTGGCATCACATGGGTATTTCCTTGCAACCGCCTGATTCAGGTGTGTTTTTGCGCGGTCGTTTGCAGGGTAAATACCCACAGGCAAAAGGGAAATTTGAATATCGGATTGCCTATCACAACATTGAGGCTTATTTTGCCCCCAGAGAAAAAGCGGTGGCTTTAGAGCAGGATTTACTCCACGGCGGGCTGGCGGTGTTGATGGTGGCGAGCAACGGCAAAGCGACGTTAAAAGCCGTGATTCCTGATGAATCACAGCGGAATGAGTAAGGTTTCTCGGGCGATATGACAACGCAAGGTATTGGAATATTGTTGACAATATTTTAAAGCTTTTTCATAAATATTGTCAACAAAATCATCGTCATAAGCAGGGTCCATGTGGAATAAATACAAATCTTTGACTTTGGCATCCAGCGCAAAATCAATGGTATCCAAATAACAGGAGTGTCCCCAGCCTTGTTTTTTTTGATAATCTTCTGGCGTGTATTGCGCATCGTGCAATAGAATATCAATGCCTTTGATTTGTTGCACGGCGTTGTCCCATTCTTCTTTGGCCATGGCAAGAATCAACTCGGTTTCACGCGGGTTTAATTCATTTTTACGCACTTCAATTGAACGGTCGATAAACGATAATTCATTGTCCGACATGTAGGCAATGACTTTGTCATGTACTTTGATTAAATAGCCCAAGGTGATGCCGGGGTGGTGAACGTAAAAAGCGTTGATAACAAAAGGGCCGTATTGAATTTGCCGCTGTTGGGTGTGGCGATAGTGCATTTTGGCTTGCCATACTTCAACTTCGACAGGAAAATACGGCGGTTGCATTTGGCCTGCGATATAGGTTTCAATTTCAGCGGAAGAATCACCCGGGGCATAGACATTGATGGTCCAATTGGGCATAAAAGCGGGTACAAAAAATGGCAAGCCTGAAATATGATCCCAATGGTAATGGCTGATGAGCAAACACAGTTCTTGTGGGCTGTTGCCGTGTTGGCGGGCAAGGTGGTTGCCCAAGGGAATGATGCCTGTGCCTGCATCGCAGATCAACCGATAACCATCGACACAGAATTCCACACAGGCGGTATTGCCGCCCACGCGCAAGTGACTGCCCTGTGGCGCAGGATAAGAGCCGCGCACGCCCCAAAGTTTGATGTAATTTAGCATGTCGGAATGTATTTGCTGACCAAGTCTCTAATTTCTTGAAAACGCAAGGGTTTTATCATAAATTCTAAAGCACCACGGTGTTTGGCCATCACCCTGTCTTGAGCGTAATTTTTAGACGTGACCATGACCACTGCCGTGTTCTTATGCTCAGGCAGCTCACGCAAGCGTTTTAAAAAGGTCAAACCATCCATCACGGGCATGACAATATCCAAAAAAATCAAATCAGGTTTGTGTTGTTTCAAATAATCAAGCGCAATCAACGGCGATTGAAAGCTGACAAACTGGATAAGCAAGTTTTCCAAACTGTATTGATACAGTGAAATAGATGTTGCGCTGTCATCGACCACCATGACAAGGGGATGCGCTGGTCTGTCATCGACGGACGAAACATGGGCCACGGGGTTTTTAATGTTATTCATAAGCACAAGCTGTTTTCACAGGCAAATTGATCAAAAATTTTTGACTGAATTGTTTTAATAAAGGTTCTTGATGGCTGTTCAGTTGCAAATACAGTTGATAACGTTGTTGGTCTTGATTGAGCAACTCTATTTGCACATCCACATAGCCTTTGGCACGCAATTCAGCCAAGCGGTTTTTAACGCTTTCGCCGTTGCGATAAACCCCCAAAGAAATCGCATGACGCAACGGCGGTTCTCGGATAATGATGTGGTCATAAATGCCTTGTTGATTCAATTGTTCTTGCACATAACGCGCAGTGGATTCATTGGCAAATGGTGGCAAATAAACCCGCGTTTTTTGATTTTTGCTGGCATCCAGCAAGGTAATGAGTTTGTTGTCAATTTTTTGTTGCGTCAGCCAAGCTTGGTTTTGCAGTACCGCGTTTTTATCAGCTCGTGAGCCTGTTTTATAACATATAATACTGTTATCTTTGGATTCGGGTGTCAGATCGCGGGCTTGGGGGGATTCAGTTGGGTCTGATTGCATCGCGTGAGCCACATCAAGCACGGGTTTTTCAGGCTGGTCAGGCGGTGGTGTTGCCACTTTGTCTTTGCTTTTGGCCATCTGTTCTTGCAAAAATTGTTTGGCTTTTACGGCATCTTGTTCATGCTGTTTAATTTCAGCGGCAGAATACGTTTTGGCTTTGACCGGCGGTAAATTTTTCAAGGCTTCAGGCCATGCGCTTGGCGCAACCTCAGCCAAAGCAGGGGATTGAACGGTTTCAGGTTCAGCCACAACAGGGGCTGGCTCAGGCGTTTCAGCGTTGTCTATTTCTGCTGTGTTATCAGCAAGTTGTGTGGTTGTCGCCTCATTGGCTTGATCAGCGACATTGTTGATCAATTCTTCATCTACCGCGTTGTTTTCTGTTGCTGTTTCAGGGTTGTTGGGTTCAACCAAATCAATGTCTTTGGCATCATCACCCACCAAAGCCAACACCACATCATCACGGCTGGCTTTTTCGCCCTCATTATTTTCATCCGTGGGTTTGGGGCTGGCAGGTTCTGTGGTGTCAGAGAGAATATGCACGGGTACAGGCTCGGACAACAAGACCAAAGGTTGCGCCCCCTCTGGAATGGCTGAATCCAACACAGGATTTTTTTCGAGTCGGGGTTCAACCCAGTTGGTTTGCCAATAAAAGAAGCTTAAGTTCGCCAATATCAGCGTTAAAATGATTGAACGCATTGTATTTTCGCCTTATAGGCCAAGCCTTGCAATACCAAATGGGGATGATATTCACAATTGATGTCTAAATAAGGTAAGAGTTTAGAACCATCGCCGCCTGTTAGCAAGCAACGCATGGGTTGGAAGCTTGACAGTGTGGTTTCAATGGCCGCTGTTACCATCCGTATTGCACCTAAGGCCACAGCTGTTTGGGTATCTTGTGCCACTATTGTACCCGATTTTATCGCCAAAGGTTGCGTAGGGGCGGATACCCCTGCGGTTATATTGGTTATTGTGTGTTGTAAACTGTACAAGCCCGCGAAAATCAAACCGCCTTGGTGTTGGGCATGTTGGGCATTGATCGTGAGAATATCCAAGGTAATCGCGCTACCGCAATCAACCACCGCTAAATTTTCATGCGGATACAATTGATGCGCCGCAATCAATGCCAACCAACGGTCAACACCCAAACGGGTGGGTTGCTGATAACCGTTGTCAATGCCGTCGGCTTGGGCTTCACTTTGCGCAAAAATGGGGTTAAGTTGCCAATAGGTTTGGCTTTTGGTGCGGATAATCGCATTCAAATCTTGATGGGCCACATTGGCAACCCACAGCGATTGAGGCTTTAGTTTTTTGTCTGTTTGCCAAAGCTGGGCGATATTGCACAAGGGCAATTGATGAATTTGGCTGAGCGCGAAGCGATGGCGTAAGCACAATCCCCATTTGATATTAGTGTTGCCAATATCAACCAAAATGTGCATGGGCAATGGCTATGATGAAAATACAGAAAAACATCAGACAACCGTTCGACAACTCAAGGGAGAAGTCGCCAGTTTATCACAGGAAACAGCCTTGGGCTATTCATTATTGGCCAGAAATTCTAAAATCTGCACAGCAAAACAAGACAATGTCCCTTGTATAGTGATGAATTAATTCATTAATTTCTGTAATTTATCTAAAATACTGTTGATATACTTATGACTTTGTTCTGCGCCAAATAATTTGGCCAATTCCACCGCTTCATTGATGGTCACCCGCCATGGAATATCAGGGTGATACAAAAGCTCATACAAGCCCATGCGCAAAATGGTGTGTTCAATGGGGTCTAATTGATTGATTTCTCTGTCCAAGAGCGGTTCAATTTTTCCATCTAAAACAACGACATGCAACGGCACATTTTGCAACAAAGTGCGAAAATATTTTTTGTCCACGCCAAACATATCTTCTTCTTTGAAAAATTGGCTTTCAATCAAAGCCAAATCTTGTTGGGCAAGATGCCATTGATACAAGGCTTGTAATGCCCGTTGGCGGGCCAAAGTGCGGGGATTGGTCATTGACTTAAGTTTTTCATTAAACTGACCATTTCCAATGCAGACAAAGCCGCCTCCACCCCTTTATTGCCCGCTTTGGTGCCTGCGCGTTCAATCGCTTGTTCAATGTTATCGACCGTCAACACACCAAAAGCCACGGGAATATGGTGATGCAACGACACTTGTGCCAGCCCTTTGGCACACTCGCCCGCGACATAATCAAAATGGGGTGTGCCGCCCCGAATCACTGCGCCCACGGCAATAATCGCATTATATTTATGGCTGCCCGCCAAATGCTGGGCAATCAACGGTATTTCATACGCCCCCGGGACACGCACCACGGTGATGTCATCGCTTTGCACGCCGTGACGGGTTAAGGTGTCAATCACCCCAGACAACAAACTTTCGACAATAAAACTGTTAAAGCGACCCACAACCACCGCATATTTTGCAGGTGTTGGCGTGAAAGTGCCTTCAATTTCAGCATACTTCATTTATTTCTCCTCATGAACATAGTCAACCACTTCCAGATTAAAACCTGAAATAGCGTGTAATTTTTTCGGTGCGCTCAACACCCGCATTTTGCGCACGCCTAAATCAGCGAGAATTTGCGCGCCCAAGCCAAATGTGCGCAAATCTTCGCTGTTGGGATGCGCAGGCAAGTCCTCGCCTTGTTCAAGGCGGCAATAGTTTTGAATTTTATGAATCAATTGCTCTGCCGATTCTTGTTGTTGCAAAATGACCACAACCCCTTTGCCTTCTTCACTGATGCGGCGCAAAATATCACGCAACGGCCAACCGCATTCTTCATGCAAAATGCCCGGTAAATCACACAAGGTGTTGCGCAAATGCACCCGCACCAAAGTCGGTTCATTGGCGTTGATTTCGCCTTTAACCAAGGCCAAATGCACTTTATTATCAATATTATCTTGATAAGCCACCAATTGAAATGTCCCAAATTCAGTCGATATTTTACACGCGCTCACACGCTCAACCGCTTTTTCATGCTCAATTCTAAAATGAATTAAATCGGCGATGGTGCCAATTTTTAGATTATGCTCTTTGGCAAACTGCTCCAAATCAGAACGACGCGCCATACTGCCGTCTTCATTTAAAATTTCCACAATCACCGCCGCAGGCTTTAAACCTGCCAGCCGTGCCAAATCACAACCCGCTTCGGTGTGGCCTGCGCGACGCAACACCCCGCCCACTTGCGCCATCAGCGGAAAAACATGACCGGGTTGCACCAAATCAGAGGGCTTGGCATGGGCTTCAACCGCTGTACGCACCGTGATTGCGCGATCTGCGGCAGAAATACCCGTGGTCACGCCTTTGGCTGCTTCAATTGACACGGTAAAATTGGTGGTATAAGGGGTGTTGTTGTCATTGACCATCAATGGCAATTGCAATTGCTGGCAACGTTCACGGGTCAGCGTCAAACAAATCAAACCACGTCCATAACGCGCCATAAAATTGATGTCTTCGGCACGCACTTGCGTCGCGGCCATGATTAAATCGCCTTCATTTTCACGGTCTTCGTCATCCATCAAGATGACCATTTTGCCTTTGCGAATGTCTTGGATTAATTCTTCTGTGGTGTTGAGCATAAATAATTCTACAGTCGTATTTATTTTAAGTGGGTAAGGCCATCAAACGACGAACATGGATAAGTATCAAGTCAATCCCAGCACGGTATAGGGAGCTGGCAACAACTTCTGTTTTATTAAATAAACCCATGTTTGGCTAAAAAGTTTTCATCAATCTGGCTTTTATTTTCTGCATCAGCCGCGTCTTTGGATAACAGCCGTTCTAAATAACGCGCCAATAAATCCACTTCTAAATTAAAGCGTTGGCCTACTTTGAGGTTTTGCAACGTGGTTTGTGCCAAGGTGTGAGGCACAATGTTGAGCTGGAACACCGCGCCGTTGATTTCATTCACTGTCAAGCTGATGCCATCGACGCAAATTGAACCTTTTTTGGCAATGTATTTGGCGAGATGGGCGGGAGCTTGGATGTGTAATTGAATGGAACGCGCAACGGCTTGTTTTTGTTTTAAAATGCCGATGCCATCAACGTGGCCGCTGACCAAATGGCCGCCCAAACGGGTTTGTGGCGTGAGGGCTTTTTCTAGGTTGACTGCATCGCCCACCGTTAATTGCCCTAAAGTGGTCAAGGCCAAGGACTCGGCGGAAACATCCGCACTAAAACTTTTTGTGCTTAAGCGCACGGCGGTTAAACACACGCCGTTGACCGCGATGCTGTCGCCTGTTTTAACATCGGTTAAGTCTAATGTGCCGGTTCCAAGGGTTAAGAGGGCATCTTGGCCTTTTTTTTCTAAACGGGCGATTTGGCCAACAGCTTCAATGATTCCCGTGAACATGTTTAATGGATTGGGTAAAAGGTGTGTAAAAACACACAACCATTTAACAGGGTTGTGTGTGAAAATAATTATTTAGCAGGCGCGGCGGGTGCGGCTTCAGCAGGCGCGGCCAAGCTTAATATCCATTTAACCAAAGTGGCCACATCTTCATCAGACACAGCAGGGTTGCCACCTTTTGGAGGCATAGGGACTTGACCCCAATTGCCCACACCACCTGCTTTGACTTTTTCAATCAAAGTGGCTTCAGCGGCGGCATCGCCTGCATATTTGGTGGCCACGTCTTTGTAAGCTGGGCCGACCACTTTAAGCGTAAGTTGATGGCAAGCCATGCAACCTGATTTGGTGGCCAACGCTTCATCAGCAACAGCAACTTGACTTAAAACCAACGCGGCGGCGGCTAAAGCTAAAACGGATTTTTTCATGATAACCTCACAATAATAAAAAAAATATAAAATACAATGGGATGTTACATCTCTTCTTGGGCATGTACAGCTTTCATGCTCAAACGAATGCGTCCTTGTTTGTCAATTTCCAGCACTTTCACTTGTACGGTTTCACCTTCTTGCAGAACATCAGTGACTTTGTTCACCCGCTGTTCTGCGATTTGGGAAATATGTACCAAGCCATCTTTGCCCGGTAACACGTTGACAAAAGCACCAAAATCCATAATTTTAGCCACTTTTCCTGTGTATATTTTGCCTACTTCGACTTCAGCGGTCAAACGTTCAATCATTTCACGCGCTCGTTGACTCGCTTCTGAACTGGTGGCGGCTAATTTTACTTCTCCGTTATCGCTGATGTCAATGGTCACGCCCGTTTGCTCGGTGATGCCGCGAATCGTTGTTCCGCCTTTGCCAATCACATCTCGAATCTTTTCAGGATTGATGTGAAAAGAAGTGATGCGTGGGGCGTAATCTGACATCGCATTGGTGTGATCCAACGCCTTGGCCATGATGGCTAAAATGTGCAACCGTCCTTGCTTGGCTTGGTTTAATGCAGTTTGCATGATGTCACGGGTGATGCCTTCAATTTTGATGTCCATTTGCAATGCCGTCACACCTGTTTCAGTACCTGTGACTTTGAAATCCATATCACCCAAGTGGTCTTCATCGCCCATGATGTCG
Organism: Thiomargarita sp.; assembly: GCA_020726335.1. GTDB lineage: Bacteria > Pseudomonadota > Gammaproteobacteria > Beggiatoales > Beggiatoaceae > DYSU01. The sequence continues at coordinate 4,867 of DYSU01000042.1, read as the reverse complement.
GTCAATACCGCAAATTGTTCATCCTCTTTAATCAAACCCATGGCAATGCCTGCGACAGGGGCTTTTAATGGCACACCTGCGTTCATCATCGATAAACTGGAGCCACAAACTGAAGCCATGGAGCTTGAACCATTGGATTCGGTGATTTCCGATACCACGCGCACCACATAAGGAAATTCGTTTAAATCAGGCATAACAGCCAACAATGCCCTTTTTGCCAACCGACCGTGACCGATTTCGCGGCGTTTGGGCGAACCCACGCGCCCGATTTCAGCGACACAATACGGCGGAAAGTTATAATGTAACATAAAAGGGTCTTTACTTTCACCTTCTAATGCATCGACCACTTGCACATCGCGTTCGGTGCTTAAGGTGGTCGCCACCAACGCTTGGGTTTCGCCACGGGTGAATAAAGCCGAACCGTGGGTGCGGGGCAATACGTCAGTTTCAATTGTAATCGGGCGCACGGTGTGGTTATCGCGGCCATCAATGCGGGGGTTGCCTGCCAAGATGCTGGTGCGGACAATATTTTTTTGCACATTGTCAAATGTGGCCACCACCTCATAATCAAGCCATTGTGGGTTTTCACTGCCACATAATTCGACCAATAATTGTTCGCGCACCGCAGCCACTGCCGCTTGACGTTCTAATTTGTCTTTAATTTGATAGGCTTGGCTTAATGCCTGTTCAGTTTTTGCGACAACGGTTGTCACCAAAACGGGGTCTTTTTCTTTCGCTTGCCAAGCCCATGCAGGTTTGGCGACTTTGGCGGCAAATTCACGAATGGCATTGACCGCTGTTTTGCCTTGTTCGTGGCCAAACAACACCGCCTCTAACATGATTTCTTCAGGCAATTGTTTGGCTTCTGATTCGACCATCAGCACCGCAGAATCAGTGCCTGCCACCACCAAATCTAACGCGGATTGTTTTAATTGGCTGAATGTTGGGTTTAATACCCATTCGTGGTTGATATAGCCCACCCGCGCCGCGCCAACAGGGCCGTTAAAGGGCAAACCACTGATGGCCAAGGCCGCTGAAGTGCCGATTAATGACACAATATCGGGGTCAATTTCAGGGTCTAGGGATAAAACCGTGGCGATGATTTGCACTTCATGGTTAAAGCCCTTGGGAAACAAAGGGCGAATGGGGCGGTCAATCAAGCGAGACGTTAAGGTTTCTTTTTCAGAAGGGCGGCCTTCGCGTTTGAAAAAGTTGCCCGGAATTTTGCCTGCGGCATAACTGCGTTCTTGATAATCGACAGTCAATGGAAAGAAATCTCCCCCCGCTTGGGCTTGTTTTTCTGCCACCACAGAGACCAGAACAACCGTGTCATTCATGCTGGCCATAACGGCTGCCGTTGCTTGGCGGGCAATTTTACCCGTGGCTAAAGTAACCTGGTGTTGTCCATATTGAAAAGAAAGTTGTTCTGCGGTCATTGACATTCCTAACTGAGATGAAAAGCAAAAAACCAAAAGCCTCCAAACGGTTGACTTTTAGTTTCTAACTTAAAGGCGGTTTAGCGGCGTAAACCCAAACGACTGATTAAATCTTGATAGCGGCCAATATCTTTTGTTTTGAGATAATCCAATAACTTACGGCGTTTATTCACCATATGAATCAAGCCACGACGAGAATGGTTGTCTTGCTTATTGATTTTGAAATGACCTGTCAACGCACTGATATTTTCAGATAACAAAGCAACCTGTACTTCAGGTGAGCCGGTATCATTCTCACCGCGTTGGTAAGTGGCAACAATACTTGCTTTTTGTGTTGCTGCTAACATGTTTAAGCTGTTCCTTATGAGGCGGTTAAAAAAACAGTGCATTGTACTGAAAAAAAATGAATTGGGCAAAGCTTTTATTATTCATCGTTGGCTTTTTGGTCAAATAACGGCAAATACTGGCCATAACCTTGCTCAACCAAGTCTTCTTTGGGAATAAAACGCAATGCGGCGGAATTAATGCAATAACGCAGTCCTGTGGGCGAAGCGGATTCTTGATCAAACACATGACCCAAATGTGAATCCGCATAACGACTGCGCACCTCTACCCGTGGCCGAAACAACTGATGGTCGGTTTTTTGGGTCAATACATCAGGTGCGATGGTGCGCGAAAAACTCGGCCAACCCGTTTTAGAATCGTATTTATCCACCGAACTGAACAGCGGCTCACCCGAAACCACATCAACATATATCCCTTCTTTTTTATGATTCCAATATTCATTGTCGAACGGCGGCTCTGTGGCGGCTTCTTGGGTCACGCGGTATTGCAATGGATTCAATTTTTGTTGCAAACGGGCAACATCAGGCTTTTGATAATCCGCCCACCACGACGCATCCGCACTTGCCCATGTTTTAGCGATAAACGCATCCCGTCCCGAAGAATGGCGATACCTTTGATAATGCGCGGGATTTTTTGCACTAAAATCTTGATGATAGTCTTCAGCGGGATAAAATTGGCTGTAGGGCAACAATTCCGTAACAACGGGACGGCTGAATAATTTCTTTTTATTCAATCGGTTGATTGATGCTTGCGCCAACGCTTCTTGTTGTGCATCGTGATAAAAAACCGCTGAACGGTATTGTGAACCACGGTCATGAAACGAACCCCCCGCATCGGTGGGATCAATTTGTTGCCAATAAACCTGCAACAACTGCTGATAACTGATTTTTGCGGGTTGATACCGCACTTGCACTGCCTCAAAATGCCCTGTTTTCCCTGTAGACACCTGTTCATAGCTTGGATTTTCCACCGTGCCGCCGATATAACCCGACACCACAGCCACCACCCCATCCAATTTTTGAAATGGACTTTCCATACACCAAAAACAGCCCCCTGCAAATGTGGCCAATGCGGTTTCAGTGGTCATGGTTTTCTCCTGTGTTTGTCCAACAGCCTGCACTGCGCATAAGCCCAACAACAGCATGATTAAATTTTTCATCACATTTCCTTGACTCAAGGTTGCCCAGTTTGACGCAACGCCGCTTGCATTTTAGCCAAATTGGCTTGCATCACCTGATTGGTGGGGTCAAGTTGCAAGACTTGCAACAACAATTCCTCCGCTTGTTGCAATCGACCTGTCGCCGCCAGCAAACTGGCCAAATTGGCGCGGGCGGTGATGGACGCGGGATAAACCTCAATCGCCTCTTGATAGGCGGCTTCCGCCAAGGCGGCGTTTTCTTGCTCAAAATAAATATTTCCCTGATTAATCAAAAACTTAGACTTCATCAGCGGCGACAGTGGATGGCTCAACGCCTTTTTCGTCAAAGCCAAGGCGGAGTCATATTGTTTTTGTTTTTTTAATGCGACAATTAAGTTAATAATATCAATCACATCCACTTGCTGGTTGCCGTCTTGTTGTTGCAACGCCAACGAATGTTTCAAACTGGCGATGGCAGCCGCAGGGTCTTCTTTTTGCAACTGGTGTTTGCCCAAAATCGACCATGCCCGCGCCTTGTTGGGTGCAAGCTGGGTGTTTTGCGTCCATAATTTTATGGGGTCACGCCATGTTTGGTTACGCGCCCATGTCATTGAACCTAAAAGAAAAGTTGTCAATACAATCATTGCCGCCAGATGTCTAAAGCGCAACGAGATGGCCCACACTTTGGGCAAGCACACCAGCAACGCCCAAGCCACCACCACCGCCAGCCCCAAATTGGGCAAATAAGTGCGGTGTTCAAAAATCACATCCCGAATCGGAATCACACTGGATTCAACGCTGTGCGCCAAATAATAAAATAACAGGCCAAACGCCAACAGCGGCCAACGGCGAATCGTTCCCACGGCCACGGCCAACAACGCCAAATGGCCGATAAGCGCGAACAACACCAAAGGATTCAAAAACCCCGTCAAGGTCAGGTATTCATAATCCAAATGCAAGCCCACAGGCAGAAAAAACAGGCGGATATACGTCCAAAGCACCGTCATTTGCGTGGCCAAATAATCCATGCGCGAAATGGCCGCCGTGTCTTGGGTCAAAGCCTGCATCGCTTGCAATGAAAACGGGTCATAACCGAACACTTTGGCCAAAATCAGCCAAATGCTGAGCAAGCCCAACAACGCCAAACCACCCACCAGCAACGAACGTTTCAATGTGATTTGGCTAAAAAAAATCAGTTCAATCAACAACAAAGCGATGGGCAACGTGGCCGTGTTTTGTTTGGTGAAAAAAGCCAAACCCATGCTGAGCAAACACAAACTTGCCCACAACAGCCGTTTTTGATGGGTCTGGCTCAAACGTGTTTGAACAAAACAAGCCATGCTGAGCAAATAAAACAATGCCGCCAGCGAAGCCAGCCGTTGCACAATATACGTCACAGCTTGGGTTTGTAGCGGATGCAACAGGAAAATCAACGCCACCAAAAACGGCAACCATGCAGTGACCCGCGGAGAAAAGTTTTGCCGTTGCGCATAAGGACTGCGCAACAAACCTGTCAACAACCACCCTGCGGCCATGCCCGCCAGAAAATGAATGGCAATATTGACCCAATGATAACCCGCCAGCGCGAATTGATGGCTGCGGTAATTGGCCGCCAGCGTTAAATAGCCGATTATCCGCAAACGGGCATAATCCCACAATGCACCAAATCCTTGCCATTGATAAATAACAGGATTTTCCTCAATAGAAGAAAAATCATCCAAATAAAATGGCACATCCAACGTATGGCCATAGCAAAGCCAAACCACAACAGTCAAAAACAGCCATTGCCACTCAGTTAAATAACGATTAAAAACAGCGACATAATTCATAATAGGCAGGCTTAAACAAGAAGAATACACCATGATACCGAACAACCAACAAAAATTAAACCGCAATATTGTCGGGGGCTGTTGTCACAAGAAAAAAATGTTATTCTAAACCACTTTTT
>DYSU01000041.1 GCA_020726335.1 Thiomargarita sp. | reverse complement strand
GCCAACGCTTTTTGGGGCGGGTGGTCGCCTTGGAATTGGGGTAACTGGGGCAACGGTTATTACCCATACTATGGTGGCTATTATCCTTATGGCGGTTATCCTTACTGGGGCGGTTGGGGTTATCCTTACGCGGCTTACCCTTATTATGGTTACACCGTAGCTCAACCTGTAGCACCCGCCACAACCACAACAACTTCTAAATGAAACACCTCTGCCATGGATAATTCCATGGCATTAATGCCTGCCCTTACTTCCATAAAATACTTATAGAACAAATTCAAGCGGTTGGCTCAGTGATTTTTCGGCCAGTTGGGTGCGGCAATCACTTCGCCTAAGTTGGCAACAAGCAAACGTTCACGCACGGCAAGCAAGCGAGTCACCAGCGCAGGTTCAATCGCCGCATAAGCGTCAGCGTCTTCCACCCGTTTGACCACCACGCCCAACAATTCCGTAATCGCGTTGCCGACAGAATTTTGCGAAATGGTGACAATCAACCGTCCTTGGTCATCGCGGTACAGCAATTGTTTATACGCAGGCCGCCAACGAATGTCATTGGCAAACAACGGGTCTTGAATCACTTGTTCGCGCAGGTTGCGTGCCACCCGTTGAAAACGGTTGTTATCCAGCAATACTTCATTGATTTGACTGGAAAAATTACTGTAAGCGGGCATTTTACTTTCGCCTGTAGAAACCAATGAAAAAAAGGTGCGATAAAAATCTAAAAAACCGCGCAACACTTGCTCATATTCATACCAAAAATATTGGTCGCCCAATTTTTCCACCCCCCCTTTGACGTGCCAACTGGGCAAACCTTGGGGATAACCTGTTAATTTTAAAGCAGATTCATTCGTGGAAATCGGTGATAAAATTTGCAAATCCAGCACATCTAAAAATTCGTGATAAATATCATTGAGATGGCGCAAAAACAAACTGTGGTGGCCGCTGTCAGTCAAATTGGCATCGTTGGGGTCGGCCAAATCAGCCGCTTGCAATTGTTGCATCGGAAACACAATAAAATGGTTGTGAATCATGCGAATACTCGGCACACCGGGTTTGCTCAATGGCCATGTCGCATCCAAGCTGGCTTCACCGCAGACAATCAAATGTTCAACGGGGTCGGGATAGGTTTCCATCATGTATTCAAACACGATTTGGGTCATGCGATTCCAAACTTTCTTTTCTTTGCGTTGCATTTGGTCACGGCGCACGGGTCTGCCCAGCGGGTCTAAAATTCGCCGTGAAGTGTCTAAAATGATGGAAGTATCAAATTCACTGCTGTGGCCGATGAGTTTTCTATACATCAGCAAATCTTCAGGCGTGCGAAACAAGCCGTTTTCTTCGGCAAGGTTTTTGAGGTTGGCAGGGCTGTTGAAAAATTCCACAGCGGCCATGCCCTTGGGGATGGTCAAACTCATTTTGGGTCTGGGGGTGATGATTTCTCGCGCACCTATTTTCATGCCTGTCCCTTTATCGAAAACCAAAACAGCGCAATGGTAGCACGCTTAATCCGCGTTGTCATGCAACAACGCTTGTATCACCACGCCCGACAACATATAACCGAACAACGCCGTCAAATAAGACACCGTGCCATTGACCGCCCTGCCCGCCACCGCGCCGCTGACGGGTTGATGTGCCAAGGCTTTTTGCGGTTGTTCGGTGGAATACACCACTTTACAGTTAAGCGGCACGCCCATTTTACGCAACGCAAACCGAAATTCACGCGCCAGCGGACAACCTTGGGTTTGATTCAAACTGGCCACTTTGATTTTGGTCACATCCAACCGATTGCCCGCGCCCATGCTGGAAACCACAGGAACATGATGCTTTTGACAAGCGGCCACCAACGCGGCTTTGCAAATAATGGAATCAATGCAATCCACCACATAATCAAAACGCAAACCTGCATAGCCGCCATGGGCAAAGCCTTGTTGAGTGACAAACGGCTCAGCATCTTGGGTGTGGATAAAATCTTGAATTAAATGCAATTTAACCGCTGGATTGATGTCACGCAAGCGCGCCGCCATCACTTCAGTTTTGGCCAAGCCCAAGGTGGAATGCAACGCCACCAATTGCCGATTCAAATTGGAAACGTTCACAATGTCGTGATCCAACAGCGTCAATTCGCCCACACCTGCACGACACAAGGCTTCTGCCACATGGCCGCCGACACCGCCTAAACCCGCAACCAGCACATGGCATTGCGCCAAACGCGCCACGCCCGCATCGCCCAATAAAATACGGCTACGAGAAAACGCATCTTCCATCATGGTTGAATTCCAAACAACGAACAAGTGTGTTGATAACTGGCGGCGGCAATGTCGTGCGCGCTCTGTTGGCGAAGCTCTGCCAGCGTATTCAATACCGCCAATAAATTGATAGGCTCATTGCGTTGGCTCTGGCCATAAACGGGTTGCCATGGCGCATCCGTTTCGAGCAATAAAGCCTCCAGCGGCAGTTGTTTGACCATGGTGCGCAATTTGTTTGCCCGTGGATAGGTGATTGCGCCACCGACCCCCAAGTAAAAACCCAGTTTAATCAACTGGTTGGCTTGTTGCACACTGCCTGCAAAGCTGTGAATCACGCCCGTGACGGGGTATTTTTTCAGTTGAGCAATCACCGCATCCACCGCATGACGCGCATGGACAATAACAGGTTTGCCCCAATCAGCCGCGATCGCCAATTGCGCTTGAAAGAACTCAAGTTGCTGATTTTTTTCTGAATTTTGATAGAAATCTAAACCGCATTCCCCAACGGCCACCGCCTGTTGGGCTTGACTTTTGAGTTGGGTCAAATCTTGCGCGCTGTGGTCGGCGATAAACCACGGGTGAATGCCATAAGCGGGATAACAGGCGGGGTTTTGTTGGCCAAGCTGTTGTAAATGATGCCAATCTTTGGTGCAAATGGCAGGCACGATAAACGCAACGATGCCCGCTTTGTGGGCGGCTTGGCAAACGTGACTGCGGTCAAGCGCGAACGCCGCCACGTCCAAATGGCAATGGCTGTCAATCAGCCGCATCAACTCAAAGCAACACGGCACACGGTCATTAAAGATTCAGGCAACACGCCCAGAACCAAAATCACCATGCCGTTTAAAGTCAACGCCCAATGAATGTCTGCGCTGGGTTTGAGTACGGGGGCATTGTCTGTTGGTGCGTCAAAATACATCAGTTTGATGATGCGCAAATAATAAAACGCGCCGATGACCGAAAACAACACGGCCAACACCGCCAACCACATAAAACCACCGGCCACGACTTGGGACAAGACCGACCATTTTGCCCAAAAACCCAACATCGGTGGCACACCTGCCATTGACAAGACGACAATCATCATAATCAGCGCATACCAAGGTTGACGGCGGTTTAAGCCTTTAAAATCATTTAAGTTTTCGGCTTCAAAACCCGCGTGGCTGAGCAACAACAGCAGGCCGAACGCGCCCAAGCTCATCAAGGTATAGACCATGGTGTAAAACATGGCGGCGGCATAGCCCGCTTCCTTGGCCGTCAACATACCCAGCAATAAAAAACCCACATGGGAAATGGTGGAATAAGCCAACATGCGTTTGACATTGGTTTGAGCGATGGCAACGATGTTGCCCAAAGCCATGGATAAAACCGATAAAAACAACAACATACCTTGCCAGTCAACGTTGAGACTGCCTAAACCCTCAACCAATAAACGCATCAACATTGCAAACGCGGCCAATTTAGGCGCGGAACTGATGAACAAAGTCACGGCTGTGGGCGCACCTTGATAAACATCGGGCAACCACATGTGAAACGGCACAGCCCCTAATTTAAACGCCAAGCCGATTAAAATGAACACCAAGCCAAATTTGAGCAACATCGGCTCAATTTTGTTTTCCGCAATCACGCCTGCGATGGTGGTTAAATCCAAACTGCCTGTCAGACCGTAAATAATTGACATACCATACAACAACATACCCGAAGCCAACGCGCCCAATACAAAATATTTCATGGCCGCTTCTGAAGCTTGGGCAGAATCGCGGTGCATGGCGACCATCGCATACAATGACAAAGACAACAGTTCCAAACCCAAATACAAAGTCAAAAAATGATGGGCGGAAACCATCACCATCATGCCTGCCATCGCAAACAGACCCAAAACAAAAAACTCGCCTTTGAACAGGTTGCGGTCGATCAAATATTGACGCGAATAAAGAAAAACCGTGAAGGTGATGACATAAATGAATAATTTCAACACTTTGGCCATGCTATCCCACACAAATGTGCCAGATAAAGCAATCACAGGCTCTTTGACGCTGATAAACGCGGTGAATAAAAGCGCACCGACCAGCGTTGCTTGCGACAGTTGATAAGCGATGCCGTGCAAACATTTGCGCCAATAGGCATCGACCAACAAAATGACACAGGCCATGGACAACACAAAAATTTCGGGTAACAGCAAATGGAGGTTGGCTAAATTCATGTCATATCCCATATAAAAGTTTATAAGGCTTTAGATTGCAACAGATGGTTGACCAAATTTTCAACCGTGACGTGCATCACATCCAACAAAGGCGCGGGCCATAAACCGAATAATAACACCATCGCCGCCAAAGACACCATGATCAAAGTTTCGCGTGGGTTCATATCGACCAACTGCCCCACCGTACTTTGTTTTTGTGGCGTGATTTCACCAAAAACCACCCGTTTAATCATCCACAGCGTATAGGCTGCGCCGACAATCAAGGTCACTGCCGCAAAGAAGGCAATCCAAAAATTGGCGGCAAAACTGCTGAGAATCACCATAAATTCACCGACAAAACCCGAGGTGCCGGGCAAGCCTGCGTTGGCCATGGCAAAAAACACCGCAAACAACGCAAATTTAGGCATTACATGACCGACACCGCCATAAGTGGCAATGTCGCGGCTGTGCAAACGGTCATACAACACGCCTATGGCCAAAAACATCGCGCCTGAAATAAAACCGTGGGAAATCATTTGCACCATCGCGCCCTCAATACCCATCATTGCCGCATCAGTCGCGCCTGTATTTTGGACAATCATAAACGGAATAAAAAAGCCCAAGGTGACAAAACCCATATGGGAAATGGAGGAATAGGCCACCAATTTTTTCATATCTGATTGAATCAACGCCACAAAACTGATATAGACGATGGCAATCAATGACAACGCAATCATAAAACCATCCATCGCATGGCTGGCATCGGGCGCAATCGGCAAGCTGAAACGCAAAAAGCCGTAAGTTCCCATTTTCAACATGATGGCCGCCAAAATCACCGAACCGCCTGTGGGGGCTTCAACGTGGGCATCGGGCAACCAAGTGTGAACCGGCCACATCGGTACTTTCACCGCAAATGCCAACAAGAAAGCAACAAAAATCCACATTTGTGCTTCCATGGTCAATGGTACAGTATGGAAATCTAAAATTGAGAAATTGTGGGTGTGGCTGTACAAGTACAACAAGGCTACCAACATCAACACCGAACCCAAAAAGGTATACAAGAAAAACTTAACTGCGGCATACACCCGTCTAGGCCCACCCCAAACGCCAATGATGATAAACATTGGAATCAACATCGCTTCCCACAACAAGTAAAACAACATGCCATCCAAGGCGGCAAACACGCCGTTCATCAAGCCTTCCATGATTAAAAACGCCGCCAAATAGTGCGCAGGACGGTCTTGAATCACTTGCCATGCGGCCAATACCACTATAATGGTGATAAAAGAAGTTAAGATAATCAATGGCATGGAAATACCGTCCACGCCCAGATGGTAATTGATGCCAAACATTGGAATCCAAGGCTTGAGTTCGCTAAACTGCATGGCGGCGGTGGTGATGTCAAAACCAAAAAACAACGGCAAAGACAAGACAAAAGTCACCAATGACACCGCCAGCGCAGCCGTGCGTAAAGTGGATTGATTCTCTGGGTTCACCATCAACACCCAAATCCCGCCTAGAATGGGCAACCAAATCAGCAAACTCAGCAGGGGCAATTCTGCAAACATTTTTTATTCCTTATCTCAAGTTATCAGTTTAAGCCGCGTGAACAAACCAACCCAGCAAAAACAGCAAGCCAATGATCATTGCAAACGCATAATGATATAAATACCCTGTTTGCACATGGCGGATTTTTTGTGCAATACGGCCAACTGTGTTGGCTGAGCCATTGACCATGCCGTTGTCAATCAATTTGACATCACCCACTTGCCACAAAAAAATGCCCAAAGCACGCGACCCGCCTGCAAACACTTTTTCATTGAAATCATCAAAGCCGTATTTGTTGACCAACAATGTATGCAACCAAGACAAACGGGCTTGAATTTGGGCGGGAATGTGGGTAAAACCGCGCCAATACAGGGTTGCCGCTGTGGCCACCCCTGCCATCGCCAAGAAAAAGGGCCATTGGGTCAAACCGTGGATTAAAAAGCCCCAAACACCCTGATAATGTGCCATGGGGAATGGATTATGGGCTTCGGCAATGAAAATCACGTTATGGAACAAGCCTTGATACAACATAGGACCCAGTGCAATCGCACCGATAACCACTGAAGGCACGGCTAAGGCAATCAATGGCCAAGTGACCACGTTGGCAGGTTCGTGCAAATGTTCGCGTGTGTGTTTATCCATGCGCTCTTTGCCATGGAAGACCAAGAAAAACATGCGAAAAGAATACAATGCGGTGATAAACACCCCTGCCACCACGGCGAAATAGGCAAAACCTGCACCCGCACGTTCAGCGTGGTGTACCGCTTCAATGATCGCATCTTTGGAGAAAAAGCCGGAAAACATCGGAAAACCGATTAACGCCAACGAACCGATGAGCGAAGTCCAATACGTGATGGGCAGGTATTTTCTCAAGCCGCCCATTTTACGCATGTCTTGTTCGTGGTGCATGGCAATGATGACCGAACCTGCGCCCAAGAACAACAGAGATTTGAAAAAGGCGTGGGTCATTAAGTGGAAAATCGCCGCATTATAAGCGGACGCGCCCAAAGCCACGGTCATATAACCCAATTGGGATAAGGTCGAATAAGCCACCACCCGTTTGATGTCATTTTGCACCAAACCCAAAAAGCCCATGAACAGCGCGGTCAATGCGCCAATGACCAAAATAAAACTCAACGCTGTTTCGCTCAGCTCATACAAAGGAGACATCCGCGATACCATAAAAATCCCTGCGGTCACCATGGTGGCGGCGTGAATCAAGGCAGAAATCGGCGTTGGGCCTTCCATTGAATCGGGCAACCAAACGTGCAACGGCACTTGCGCAGATTTACCCATCGCGCCGATGAACAATAAAATACAAATCACGCTCATCAACGACCATTCTTGGTTGGGCAAGATTTGAATGGTGATATGGGCCAACGCATCGGCATTGCTGAACACATCAGCATAATGTAAGTTACCGAAATATAAGAAGATGGCTGCAATGCCCAACAAGAAACCAAAATCACCCACACGGTTGACTAAAAAAGCTTTGAGGTTGGCATAAACAGCGGTTTCGCGGTGAAACCAAAAACCAATGAGCAGATACGACACCAAGCCCACCGCCTCCCAACCGAAAAACAATTGCAAAAAGTTGTTGGACATGACCAAGGTCAACATTGAAAATGTGAACAAGGAAATATAACTGAAAAAGCGTTGATAGCTGTTTTTGGCAGATAAACTGTCGTGCGGCCAAATGTGTTCATCATCAGCCATATAGCCAATGGTGTAAATATGCACCATCAACGATACAAAGGTGACCACCACCATCATCACCGCAGACAACGAATCAATTAAAAAACCGATTTCAAATTGAATATTGCCGCTGGCCAACCATGTATAAACCGCGCCATCAAACGGTTTTGCTCCATCCAACACCATCAGTTTAAACACATACACCGACAACAAACAGGATAAGGCCACGCCCGTAACGGTGATACGGTGGGCAGTTTGGCGGCTGACGCTGAACAAACCCGCGATGATCGCGCCAATCAAAGGTGCAAGTACAATTGTCAGATAAATATTTTCCATGTTAACCCTTTAACGCATCCAGTTGTTCGACATTGATGTTGCGTTTATTTCTAAACAAGACCACCAAAATCGCCAAACCAATCGCCGCTTCGGCTGCCGCGACGGTGAGAATGAAAAAAACAAAAACCTGACCTGCGATATTGCCAGAAAAATGGGAAAAAGCAACGAAATTAAGATTAACCGCCAGCAACATCAGTTCAATACACATCAACAACACGATGAGATTTTTGCGGTTAATAAAAATCCCCACCACACTGATGCAGAACAACACCGCCGCTAAGACCAGAAAATCAGATAAGGCCAACATGGTTTCCCCTTTAAGATTCTTTTTCTGCTGTCATTTTTACCATGGTCAAGCGATCTTGCGCTTTCACCACCACTTGATCTTCAGGTTTTACATATTTACTCCAGCGTTTAGGCCGCATCACCAACGCAATGGCCGCAACCATGGCCACCAATAAAATAATGGCAGCCAATTCAAATGGATAAACGTATTCAGTGTATAACACATTGCCCAACAACACCGTATTGACCACGGCATCAGCGGCCATGGGCGTGGGTGCGGGCATGGCTTTCAAACCAAAATGATGACTGCCAACCACCGCCACCATTTCCAATAAAATCAACAGCCCAACCAAAAAGCCGCTGGACAAATAGCGGGTAAAGCCTTCGCTGACAGTGGCCACATTGATGTCCAACATCATCACCACAAACAAGAACAACACCATCACCGCACCCACATAAACCAACACCAAAGCGATGGCCAAAAACTCCGCTTCCAATAACAACCAAATCGCCGCCATCGAAAAAAAGGCCAACACCAAATGCAAAGCGGCATGAACAGGGTTTTTAACGGTAATCACCCGCACAGCGGCAAAAATCAACACCGTGGCAAAAAGATAAAAAATGAATTGAACCATAAAAGGCTACCTGAAATAGTGGAAGAACTTTATAAATTAATGACTGGAATAAACATGGCGAATATTCAATGATTGAACACTCCCCAGTTTATTAATATAACCAGATAATTTAAAATCGTCAGTCAATAACAATAAATCATATTTTTTTACAATTTTAACAATGACAGCATCAGTAAGTCCAAACCTTCTAACTACATTGGTATTGGTAGAAACAATTTCCTTACTTTCTTGATAAATTTCATCCATTTGTTCTATCAGTCGTGAAAACAACAGCGCAAATTCTTCCTTGTCATTTTCCGTAAGCTTATTTGCTAAACTATTCACTTCCGTTAATATGTTAGGTGTTGTTTTTAGCTTTTTTTGAAAATCATCCTCAATGATTTTTTTTACATTTTTGTAATCAGCAAGCGTATATGTTTTCGTTCGAGAAAAATCTTTAATAAAATTTTGATTTAATTCACCAATTAAATAAACCAATATTAAATTACTATCAACCAACAAACCTTTATTAATGTTATTTTTGTAATCTTTAATTGTCGCATTCACATATTTAATCAACATTTTTTACCATCATGCTCTTGCTTTTGCCAGATTCTCCATCAATTTCAAAGACTTTATATTTTCTTTCATAAGTATCATCATAATTTTGTAAACTAAATTGCTGTTGTAGATAACTGTACTTTTTTTTATTTGTATTTGGGACATTAAAGCCCAAAGTAATTAACCATATCTCATTGATACCATCAAAAATAACTTCTTCTAACAACAAATCTTTAAGCTGAGAATCATCATAATATTCATGAATTTTTAAAAACGCAGTTTCAATTGCTTGCTTTGCTTCAATCATGATTTGAATATACCTATTAAAATTAAAAAACAGTATGTTATTGAGATTTATCAAATAAACTGAGCTAACGCACCCGTTTGCGCTTAATCATTTGGTCATCTTGATACCAACGTTTGGCCATCAATTCACCGTTTTGGTCATATTCCAAAGTCAAACCGTTTTTTTACCGTTTTCAAAATGGTGATCCAAATGCACGTTGCCCGTCATATAATAAATTTTCGCCGCCACAGGCTCACCCTTTTCAAAATTCCAATCGCCTTGAATTGCGCCGCTTTCATAAAAACCTCGGGCTTTGCCTTGTTTTTTCCCCGCGACATAAGTGCGTTTGGCTCGCAACTGCCCGTTTTTATAGTATTCTTTTTCAATGCCCTCGACCAAACCATTTTTTAATGGTCGCTCTTTGGCCAATAAACCTTTGTCATGATATTCGCGTTCAATTTCATAGCGGTCGCCTTGCGCATCAATGCTCAATTCATAAACCAATTGCCCTGACAGCGAATATTTTTTTTGCGCCACCAATTGACCATCGACATGCTTTGACCATGATTTGAGTTCACCGCCGTCATAAAATTCTTTTTGCTCTTCAGCGGCAACTTGGCCAACAAAACTCCACAACAAAAGCAGATAAACAATTAATTTCATTTTATTTTCCACTACACGTGCAAAGCAATCATGTCTTGTCAACGATAAGGGGCATCACTGGCGCGGTCACGGCTGATTTCATCTGACAGCTTATCACCCAACGCCAATAATTTTTCTTTGGTCATCAATAAATCGCCTGCTTGTTCACCGTGGTATTCAAAATGGCGCGTTTCGACAATCGCATCCACAGGACAGGCTTCTTCACAAAAACCACAGAAAATACATTTATATAAATCAATATCATAGCGCGTGGTACGCCGTGTGCCATCAGCGCGTTCAGCCGCTTCAATGGTAATGGCCAAGGCAGGACACACCGCTTCACACAATTTGCAGGCAATACAACGTTCTTCCCCATTGTCGTAGCGGCGCAGTGCGTGCTGACCGCGAAAACGCGGTGACATGGGCGTTTTTTCTTCAGGGTATTGTACGGTAAATTTTTTGGCGAACAAATAACGACCCGTCAGACGTAAGCCTTTTAATAATTCCAGTAGCAATAAACTTTTAACGTGTTGTTTGAACATGAAAATACCTGTTATCCTGCTGTACTGGCAAACCAAGGTGATAAATGGGTTAAAATCATCACCCCTAAAACAACCAACCAAACAATGGTCAGCGGAATAAACACTTTCCAACCCAAGCGCATGATTTGGTCATAACGATAACGCGGAAAAGTGGCGCGAAACCATAAAAACAACAGTAAAAAAAGGGTCATTTTAGCAAAAAACCAGAAAATTTGCGGCATCCATGCAAAATAAGCTTCTAAACCCGTGCCTTGGAAGGGAGATAACCAGCCGCCCATGAACATGAGGGTGGTCAAAGCGGCGATTAAAATCATGTTGGCGTATTCAGCCAAAAAGAACACCGCAAACAACATCCCAGAATATTCGACATGAAAACCTGCGACAATTTCCGATTCACCTTCCGCCACGTCAAACGGGGCGCGGTTGGTTTCGGCCACACCTGAAATAAAATAGATTAAAAACAAAGGGAAAAGGGGAACCCAATACCAACCCAAAAAGCCGTATCCCGTGGCTTGGGCGTGGACAATCGCACTTAAATTCAAACTACCCGCCGCCATCAACACACCCACCAGCGCAAAACCCATGGCGATTTCATAGGCCACGATTTGTGCGGCTGAGCGCAACGCGCCCAACAAGGCATATTTGGAATTGGAAGCCCAGCCCGCGATGATGACCCCATAAACGCCCAAAGAAGTCATGGCCAATAAATACAACAGCCCCGCGTTGATGTCGGCCACCACCCAGCCATCGGCAAAGGGAATCACCGCCCACGCCGCCAATGCAGGCGCAATCGACAACATCGGCGCAATGATGAACAAATAACGGTTGGCTTTGGTTGGCAAAATGATTTCTTTAAACATCAGCTTCAAGGCATCGGCAATCGGTTGCAACCAGCCTCGAGGGCCGACGCGGTTTGGGCCTATGCGAATTTGCACATAACCGATGAGTTTGCGCTCGGCGTAAGTGTAATACGCCACGGCAATCATTAACGGTGCAACCACCGCGATAATTTTAGCGAAAATAAGCACACTCTCTAAAAACATGGCATTCTCCTTTAAGCCGCTGTCAGGTCAATGGTGCCGACATCATGCGCCAAACCCGCGCTTTCCGCCAGACCTGTGTAAACCAACACACAATCATCGGCCAATGCCGCATCAATCACCAAAGGCAAAATCGCGCTTCCTCCGTTTTGGCTCAGTTTCACCTGTTGGCCTGCGCTCAAACGCAATTTATCTGCCGTGCGTTGGTTGACATGTGCGCCATGACAAGCTTGGGCATCAGCCGTGGCTTGTAACGCTGTGGCACGGCGCACCAACGCATCGCCTGCATAAATCGCAGGTTCGGTTAAATAACACAGTGCTTGCGGTGCAGACAACACCCATGTGCTGTCCTCAACGGTTTGCGCGCTTGTTTCACATAACATTTTGACTTCATTTAAAATTTCATCTGAAGCGGTGTAAGCAAAATCGTGAACATCCAATAAATTGGCCAATACCCGCAAAATTTTCCATGCTGGCCGCGCCGAACCCACGGGCGCAACCGCAGCAGTGAAACGTTGCCAATCGCCGCTGTTATTAACGTAAGTGCCTGAAGTTTCAGCAAATAACGCCATGGGCAACAGCACGTTGGCATAACCTTGCATCGCTTCGGTACAAAAACCATTGATGGCCACCACAAACGGCGCATTTTGCAAAGTTTGCAAGGCCGTCGCGCCCATGATGCTGTCCAGTTCGGGTTCAAAACCCAACAACACATAAGCTTGCAAGCTTTGGCTGAGCATTTGTTGCGCATTTAAACCCGTTTCACCGCTGATGGCTTGGCCTGCAAGGGTTTGCTGGGGTAATGCACCCGCCAGTATCGCGCCCGCGCTGTTGGCATAACGGCCTGTTTCGCTGAAAGTGGCGAAAGTCAGTTTGGCAATCAAAGCGGTTAAGGTGCGAATGCTGGCCAGCTGTGGCAGGTTGTCCGCCGCTTCACCGAGTAAAACCTTGATTTTTTTATTATTTTTTTGCAAACAAGCGGCAATGGCGCGTTGTTGTTCGCTGATTTCAATGTTTTTAAAAGCGGGTTGTGCTTCATCCAACGCTTTGGCAATACCCGCCAAAGTGGCCACCAATTGGTGGGGTGCGACGGTCAAATTGTGGCTGACAGGAAAATTTTGTGGATAATCATATACATTGATGCGGATGACTTCAGCATGGTTGTGCAACACGGCTTGACGCAAACGGTGGTTAAGCAAGGGTTGTTGTTTGCGCAAATTGGCACACACCAGCAAGACCACATCGGCTTGGGCTAAATCAGCGGGGCGTTGATTCAAAAACGGTGCTTTGGTTGTTTTTTCAGAAAAATCAACTTGTTGCAAACGGTGGTCTATGTTGTTTGAGCCTAAGCCGCGCAATAATTTCTGCAATAAATACAGCTCTTCAACCGTGGCCGTAGCGGATGCCAAGCCGCCCAATTGTTTGGCAGGGATTTTTTTCAAGCCTTCGGCGGCAAACAGCAACGCGCTTTCCCAATCAACGGTTTGCCATTGGCCGTCTTTTTTAATCATCGGCGCGGTCAAACGGTCTTGGGCATACAAACCTTGGTAGCTGAAACGGTCGCGGTCAGACAACCAAACTTCGTTTAACGCTACGTTTTCACGCGGCACAACGCGCATCACTTGGTTGCGGCGAATATGAAATTCAAGATGAGAACCGAAGGCATCGTGTGGCGCAATACCGTGGGCGGTGTGCAATTCCCACGGACGGGCAGCAAAACGCGAAGGTTTGGCGGTCAACGCGCCAACAGGACATAAATCAATCACATTGCCCGACAATTCTGAATTCACGGTGTCGGTCATGTAGGTGTCAATGCGCATGTGATCGCCGCGCTGGGTTGCGCCCAGCTCTTTCACGCCCGCGATTTCTTCGCCGAAGCGCACGCAACGGGTGCAGTGAATACAGCGGGTAAAAGCGGTGCTGATCAATGCGCCGATGTTTTTATCAATGACAATGCGTTTTTCTTCAATAAAGCGGGTGCGGTCTTTGCCATAAGCGACGGCAACATCTTGCAGTTCACATTCGCCGCCTTGATCGCAGATGGGGCAATCCAACGGGTGGTTGATCAGCAAAAATTCCATCACCGCTTTTTGCGCATTGATGGCACGCGGTGAACGGGTTTGGATTTTCATGCCATCCCAAACAGGGGTTGCACAAGCGGGCAAGGGTTTGGGCGCGTTGGCAACGTCAACCAAACACATCCGACAACTGGCGGCAACAGACAGTTTTTTATGGTAACAAAAACGTGGAATTTCAATGCCATGGGCATCGGTGATTTCAATCAGCGTTTTGCCCGCTTCGACTTCATAAGTTTTACCGTCTATTTCAATGCGTGCCATTGTTTTGCTTCCATTATCATCTGGGTTATCCGTTGACAGATTTTCTGTAAAACCAAGCGGCTTATCTTACCTTTGTTTAGCCATTAAAACCATCGAAAAATTTTATCTATCAATAAGCTTATCCTGAGACAAGCTGATTTTGCCCTTTTCACTGTGGATGGCCAATTGAATGCGTTGCATCTGCAATTGTGCCAGCGTTAAATTTTGAGCTTGCAATATGCCATTGATGGACAAATCTTGCAACAGCGTCAGCCGTGATTTTTCACTTTTTTTAGCAGGTTTTATGGGCTGGCTGGTCTGTGTTGGCGCGTCAGGTGGTAAATAACGGTCTAAATTAAGGGTATCGGCGTTCAATTGAAAAGCCAGCGCGTTGTTTGTGGTTTGCCATTGCAAAGCCCCTGTCAAATGGCTGTCGTCCAACTGCACCGTCAACGCCGACAAGGCCAAAGTGGGTTGTTGCCACTGCCAATCGGTGTGGGCGTGTATTTGGCTGAAAGCTTTGCCATCACGGGTTGCCAGCGATTTCAGCCCAAACGGCTTGAGTTGGCGCAACAGTGTGTGCAAATTAAAGTTTGCCAGCGCAAGCGAGCCTTGAGCTTGTGGCGCAGACAACACATGGCGGGCTTGCAACGCGCCTTGCATCGCAAGGCCGAACAACGTGCCTTGCCATTGCACCACGTTCAACGTTTGTTGTTCAACATCAAACAGTAATTTTGACCAGTTCAGTTGTTCTTGCCCCAACTGCACTACACCCGCTTTTGATTGCCACACGCCCGCTTGACCCTCAAAAGCAAAAGCCAGATGGGTTTTAAGCGGCCAATCCGCGGGATGGGGCAACGCGGCCACCGCGTTTGCAGGCAACCACGGGCGCAATTCCGCGCTGTTGATTTGCACCTGACCGCGCAAGTGATCGCCCATCAAGTCTCCTTCACGCAAAAACACCTGAATATCAATGTTTTGTGTGCGATGGTGTAAAGTCAACGCGGTGTTTTGCAATTTGAAGTGTGTCCCATCGGTTATGTGCAGTTGACCTTGCAATGCCAGTTGGTCAAACGGAATGTCCCATTGTTGATAACGTGGGGTATTTGTCGTCAATTTTAGTTGATAATCAATCGGTTGATTAAAATTTAATTCATGGACGCGCAACTCAATGTCATTCAACTGCAAACGGTTGGCGGCTTTTGCCCCATCATCTTGCCAAACCAATTGGCTTTGCTCAATCACCAGCCCATGAAAATCCCAGCTAAAACGGGGTTTTATCGGGTCGTTGACTTTGCTATCATGGTCGTCGGCAAGCGATTGCCAATTATAGCGGCCTTGGGCATCACGCTTAAGGTTCAACTGCAAACCTTGGATGAGAACAGTGTCCATTTCAATTTTTTTGGCCCACAACGCTTTTAATTTCAAGCGCAGTTTGGCTTGTTGAATTTGGGCAAATGGCGCGCTGTTGGCGGTTTGAAATTCAGGGGCTTGGCTCAATTCGGTTGCGCCCAACTTCAGCCCCAACCAAGGGAAAAAGCTCAATTGTATGTCGCCGTGAATCTTGAGTTGTCGCCCTGTTTTCGCTTGCACCCATTGGGTGATTTGCGGTTTTAAATCATTGGGATGGAAATAAAACAGCCCATAAACAACCGCCAGCACGGAGGAAAAAACAAGGCAAAAGCAAATAAACCAAAAAAGGCGGCGTTTGTGGCGGGTCATCGAAGTTCATCGCGGCTAGATGAAAAAAGGGTACTGAGTCTGGGTTTGATTGTCAAACAAAATGCAGTTGACGGCCATTGAAACCGACGGCCATGGCATCTATTCATTGATCACTGAAAGGGTATAACCCAATGAAATTTCAAGGATTTTTACGCATAAACATCGAATCGCGGGATGAATTATACCGCTGTTATTTGCCGTTTTTAAAAAACGGGGGGTTTTTCTTTCCGTGTAGCCCCGATAAATTACAAACCTACACCTTGGGCAAAGAAGTTTTTTTAGAAATCAATCTCATGTTGAGCAAAGATGAGCGACGGCGCATGGGCGGTAAAGGCAAAGTGGCGTGGATTAATCCCACGGGTTTGTTGCGCAAACCGGCGGGTATTGGCATTGAGCTGTCTGCTGACGCAGGCGAATCCACAGGCTTGATTGAAAACATCACCAAAAGCAAAATTGAATCCATTTTAGGGGCTAAACTCAACGCCCAAGCCTTAACTTACACCATGTAAACTGGCTTCAATCGCCGCCAAAGCGGCCAAGGGTTCAGCAGCGGCGGTGATGGGACGACCGATCACCAAATAATCACTGCCCGCCTGCAAAGCTTGCGCAGGGGTCATGATGCGTTTTTGATCATCTTGTGCGGCGGTTGCAGGGCGAATGCCGGGGGTCACCAATGTAAAATCAGGCACAAATTGGCGCAACAGCTTGATTTCAAAAGGCGAACACACCACGCCCGCCAAGCCGCAACTGTGTGCCAAACGCGCCAAACGCAACACCTGCGCGCTGGAGTCGCTGGCAATACCCACTTCCGCCAAATCCTGCGCCGATAAACTGGTCAACACCGTGACCGCAATCAACAAGGGCTGATGCGTTTGCCCTGCAATCGCGTCGTTGGCCGCTTCCATCATCGCTCGCCCGCCTTGGGCATGAACGTTGACCATCCACACACCTAAATCAGCCGCCGCCCGACAAGCCCCCGCCACGGTGTTGGGAATGTCGTGAAATTTCAAATCCAAAAACACATCAAACCCCATGGCCACCAATTTTTCCACCACCGCCGTGCCTGCGCGGGTAAACAGCTCTTTGCCCACTTTGAGTTTACATCCTGTACCTTTGACTTGTGCGGCAAAAGTCAACGCCTGTTGGGCGGTGGCGAAATCCAAAGCAATGATAATCGGCGAATTCATGGCAGTTCCTTTAAAATGAGCGCGTTGAGCTGTGACCAAACGGTTTCAGGCGACAAACTTTGATAACACGACGGAAAAACAGCGGTGCGTGGACAGGGACAACGGCGGCGAAAACACGGTGCGCACGCTTGGGTGCTATGCAAATGCTGTTGTTTAACGCCCAACGTGCCTGTCAACGCAGGCAAGGTTGCGCCATACAAGGTGACAGATGGCACAGCCAACGCCGCCGCCAAATGCGACAAACCTGTGTCAACGCCCACCACCGCCGTGACTTGTGCCAAAGTCTGCGCCATTTGGGTTAAATTTTGTTGGGGCAACAAACGACCGCCGTGTTGGGCGATGCGCGTTGCCCGTTGCTTTTCGGCTTCGCTGTGCCACGGCAACAACACTTGATAGCCCGTCGCGTGGGCAATTTTCGCCAATTCAACCCAATAAGGTTCAGGCCAATGTTTGCTTGGCCAAGTGGTGGCATGAAAAAACAACAGGGTTTTGTCGGTTGTTTGGGCAGGAAAACGGGCGCGCAAACCATAATCCAGCTTGTCAGGGACAACATAACCCAAGGCTTTGGCCAATAATTGACGGGTGCGCAGTATGGCATGTTGTTGTTTTTCAATAAAAATTTTTTGATGATACCCCCAACTGGCCAGCGGCTCTTTGGCACTGTGGCTGTCCAAACCCATCCGTTGCCCGCTGGCTTTCCGGCTGAGCAACGCACTTTTTATCAGCCCTTGGGCATCGATGATGGCATCATAATGCGTTGACAAGCGTTGGCGCAGGGCGCGCAATTCTGCCCAAGTGGCCGCTTGCCACCACGTTTTGCGCCAGCGACGCACAGCCACGGTGATGGCTTGCTCAACCGCAGGATGCCAGCGCGGAATTTCAGCAAACGCTTCTTCCACCAGCCAATCAAATCGAATGTCGGGATACACCGCTTTTGCATCGCTGAGGGCAGGCAAGGTGTGAATCACATCGCCCAAAGACGAGGTTTTGACGATCAAAACCCGCATCATATCTGAGCCATGCGGCTCAAAACGTGGCTGGGCAACAGTTGGCGCAAGCAATCGTGGTGTTTTAATGGGCATTGGCGTTTAAAACACGGACTGCACGCCAAATCCAAGCTCAACACATGGGCGTGGCGACTCAATGGCGGGGTAAAACGGGGGTCAGAGGAACCAAACAGCGCAAACAGCGGTTTATCCAGCGCGGCGGCGATGTGCATCAAGCCTGAATCATTGCTGACCACCGCCGTGGCCACAGCGATTAAATCACAGGCTTGCAACAGCGTGGTTTTACCCGCCAAATTAACAACATGTTGTTTTTGTTCTATTTGTTTGCAAATCGCTTCGCTGACAGCGGCATCATTGGCTGAACCCAACAACCACACTTGCCAACCTTGGGCGATTTTTTCGTTGGCGACCACGGCGAAATGTTCGGCAGGCCATTGTTTGGCTGTGCCGTATTCCGCGCCCGCGCATAAAACCAATGTTTTCGCGTTGACCGCCAAACCCAAGGCATCAATGGCGGTTTGGCTTTGGGCAGGGTTCACCGCCAAGCGCGGTTGCGGAATGTGTTCAGGCAAGGGGGCATTTTTCGCCAAGGCCAAGGCAACAAAGCGGTCTACGGTGCGCAATAAAAAACGGTGTTTGAGTGGCCGCCAATCGTTGAGCAAGGGATAACGCCATTCGCCGACAAACCCCGTGCGCACGGGAATGCGCGCAAAAAAAGGAATCAAGGCGGATTTGAACGAGTTGGGCAAGACAATCGCTTGTTGATGGTGTTCTGCGCGCAACGCTTTGCCCAGTTGGTAGCGTTGTTGCCAGCACACACAGCCGTGGTTGAGGGGCAATTCAATGCTGTGGCGCACTTCATCCATGCGTGCCGTCAAAGGCAGAACCCACGGCACAGCCAGCACGTCAATCAAACAATGGGGTGATAAGCGTTTGAGTTGCTTGAATAAACTCTGCGCCATTACCATATCACCCACCCATGCAGGGGCCACCACTAATATTTTTTTCATGCCTTTTCGTTTTCCAAAAACATTGCAAGGGTTCATTTTAACGGATTGGCTATTGCCTTTCCCCTTTTTTTTGGTTGTGGTACACTGGCCAACCCGATAGTGTGAATCATCAAACGAGTGGTGTTATGTGGGCTTTTTTTCATCGTTTGGCATCGCCAAGGTATTTTTATTTTTTCACGGGTCGCCTGTTGCCATGGCTGGGCGCGCTGTGTCTGTCAACCACATTGGTGGGCTTGTATTACGCGCTGTTTTTGTCGCCACCCGATTATCAACAAGGCGAAAGCTATCGCATCATGTACATTCATGTGCCTGCGGCGTGGATGTCGATGTTCATTTATGTGTTGATGGCGGTTGCAGGCGCGATTGGTTTGATTTGGAAAATCAAGCTGGCTGACATCATCGCCGCCAATTCTGCCCCGATTGGCGCGTCGTTCACTTTTTTGGCTTTGGTCACGGGTGCGCTCTGGGGCAAACCGATGTGGGGCGCGTGGTGGGTTTGGGATGCGCGGCTGACTTCAGAGCTGATTTTATTGTTTTTGTATTTGGGCGTGATCGCGCTCAACAATGCCATCACAGACCCGCGTAATGCGGCGCGTGCCAGCGCGGTGTTGGCTTTGGTGGGCGTGGTCAATATTCCCATCATCCATTATTCCGTGCAATGGTGGAACACCTTGCATCAAGGGTCTACGGTCATCAAAGCGGGCGGGCCTGCCATTCACATCAGCATGTTGATTCCGCTGTTGTTGATGGCCGCCGCGTTCAAATTGTTTTATGGCTGGGTGTTGTTGATGCAAGCGCGTTGCGAGCTGTTGGAACGCGAACATAACAGCCGTTGGGTACAAGAAGAGGTGTTAAGTGACTGATTTTTTTAACATGGGCGGTTATGCTTTTTTTGTGTGGACTTCGTATGGTTTGGCTTTCGTCATTTTTGTGGCCAACATCATCGCGCCCATTCAACGCAAAGCGGCCATCATCCGCCAACTAAAACGCCGTCAACGTCGAGGAGAAACCACATGACCCCTAAACGCAAAAAACGACTGATGGTTATCCTTGCCATCGTCTGCGGTGTCGGTATTGCAGTGGCGTTGGCCGTCAATGCGTTTCGGCAAAACATGCTGTATTTTTTCACACCCACCCAAATCAAAGCGGGCGAACAGCCTGATAAACGCTCTTTTCGCTTGGGTGGTTTGGTGGCCAAAAACAGCGTGGAACGCGCCAAAGACAGCTTGTTGATTCGCTTTGATGTCACCGACACCCACGAAACCATAAAAGTGGAATACAGCGGCATTTTGCCCGATTTATTCCGTGAAGGCCAAGGTGTGGTGGCCATCGGCCAAATGGGCGAAAAGGAGGTGTTCAAAGCCGATGAAATTTTGGCCAAACACGATGAAAATTATATGCCGCCCGAAGTGGCCGATGCCTTGGAGCAAGCGCACAACAAAGGCGTGGCTGAAAAAGCGGCGATGGATGTCAAATCCGCGAATCAATAACACCCCGTCAGACTTCGTCTGCCACAAACTACCCCGTCAGACTTCGTCTGCCACCCCTTCA
>DYSU01000040.1 GCA_020726335.1 Thiomargarita sp. | reverse complement strand
CGTTAGACAGAATCCGGCTTATGACCGACTTCTTTATTCCCTCTGTTGTTTCTAGGATAAAGACCAACGTGGACGCGCATTGAAGCGTAAATCAGGGTCAAATTCCCCACGTTTCAAGCGCAAAAAACCTGCGTAGGCAATCATCGCGCCGTTGTCGGTGCAAAATTCTAAACGAGGATAATAGACTTGACCGCCCCAACGGGCGGCGGCGAAGGTTAATTTTTGTCGCAACTGCAAATTGGCACTGACCCCGCCTGCAATCACCAAACGTTTCAACTGGGTTTGTTGCATGGCACGTTGACATTTCAAAACCAAGGTATCAACCACGGCCTGTTCAAACGCACAGGCAATGTCAGCGCGTGTTTGCGCATCTTGCGCGCTGTTTTGCCATGTGGTCAATGCAAACGTTTTCAAACCACTGAAACTGAAATTTAAACCGGCATGACGGGTCATGGGACGGGGAAAATGATAGCGTTCAGGCTGGCCTTGTTGGGCTAACTTGGCCAAAACCGCACCGCCGGGATAGCCTAAACCCAGCAACTTGGCTGTTTTATCGAAAGCTTCACCTGCGGCATCGTCAATGGACTCACCTAATAATTGATAATCGGCCAGCGCATTGACTTGCATTAATTGGGTGTGTCCACCCGAAACCAGCAGGGCGACAAACGGGAAATCAAGTGGATTATCCAACATCGGTGCAAGCAGATGACCTTCCATATGGTGGATGCCCATCGCAGGCACGCCCAACGCCCATGCCAAACTGCGCCCGACAGCCGCCCCCACCAGCAACGCGCCGATTAAGCCCGGCCCTTGGGTATAGGCCACGGCATCAATGTCAGCCCGTTGTTTATCACATTGTTGCAACAGTTGTTCAAGCAAAGGAATCAGTTTGCGCACATGGTCGCGTGAAGCCAACTCAGGCACTACGCCACCATATTGTGCGTGCAAAGCCACTTGACTGTATAATTGATGGCCGAGCAAGCCTTGTTGTTCATCATACAAAGCCACCCCTGTTTCATCACACGAGGTTTCTATGCCCAAAACCAGCATTATAAAATTGGCTCAAGTTTGCGTTGTACAGGTTCGATGGCGGTGCTTTTTTTCAGTTTGGGCGCATTTTCACCGACCAAATCTTTCAAACCCTTGTCATCAAAATACAGGGTGATTAAACTGTTTTTTTGTAACTCGCCCTGTTGGTGCATACTGTAATAATAATCCCAACGGTTGGCATGAAACACATCTTGAACCAATGGCGTGCCTAAAATCATTTTCACTTGTTGTGATGACATGCCCAAAGCCAATTGATTTAAAGCTTTTTCTTCAACCACATTGCCTTGTTGGACATCAATTTTATGGACAAAAGCGCAACCGCTCAATAAAATAAGCAAGCCAACCAATAAATATTTTTTTAACATGCAAAAACTCGCTATGAATAAAAACAAAAAACACTGACACAATGGCCTATCTTCAGCTAAACAGCCATGATTTTACCAAACTTTATGCAGAAAAAGCCAAAAAGATTGCCATGAGCCATAATGAACTCAAAAAAGCAGGACTTAAAACCACCTTACCGCGTCTGCGCATATTACAATTGCTTGAATCCAGCCCCAATCACCACCTCAGCGCAGAAGAGATTTACAAAACCTTATCCGATTGTGATGAAGATGTGGGCTTGGCCACGGTTTATCGGGTCTTGACCCAATTTGAAGCGGCAGGCATGGTCATTCGCCATCGTTTTGAAGGCAACAGCACAGCGGTGTTTGAACTCAATGAGCGCAACCACCATGATCATTTGTTGTGCATTGATTGTGGTGCAGTGATTGAATTTACTGACAAAATCATCGAACAACGCCAAAATGAAATTGCCGCGCAACACGGTTTTATTCTCAACGACCATTGTTTATATTTATATGGCAAATGTCAAAACCCACAAACTTGTTCGCGCAACCATAAATAACCGATTTTAGCCTTATTTAGCCGTATTTTATGGCTTATTTAAGCCAAAATGCGCCCAACTGCGTTGAGTAACCGTTCGTCCACGCGGCGTGCGCATGAGAAAACCTTGTTGAATCAAATACGGTTCAATCACTTCCTCAATGGTCCCGCGTTCGTCCCCGATGGCGGCGGCCAAACTGTCGACCCCCACAGGACCCCCGTCAAATTTTTGCATAATCGCCAACAACAACTTTCTGTCCAATAAATCCAAGCCATATTGGTCAACTTCCAACATGTTCAAGGCTTCGCGGGTCAAGGCCAGATCAATAATACCGTCGGCTTTAACTTCAGCAAAATCGCGGATACGGCGCAACAAACGGTTGGCAATACGCGGTGTACCACGGGCGCGTTGAGCGAGTTCGTTGGCGGCTTCGTTGCTGATGGTGACGTTTAGAATCTGCGCTGAACGTCGGATAATTTGCCCCAAATCGGCTTGCTGGTAATATTCCAGCCGTTGACTGATACCAAAGCGGTCGCGCAAAGGTGAAGTGAGCAAACCGCTGCGGGTGGTTGCGCCCACCAAGGTGAACGGTGGCAAATCCAGTTTAATTGACCGCGCCGCAGGCCCTTCGCCAATCATGATGTCCAATTGAAAATCTTCCATGGCAGGATAAAGCATTTCTTCAATCACGGGGTTGAGTCGATGAATTTCGTCAATAAACAACACATCATGCGCCTGTAAATTGGTCAAAATTGCGGCTAAATCGCCTGTTTTTTCCAATACAGGTCCTGAAGTTTGGCGTAAATTCACCCCCATTTCATGGGCGATGATGAAAGACAGCGTGGTTTTGCCCAAACCCGGTGGGCCAAAAATTAACACATGGTCTAAGGGTTCATGGCGTTTTTTGCTGGCGGCAATGAAAATTTCCATTTGCGCCCGCACCCGTGGTTGACCGTGGTAATCTTGCAAGCGTGTGGGGCGAATCGTGCGGTCAAACAGCCTGTCTTCGCTTTTTTGTTGCGGTGCAATCAAGCGGTTTTGGCTGAGGGCATCTTCTTCTATGCTCATGAATTTTGTAGTAAAGTGGTTAAACTGTGTACCACATCGGGATAGATTTTTAGCAATTGTTGTATTTGTTGGCTAATTTGGGCTAAATCAGGGCTAACTTGTTCGATTGTCTGGCAAACAGTGGTAACAGGCGTGATGCCCAATGTGGCACTGCTGGATTTTAAACTGTGGACTAAAACGCTGAGCTGGGAAATATCATGGTGTTGTTGTGCTTGTTGAATTTGGGCAATGGCGGCGGGTGTATCGTTCAAATATAGCGTCAATAAATGTTGCCAAATTTCAGGTTCATGGCCGTTGGTCAATTCATTCAACACCGCACGGATGTTGTTGCTTAAATCAGTCATGGTTTTCTTGTTTGGGTTCGCGGCTTAATAAATACTGTGCCGCTTGTTGTACGGTGCAACAGCCTTGTAAAACGAGGTTGACTTGTTCTGTCAACGGCATTTCAATTTTCTGTTGTCGTGCCAATTGGTGTATTTGTGCCACAGCATGGACACCTTCGACTACTTGGCCAATGTCACGTTGCGCTTGTTCGATGTTTTGCCCGCGTCCCAAAGCCAATCCAAAACGGCGATTGCGGGATTGGTTGTCGGTACACGTCAGCACCAAATCGCCCAAACCTGCCAAACCCATAAATGTTTCGGCTCGCCCGCCCAAAGCGATACCCAAGCGCATGATTTCATATAATCCACGGGTGATGATGGCAGCGCGGGTATTTGCACCTAAATTTAAGCCATCGGCCACACCTGCGGCAATGGCGATGACGTTTTTTGCTGCACCACCCAGTTGTACGCCAATCATGTCATCGCTGGTATAGGTGCGAAAATAGTGGTTGTGAAACAACCGCGCCACTTGCTCAGCATGGGCAATGTCTGCCGTGGCGACCGTCATGGCGGTCGGTAAACCTTGCGCCACTTCTTTGGCAAAGGTTGGCCCTGAAATGACGGCCAATGGCTGTGATTGCCCAAGCTCGGTTTCTGCCACTTGGTGTAAAAACAGGTGTTGGCCATTAAGATTGCGTTCTAAACCTTTGGTTGCCCAAATCAAGGATTGTTGCGGGTTTAAGTGTGGTTTGATCTGTTGCAACACTGTGCGAAACGCATGGCTGGGAACGACGATCAATACCGCGTGTGCTTTTTTCAACGCAGGAATTAAGTCCAAACTGATGTGCAAATTATCAGGCAACCGCACATTGGGCAAATAATGGGGATTAGACCTTTGTTGTTGCATGGCAAGCAAACAATCGGGTTCATTGCCCCATAAACTGACGTTATGTTGGTTGTTGGCCAGCAAAATGGCCAGCGCAGTACCCCAAGAGCCTGCACCAATGACCACAATATGTTGTTGGGTATCCATTTAGTTTATTAATGGGTTACGGCTTTAGGTTGTTGAATTTGCTGATGATATAACGCATCAAAGTTTACAGGGTCTAACCACACCGGCATAAAACCACCACGGGTAATGGTATCGGACACGGCTTCACGCACATAAGGGAATAAAATATTTGGGCAGTAACTACCTAAAATATAAGACAATTTTGCTTCATCATAACCTGAAATACCGAAGATGCCTGCTTGTTGAATCTCAACCAAAAACGCATTTTTTGCGCTGTAGGTTAAGGTTACGGTCACTTGCAACACCACTTCATACACTTCATCACCCAAACGGCGACTGCGGGTGGTTAAATTCAAATCCATTTTAGGTTCTTTTTGGTTGTCAGGCAAAAAGAAATCAGGGCTGTTGGGGGTTTCAAATGAGGCATCTTTCAAGTAAATTTTCTGAATTTGAATCGGTTTTTCTGTATTTTGATCGGTGTTGCTGTCAGTCATACAAATTCCTTATTTTTTAGTAACGGGTAAATCGGCGTTTTGCCATGCGATGATGCCGCCTTTCATGTTGTACAATTTTTCAAACCCACACTTTTGCAAAGTGGCACAGGCACTGGCGGAACGGCTGCCACTGCGGCAAGTGACCACAATGGGCCGTTGTTTATCTTTGCTTAACGTATTGATATGTTGGGCTAAACTGGACAGCGGGATGTGTTTGGCATTGACGATGTGGCCTTCATTGTATTCGTTGTGTTCTCGTATATCCAAAATCAGCGCATCTTCACGGTTGATGAGATTGACTGCTTCCATGGGTGGAATATGCAAGAATTTTTGTAATTTTGCTTGAATAAACGTCCAAATGAATAAACTTAGAACAACCATAAACGCCAAAAATAATGGGCTGTGATTGCCAGCAAACTCCAAAAACTGTGCCATCGCATCTTCTCGGTTAAAAGTGAGGGTAGATTAAAGCGGCGCATTATAACATCAGTGGGCAAGAAACATAACGGTTGTCAGCATAAAGGTTTTTTAGAGGCACAAAGGACAAAAAACTTCACGCATCATGCTGATTAACCGTAAAGTGCGGGCATCGCTGACCCGATAATAGACTCGGTTGGCATCTTTGCGTGACGCTAAAATGGCTTTATCACGCAAAATGCCAAGGTGTTGGGAAATGTTGCTTTGCGTTGTCCCCACATGGGCAACAATGTCTTGCACGGTGTATTCATTTTCGCCCAAGACACATAAAATTTTTAATCTTAAGGGATGCGACATGGCTTTTAATGACCGAGAAGCCCGTTCAATGTCTTCATCATGGGTCATCAACGCAAAGTGTTCGGTTTCATCCATAATCACTGTCCTCTGCTTTGTTTAATATTAGCGTATTTTAATATACTTTTAGACTAATTTGGAATATTAATTTTAATCGTTTCAATCAAGGGTTTTGGCCAGTATCCCGCCATAGAAAAACACAACCACGCAAAGAACTTACGACCTGTATTTATATAACATACCATTCAATGGAAAACGCTTTTTTTAACTTTCTTGCCGCTGTTTAAATCTGCTGTTTTGCAAAATTTTATGATGACAGCTCCAAGAAAACGTTATAATATTTTCGCATATTCATATGCTTTTTTATTATAAAATAGCACATTTTTGCAATTTGCAGATTTTTTTCTATTTTGCAAATATACCCACCAAGGTTATTGGTTAGTTCTATTCTATCTGATTGTTTTTAATGTATAAAATATTGAAAAATCATATGATTTTATACGGAATATTTTTTGCATCATACCATGGTACACCTGATTAAAAAGGAGATGGAGATGAAACGCAAATTAGCTCGTTTTGTGTTGTCGTTTTCTGCTTTATGGTTGATTTTGGTTGCTATGAAGGTGGTTGCTGAACCTATAGAAAATGAGCGATATGAGATGTCAAATATCATCTATTGTAAATCCTGCGAATGGAATTTGTTTTATCCTTATAAACCCTATACCGTACAATGTAAAAACGGCCAAATTGCCACCGTCAGTTTATGGAAAAAACGAGATGAATGGTGTGTGGGGACTGAACAACATCAATGTTCACCTAATCAATTAATGACCTCTAATATGGCCTGTATCCAACACATAAAACAACATAAAAAAAATAAATAATTTTGTGTTCATCTTTATAAACGCCCCAATAGCTCAATGACGAATTAATTGACGGCGCATCTGCCAAATGCGTTGTTGGTCGTGGTTTAAAGCCACTTAAGATAAGCACAGGGTGTTCGTCGCTTTACTTTAAAAACTGCTCGCTGTTTTGGGGAATTTTATGAAAAAACTGAATATTATTATTTTATCGTTGTTGCTTGGCTTGGGGTTCAGTACCCTTGCGATTGCATCAGCAAAATCATCTAAAGCTGTCAATATTAGCTATTGCAAACGTGCCAAAACTTTTTTAGGCACTAAATATTCAACTTATGATGTCCGTTGTTCTGATGGCTTGCATTATACTATCAGTACATGGAATGAACGTAAAGAGTGGTGTCAAGGCAATGAACGCAATGATTGTGTCAACTCGCAATTAAAAGCGGCCAATAAAGCATGTCGTAGCTAAAAAAACGGGGCAATGCCCCGTTGTGGTTTTAGTCGCTGTAAAAAGTTTGGCGAAATTTTATTTGATGGGGTTTGCCTTGGGTTTCTGGATCAACCGACAAAGTAAAATCAAACACTTCGCCTTCGCTGATAGGAAACACGCCGATATAATAAATTGCATCAGCATCACGAATTTCCTCGATGCTTACAGGCTTTAGTTGACCATTCAAATTGACTGCATCTACTTTAACTTCAGCCGCCACCGCACTGTCAGGGGCATTATCATCTGCACCCCGTTTGCGCACCGCGATATTGAGCATACCACGGTTTTTACTGCGTACAATTTTATACGATTTGGCAACACTGGGTGGAATCATTTCGGTATTAATTGCATTATAATGAATGGTGTAATCACCTACTTTTTCTGATTGTTCAGCTTGCAAAGTAATGCTGAACAACAATAAAAAGACACCACAAAACGCACATATTTTTTTATACATAAAAGTCTCCTTTGATTTAATGCTATTAACATACAATACAGCATTTGTTTTGGCAAGCTATTTTTTAAATATTGCCGAATATACCTAAACAGTGATTTTATGTTTTTCTGCCTATAAAAACCATCAACGGGGATTAAAGACAGTTTATTTTGGTTCAAAATATAATCACGACAGCCATGAAAGTTTTTTTAATAACCCCTGATTGCAATACCAGCAATGAAAACAAGACTATACAACAGATACATATTGTACTATTATTTAACCTGATGATGTCGTTGATGTTTGAGACTTATTTTTTATGTTAAGTGTTTAGAACGGGAGGATTTTATGCTAAAACAAGTTCAAATTATATTAATTGCGTGCGCCATTGGGTTGTTGTCGCCTATCAGCTATGCAGCCAAGCCTACAGATATTAATTATTGCAAAAAAGGGCGAACCACTTTTGGTAAACGCTATTCCACTTACATTGTTCGTTGCTCTGACGGCCAAAAACGCGAAATCACCGCATGGGATGAACGGCAAAAATGGTGTGTGGGTCAATCTGACAATTGTACCAACGACCAATTGAAAGCGGCTAAAAAAGCGTGTAACAGCCGTTAAGCGATAAACGCATATTTAATGCCCAACAACCACGACACACTGTATTAAAACTTGCGAAAGAAAAGCCGCTGATTCATAAAAAAACATGTCCAACAGCACTGCCTAAACAACCCTTTTACATTGACGGGTGGAACCCATTAAGTTTTATCCGTCTATTGGGTGTTGGTTGTCGTTGACTTTCTTCTCAAATGTTTCATTAACGCTTTCAACATGTTGCATAATTTGTTGGCAAACTGTTTGACAACCTTGACCCATCAAGGCTGAAATTTCAAACACCCGCCCTTGCCATTGCAAACCATCAAGCAAATAGGCACATCGCTGTTGGCGTTGTTCGTCATTGAGCAAATCCATTTTATTCAACACCAGCCAACGTTCACGCGCCGCCAGCTCAGGGCTGTATTTTTCCAGTTCATACACAATCGCACGCGCATTGGCCACAATGTCTTCATCGGGATTGGAAGGCAACATGTCAACCAAATGCAACAGCAAACGGGTACGCGCCAAATGTTTGAGAAAATGAATGCCCAAACCCGCGCCTTCAGCCGCACCTTCAATCAAACCCGGAATATCCGCAATGACAAAACTGCGGTACGCCCCGACATTGACCACACCTAAATTGGGGTGCAAAGTGGTGAACGGATAATCGGCTACCTTCGGTCTGGCGGCAGAAACTGCGCGGATAAAAGTCGATTTACCTGCGTTGGGCAAACCCAATAAACCGACATCGGCCAACACCTGTAATTCCAAATGCAAGCGCAATTGCTCGCCTGCTTCACCCGTGGTGATTTTTCGCGGTGCGCGGTTGGTGCTGGTTTTAAAGCGGATGTTGCCCCAACCGTGTTGACCGCCTTGCGCCACCAGCAACATTTGTCCCGTTGCCACCAAATCACCCAGCAAATCGCCCGTGTCCAAATCGCGCACCAACGTGCCAACAGGGACTTTGATGACCAAATCATCCCCTTTCTTGCCTGTGCGTTGTTTGCCCATGCCCGGTTGACCATTTTGCGCATAAAACAAGCGTTTAAAGCGAAAATCAACCAAGGTGTTGATGGTGTCATCGGCTTGCAAATAAACACTGCCGCCATCGCCGCCATCGCCGCCATTTGGCCCCCCAAAGGGGATAAACTTCTCGCGCCGAAAGCTCAAGCAACCACTGCCGCCTTTGCCTGCGACCACTTCAATTTTGGCTTCGTCAATGAATTTCATGCTAAACGCTTGGAAACGGGCTTAAACAGGAATGGCAACAGGTTCGATACTGATGAATTTGCGTTGGTGTTCGCCTTTGGTTTCAAATTTGACATAACCTTCGGCTTTGGCAAACAAGGTGTGATCACGACCACAACCGACATTCACCCCTGCGTGAAAACGGGTGCCGCGTTGGCGCAATAAAATACTGCCCGCGCTGACCCATTCGCCGCCAAAGCGTTTCACGCCCAAGCGTTTTGATTCTGAATCACGACCGTTGCGGCTGCTACCGCCTGCTTTCTTATGTGCCATGAGAATATTCCTTATGCTGTGATGGCAGTGATTTTCAATTGGGTATAGTCTTGTCTATGCCCCATCTGTTTACGCGAATGTTTGCGCCGACGAAATTTGATAATTTTCACTTTTTGGCCACGGCCATGGCTTTCCACCGTGACGTTGACCGTTACGCCGTCAACCGTGGGCGTGCCGATTTTTATTGATTGTTCATCACCAATCATCAACGCGGCAAAAGTCAACGCAGTGCCTGCATCAGCGGCAATCTTTTCTACGCGCAAGCTTTCGCCTTCGCATACCTTATATTGTTTGCCGCCCGTTTTGATTACAGCGTACATAGCTTCTCCAAAGAGGGTTATCGAAAAAACCGCGTATTCTAATGTTTTTTAACTAAAAATACAAGTGATATTGCGCCGTCATCCAAGCCCAGAACGCACCTCATCACAGGTTTTTTTGCCCCATCATCGCGTTGCCTTCTGTCCTTGTCTGTTGCTATGATGGCGGATTATCAATAACCAGCGAGGCGCGCATGGCCAAAACAGCATTGATCACAGGTGGAACAGGCGGCATAGGCACAGCAATTTGTCGCCGTTTGGCTGACAACGGCTATCAAGTGGCGGCCAGTTATTTGGCGGGCATAGACGACATTGACGCATGGCAAACGCAACAACAAACCGCAGGTTATCATTTCCATTGTGTGGCGGGTGATGTCGCCGATTTTGACAGCGCGCAAACCATGGTCACGCAAGCAGAACGCGCTTTGGGACACATTGATGTGTTGGTCAATGGCGCGGGCATTACCCGTGACGCGCTGTTGCGACGGATGAAAGTCGAACAATGGCAGGCGGTGTTGCGCACCAATTTAGACAGCGTGTTTAATGTCAGCAAAGCGGTGTTGCCGCTGATGAGCAAACGCCGTTGGGGACGGATTATCAATATTGCATCGGTCAACGGCCAAAGAGGCCAAGCGGGCCAAACCAATTACGCGGCGGCCAAAGCGGGGATGCACGGTTTCACCATGTCGTTGGCACAAGAAGTGGCCAGACAAGGCATTACAGTCAACACCATTTCCCCCGGCTACGTCAACACCGCGATGTTGCAAACCTTGTCGCCCAAAATTTTAGCGACCCTGATTGAGGCTATTCCCGTGGGTCGTTTGGCTGAGCCTGAGGAAATCGCGTGGGCCGTGCAATTTTTAGCCGATGACCAAGCGGGCTACATCACAGGTGCCAACCTTGCCATTAACGGCGGCATGTACATGTCGGCTTGAGTTTTGATACAGGCGCATTGTTGGCCGCTTAATCCAACCGAATTTCAACATACGCTTCATCGCGCAAACGACGCAACCAATCTTGAAAGGCGGAGTCCATTTTGCGTTCACGAATTTGTTTGCGCGCTTCGTCTTGTTGCGCTTCTTCGGTGTTATCGTGTTGACGTTGCTCTAAAACTTGCAAAATATGCCAGCCAAATTGGGTTCTAAAAGGTGCGCTGGTGGTGTTCATGGGCGTTTGGCGCATCACTTGTTCAAATTCTTCCACCATCATGCCCGGATTAACCCAACCGACATCGCCGCCATCGGCTGCGCTGCCCGTGTCTTGTGAATGGGCTTTGGCTAAAACTGAAAAATCTTCTTTGTTTTCAATGCGTTGTTTTAATCCCCCTAA
Organism: Thiomargarita sp.; assembly: GCA_020726335.1. Taxonomy (GTDB): domain Bacteria; phylum Pseudomonadota; class Gammaproteobacteria; order Beggiatoales; family Beggiatoaceae; genus DYSU01. Next base: position 10,268 of record DYSU01000040.1, on the reverse strand, counting down.
TTTTTTCTCGGCATCGCTGTCTGATAAAAATTCATCGGGTTTGATTAAAATATGCCGCACTTTGTATTGGGTAATTAAACTGGTTTTTTGCCCGCGTTTGCCCGCCAATTTGATGATATGAAAACCGCTGTTGCTTTGCAAAGGGCCTTCGATGCTGTGGTCGGTCATTTGTGGCACGACGTTAGCGAACAACGTGGGCAACTTGCCCAATGGCAACCAGCCCAAATCACCGCCTTCCAAGGCTTGCGCCCCATCGGATTCGGCAATCGCAATGGCACTGAAATCTTCGCCCGCTTTGAGCCGTTTGACCATCGCTTCGGCTTTTTGTTTTTTGGCGGCAGTGGTTTCGACGGATGCACCTTCAGGCAAGTCAATGCGGATGTGCAATAAATGGTATTCCAAGGTTTGTTGGCCATGGCGGGCTTGATTTTCAAGGAAATATTGAATTTCGCGTGGCGATACCGTGACTTTGCGCGCCACACCGCGTTGTCGCAGTTGTTGAATCATCAATTCTTTGCGAAAATCTTCTCGAAATTCGGCAAAATCTTGCCCACCGCTTTCAATGGTGTTGCGAAAACGGGTTAAATTCATGTTATTTTTGGCCGCCAATTGCCGCAACGCATCGTTCAATATATTGTCATCAATGCGAATGCCTGATTTATCCGCTTCTTGTAATTGTAAGCGAATCAATATGATACGTTCTAACACTTGTTTTTCAAACACGTTGTGCGCAGGCAGTTGTGCTTTTTGTCGGCTCAGCCGTTCGGTCAATATATCGACTTCTTGATTGAGTTCGTTGCGGGTGATGATGTCATCGTTCACCACCGCAACAATTTTATCCAAATCATTGTATTGTTCTGCCGCCATTGCGCTGTTGAGCAACAGCATGATTAGCATTAACCTGTATTTCATCATGTTCTCACTTTCGCTGGTTATGTCATCGTGCTTTTGAACCGTTACCAACGGTTTAACACCACGCCCAAAAGTTTATTATAATCAAAAATGGCCATGGCTTGTTGCAACAATTCTTGGTTGACTTTTCCATAGGGCAAGACAAGCAGCGCGTAATCGCATAAATTGGCCAAAATGCGCGCATCGGTTGAACCATTGGTGATGGCAGGTGAATCCAAAATAATCGGCCAATGAACATGTGCATAACAGGTTTCTTCCAGCAAGGTTTTCATTCGCAGGGAAGTCAATAATTCTGTCGATGCGCTGGTGGGCTTGCCTGCGGGAATCAAACGCAGACGCGGGATGTTGCTGGTATAGATGATGTCACCAAATTTTAACCCTGATTGATTTAAATAATCGCTTAAGCCTAAATTAACTGAAATATCAAGCCTTTGCGCCAAAGTCGGTTGGCGTAAATTGCAGTCGATCAACAACGCCCGTTTTTCACGCTCAAATGCAAAAGCACAGGCCAAATTTAACGCAATAAAACTGGCACCGCCTTGCGGCAAGACTGAACTGACCATCACCAATGGATTGGCCTTTTTGGCCGTTTGCAATAATTTGGTGCGAATTTCACGAAAGCTGTCGGCAAACGCGCTGTGTTTCATCTGGGCATAAATGATTTTTTTATCGTCTAATTGATTGTTTTTAAACATATTAAATCATTCCTTTCATTTTCAAAAAACCAACAACTGCATAGGCAAAAAACACGGTGAGCATCAACAGCACCCATAAAACATTGCTCAGCCAAACCCTGCGCCGTTCTTTTTGGGTGGTCATGGTTTTGATGGTGGCAATCACAGGCAAGCCTTCAGGTAATTGATTTTTATGACGAATGGCGGCATTTAATTCCACCCACAACACCATTAAACCCATGGGCAAACTCAAGCTTAAAAACAAACCCAGCACCCCCATTTGCAAAAAACCCGGTGTGGAGGGCGTGGAGGGGACCATGGCCTCTTCTTTGATTTTGAAGGTTAGCCCATGGCCTTCCACTTCCAAGGTCATGGAAACGCGGGCGTTTTCACGTCGTTTGAGCAAATCTTCATATAAACTGCGGTTGACATTGTAATCACGCTCTAATTCAGCCAAAACCGCTTTATAGCTTTCTACTTGTTTCATGGTGTCTAATTCACCGCCCAAGGCATGGTTTAACGCGGCCAAACGGGTTTGCATCACTTGTAATTCGGTGCTGTTGCGCGAATGTTCGTTGCGCAAGCTGTCGTACACTTGATTCAGCGGTGGGCTGTTTTTTTCGTTGGCGCTGTCAGTGATGACAGGGGTTTCAGGCAGTTCGGCCAAACGTTGTTGTAACAGATTGATTTCTTTCTTTAAAGCGATAATGTCGGGGTATTGATCGCGGTATTTAATCTGCAATGTGCTTAAATTGGCTTGAAGCATTTTTAGTTGTTGATTTAACGTTTGTTTTTCTACCATCGCTTTAGAAATTTGGGTTTCACCCAACAATTGTTGCCCAATATTATTGCCCCGAATTTTCAGTTCTTGAACCGTCAGTTCGGTTTCTTTAATCCGTTTTCGTAACTCATTGATCCGCGCCAAAATGTTCTGTTCGGTGTCTTCGTTGTGGGTTTGCTTGAATTGCCCGGCTTTTTTTTCCGCATGGGTCAGCTTGGCTTTATAAGCGTTCACTTGGCTGTCGATAAAGGTATACGCCGCTTCTGCATCGCGTTTTTTCTCGTCTTTGCTGGCGGCGATGAATAAATGGGTGTAGCGTTGTATGGTGTTGTAGGCGCGGATGGGGTTTTTGTCGGTATAGCTGATGACGATTAAATTATTGCCACTGCGTTTGATTTTGGTGTTGGCTTGGATTTTGTCAATCAATTTGGCTTTGATGAAGGGGGTGATTTTTTCCACGCCCCAATCTTCGTTGGCCACAATGTCATCCATGATTTTTTGGCTAAAAAGCAATTGTTTGGCAATGCTTAATTCATCTGCCACATGGGCGGTGACGGCTTGACCTTGCAACAGAGGCCGAATAATGTTTTCATCTTCGGCTAAAATTTGACTGGAAGCGGTGTATTTTTTCGGCATCATGACCGCCAGCGATAAAATCGTCAGCGACAGCACGCAAAACAAGCTGACCATCAACAGGCGGTGGGCATAAATTTCACGCACCACCGCCAAGATTTTTTGGTCAATAGGAATGGATTTTGCCATCACTCATCACCTAAAAATAGCGTTTAGGTACAATGACAATATCACCCGGTTGCAGGGGGTAATTGGTGGCAAATTGGCCATCATACAGAATATCACCCAATAACACCGCATAATCATTGGTTTGTACTGAACCATCATGGGCTTTGATTTTGCGATACAATCGGGTGCGGTTGGCGGCGGCAAAATCGCTCACCCCCCCTGCGGCCAAAACCAAATCCAATACGGTCATGCCCGTGTGATAAGTGAAACTGTTGTTGTTTTTCACCTCCCCGCTGATGCGTACCCGCAACCAATAATCATGGCTGTTCAATTGGGTTGGGGTGATGCTGACCACAGGACTGGTTAAATAAGCCTCCAATACTTGGCGAATTTGTGTGGCCAGCTCTACGGGAGCTAAGCCGAGGGCGACAAATTCACCCGCCAACGGCACTGAAATTTTGCCATCGGGGCGCACTTGTACCGACGTGGATAAACTTGGTTCACGCCAAACATCCACGCTGATGACATCGCCAACGCCGATTTTATACGCTTCCAAAGCGGGGACATAAGCGCGTTCAGGCGGAATTTCAATCACTTCATGGTGACAAGCATGGAGTAAAAACAAGCACAGCGTGGCGGCAAAACGTGGCAGAAACATTTTATTTTCTCCTGAAGTTATTCCATTATCATTATTACTCACATTCATCAAATACTATGCCAAACAAGCAAAAAACATATTTAGTCACCGGTGGCGCAGGTTTTATCGGGTCACACTTGGTTGAAGCCTTGATTTATCAAGGGTTTAGCGTGCGGGTCTTGGATAACTTTTCCACAGGCAAATACGCCAATTTAGCCCACATTCCTGCCGAACGCTTGCATATCATGGCGGGCGACATCAGCGATGAAAAAACGGTATGGCTTGCCAGCGAAAACATTGCAGGCATTTTTCATTTGGCCGCTTTGGTTTCTGTGCCTGCGTCCATCACTCAACCGCGCCAAAGCTTTAACGACAATGCCAAAGGCACGTTTAACCTGTACGAAGCGGCGAGGTTGCGACAGATTCCACGCATGGTGCAAGCCAGTTCAGCGGCTGTTTATGGCGACAACCCTCATTTGCCGTTGAGCGAAGAGGCCACGCTAAAACCACTCAGCCCTTATGCGTTGGATAAACTCTACGGTGAATATCTGGCCGCCACTTATTTTCGCTGTTATCGCATTTCTGCCACGGCATTGCGTTTTTTTAATGTGTATGGCGAACGCCAAGACCCGAATTCCCCTTATTCGGGGGTGATTTCACATTTCAACAAACGCTTGGCACAAGGGGAAAAAGTGACGATTTACGGCGATGGCGCGCAAACCCGCGATTTTGTTTATGTTAAAGATGTGGTCAACGCGCTGTTGCAGGCGATGCGCCAGACCACACAAGCCGTGCAAGTTTTCAATGTCGGAACGGGCAAAACCACGTCTATCAATCAACTTTACGCACTGTTGCAAGAACAAACCCATCATTTCACGCCTGCCGAGCATCAAGCAAGCCGTGCAGGTGATATTGTCCACTCTTGCGCCAGCATAGAAAAAATTCAGCGTGAATTAAATTGGACAGCCCAATGGTGTTTGGCCGATGGCTTAAAACGACTTGAGACCCATGACATCTGCATGGGATAAAATCCTGAGAAATGATAAACTAAACCACTGTTTTATTTGATTCATGGATTTTATGCTGACCGTGTCAAGTTCCCCAGAAGAATATTTAACCGCCATGGGCATTGATGTTTGGCTGTTGCGGCCACGCGATGGCTCAAATACAACCGATGATGCCAAGACCGATTGGCTCAGCTTGCAACAGCAGGTACAGCGATGCCAAGCCTGTGCCTTGCATCAAACCAGAAACCATGCGGTGTTTGGCGTGGGTGATGTCAAAGCTGATTATTTATTGATTGGCGAAGCCCCCGGCATGGATGAAGACCGTTTGGGTGAACCGTTTGTTGGGCAAGCAGGGCAGTTGTTGAATGAAATTTTGTTTGCCTTGGGTTTGAAACGTGAACACGTCTACATCGCCAATGTTTTGAAATGCCGCCCGCCGAACAACCGCACGCCGTTGCCAGATGAAATTCAATGCTGTAGCCCGTTTTTAAATCAACAAATTCAATGGATTAAACCAAAAATCCTGATTGCCTTGGGCGCGGTGGCGGCGCAGTTTTTGTTGCAAACCGAAGCCAAAATCGGCAGTTTGCGTGGCCAACCCCATGTTTATCAAAACATTCCATTGATCGTCACCTACCATCCCGCTTATTTACTGCGCCGACCCATCGAAAAAGCCAAAGTTTGGCATGATTTACAGCCCTTGTATCAAAGAATTTGCGCCCATACCCATGCACCACTACAATAAACGGTTTTGTTTAGGTTTCCCTGCATGTTTAACGCGATTCAACAGCTTTTAACCCAAGGCGGCAGTGAATTATCGGCCTCTGAAGTCCATGGTTTATTTTGCGCCTTGCATTGTCTGCGTGCGCCGCAAAACACAAGCGTGTGGCAGACGGACGTGTTGCCCGAATTTAATGCCGACAATGGGCAACAGCTCAAAACCCGCCAAGCCTTGAGCCAATTACACTGTTATGTTTTAGACCAACTTCAATCCCCTGATTGTGATATGTCCTTGTTGTTGCCTGCCGATGACCAACCGTTGAATGGACGAATACAAGCATTGAGCGCGTGGGCAGACGGTTTTTTACTGGGCTTGGGTTTGGCGGGCTTAAAACAACACCGACATTTGCCGAAGATTGCCCAAGAATTTTTACAAGATTTAACCACCCTTGCGCGTGGCGTGTCGGTGGAACAAGCGAGTGAACAAGATTATATGCAAGTGCTAGAATATGTACGCATGGGGCTGTTGAATTTTTTTGTGGAGCAATCATGACAAAAAACCCGTTTTCATTTGCCACTTATGCCGCACGGCGTGCCAAATTGATGGCGACCATCGGCCAAGGCAATATCGCACTGTTGGCGGCTGCGCCCGTGTCAATTCGCAACCGTGACGTTGAATACCCTTATCGCCAAGACAGTTATTTCATGTATTTAACAGGTTTTCCTGAACCCGATGCGCTGGCGGTGTTCGTGCCTGAGCGCGAACAAGGCGAATATTTGTTTTTTTGCCGCGAGCGCGACCCTGAAAAAGAAATTTGGCACGGGCGGCGCGCAGGTTTGGAAGGCGCGTGCGAAGTTTACGGCGCGGACGATGCGTTTCCGATTGAAGACATTGATGAGATTGTGCCGGGGCTATTGGAAAATCGCCAAATTTTGTATTACAACATCGGCGATAATGGCGATTGGGATGCGCAAATCAGTCTGTGGCTTAATCAACTGAAAAGCAAAAGCCGCTCTGGTGTGGGTTATCCTAAAGAAATCATGGCGTTAGATTATATTTTGAATGAAAGCCGTTTGATTAAATCCGAGGCCGAACAAACCGCAATACGCACCGCCGTTGCCTGTTCCGTCAAAGCCCACCAACGGGCCATGCGCGCTTGTCGGGCGGGTTTGTATGAATATCAAATTGAAGCAGAATTATGCCATGAGTTTGCCTATCACGGTGCGCGCCGCCAAGCTTATCCCGCGATTGTCGCCAGCGGTGCCAACGCCTGTATTTTGCATTACGTTGACAACGAGGCACAGTTGCAAGACGGTGATTTGTTGTTGATTGATGCGGGCGCGGAATACCAGTATTATGCGGCGGATTTAACCCGCACTTTTCCTGTCAATGGCCGTTTTTCGCCTGCGCAAAAACAAATTTATGATTGTGTATTGGCCGCTCAATTGGCGGCGATTGATGTGATTGCACCCGATGTGTCGTGGGACAAAATTCATCAAACGGCGCGGGAAAAAATGATCACGGGCTTGTTGGCTTTGGGTTTGTTGACCGGCACAATGGCGGAAATTTTGGAAAATAACAGCGACAACTATTTTTTCATGCACCGCACAGGTCATTGGTTGGGCATGGATGTGCATGATGTCGGCGAATACAAACAAAACCAACAATGGCGCGCCCTCAAAGCGGGCATGGTGTTGACCGTCGAGCCTGCTTGTTATATCCAACCGCGTAAAGACATCGACCCCAAATGGTGGCACATCGGCGTGCGCATTGAAGACGATGTGTTGGTCACTGCCACAGGCCACGAGGTGTTGAGCCAAGATTTAGTCAAAACTGTGGCCGAGATTGAAGCCTTAATGAAGGAAGGACAAAACCGTGACATTTCAAACCGCAACTGATTATTCTAATTTTCAATTCAACATCGAAGCCTATTTGCGCAAAAAGCGGCCAAAAACCGCGCCCGTTCAGCCCGACAACGACGATAACGCGCTGGATTTAACCCCCGTCTTGCCCCAACCAACCCAAGCCCCTGACAACGATGATGCCTTGTATTGTTTGCGCCATTTCCACTTGGGCAACCCCACTGCCGACAACAAAACCGAGTCCACAAGCGATGACTATGTACCCGCCTTGCTCAACCGCTACCGCGACATCCCCCATCTAAGCGACGATTACCCCCTGTTTTTATACCCTGTGAGCGAACAACGCCACGCACTGGAACCTTCAGCCGTGGCCGTGCCGTTGTCCCGTTTTTTGACCGACACCTTAAAGCAGGTTGCCCCCAATGAAAACAGTGCGCGGGTGTTGCGCGACAATTTGCCCCGCGTGGAACGCTGGTTGCGCCAAACCTTGAGCGGCGAAGAAACCCCGATACCCGCCATAGACTTGCTTCAACGTGCAGGCGAAGCTTTGCAAAACGAATTAAACCTGACCGCAGACCACAACCAACGTTTGGCACAAGATTACGCCCAACTATTAAAAGCCCTGCCTGAAAAAAGTGAAATTTTAGGCTATGGCCGCTATGCGTCCATTCATTTGCTCAATCGGGTGATTAAAGCCCGTTTGACAGGCCGACGTGCAGAATTTAACCAAAAAATTGATGAGCATGTGCATGATTTGCATCAATTATTGACCGTAGAACAAACCAAGTCACCTGAAGCCTTGTCGCTGACGTGGCAAGCCGACATCGGTTGGTCTGCGTATTTTGACACGGGCAAACTCTCCCAGTACGCCACCCACCACAGCCACGGCTCTATCCGCATGACGAAAGAACGCATTGAACGGGTTAATAAAGCGTTAAATGTGTTGGAAGCCTATCAGCAAAAACCCCATGCCACTTTGTTGCACTTGGTTCATTTAGGCCACAAACCGCCAATCCCCGTGGCCGAAGACCATTTGCAATCGTCGCAACATGACGAACCTTGTCTGAAAGCCAGCGCATTGTTTGATGACATCGCCCGCCAATGGGCGGCTATTTTCGCGGCAGTGCGCATCGCAGAACTGGAATTGCGCAACCAATACGACCCCGCATTGCATGACCCTTGGTTTGCCTATTTCAATTGGCAAGTATTTTGTAATGAAGAAATGCTGTTATTGCCCGTCATCGTCGCGTTTGAATCAGCCGACAGAATCGCCAACAACAGCATGACCGCTTTATCGCATTTGCTCAGCTCAGGGCGGCCTGTGCAAGTTTTGGTACGGGTACAACCGCACAACAACCCCTACGCGCTTGAGCAACAAAGCCCGTTTGACAGCTATCGTTTAGAGCTGGGCTATTTTGGCATCAGCCACCGCCAAGTGATGGTGTCACAAACCTCCACTGCCCGTTATGAACACCTGTTACATCAATTTGCCTCGGCTTTGGAATCACCCCGCGCAGGTTTGCACCTCATCAGCACAGGTGCGTTGCAACAAGTCGGCGATAAACGCCACTTTAACGCATGGGTAATCGCAGGCGCGGCCTTGGAGAGTCGCGCCCATCCGTTTTTTTGCATCAACCCTGACAAAGGCGATGCCGCCGCCGAGCGCATGAATTTCACAGGCAACCCGCAAGCAGACAAAGATTGGCCTGAACACTTGTTTGAATACAAAACCGCCAACGGGCAAAAAGCCGAAAAATCATTGCCGTTCAGCTTTGCCGATTATGCGTTGATAATTCCGCGTTTGCGTCCACATTTTCGCGTCGTGCCGTTGCATGTTGAAGATGACAGCCTCATGCCTGTCACCGATTATTTGCAACAAACCCCCGCCGAATGCGAGAAAAAAATCCCCTTCATTTGGGCGGTCAACAGCCAGCGGTGCGTGCGGCGGTTGGTGGTGTCGCGTGCGCTGATTTTCAGTTGCCGTGACCGCTTGAATTATTGGCACACATTGCAAGAAATGGCAGGCATTCACAACAAATATGTTGACCGTGCATTGGCAGAAAAACGCGCCCAAATTCAAGCCGAAGAACAACAAGCGCGTGAGGCCTTGAGTTTGCAATATGAACAACAGCTCAACGAAATTCGCAATGAAACCGCCCATGCCACCATGCAGAAACTCACCCAAGCATTGTTGAAAAGCTCTTTTTTGACTTCGGGCGCAATCAACCAAACCTTCACCCCAAAATCCGCCAAAGTGGAAAAAGCCAAAGCCGAAAAAACGGACACACCCGCCGAATCACAAACGACTGTCCCCAGCGTGGTTGAAACAGTGATTGAATTCAGTGACCCGTGGATTGACACCCCGCTGTGTACCACCTGCAACGACTGCATCAACATCAATGCAATGATGTTTGTCTATGATGAAAACAAACAAGCGATGATTGGCGATTTACAACAAGGCACGTTTGCCCAAATGGTTGAAGCGGCTGAAATTTGTCCCGCCAACTGCATCCATCCGGGGAAACCTTGGAACGCCGACGAAGCCACACCCGAATTATTGGAACGGGCAAAAGGGTTGTAGGACAACCGCAAATTTATCACCTATTTAGATGGAACCAAAGTCATTGGATGCTGGAATTATTGGGCTTAAGTACAATAATGTGTAGAGAGTTTTACAAAAATAATGGAGGAATTAAATGGTAGATAAAAAACTAAATTATGGAAGATACAATATTGAAGATTTTGCAAAACAAATTAAGGGATATAATAATGTTGTTGATATTGGAGCTGGTAGTGGTGATGACTTGATGATATACAAAAAATATAGTCCTTCCGTTAATCTTATGGCATTAGAGGGATATAAGCCAAATGTTTCAACACTAGTACAATATAAATACTAACAATTCGTACATATAAACCTAAATTATGCTATA
>DYSU01000001.1:26182-118929 GCA_020726335.1 Thiomargarita sp. | reverse complement strand
CTTCTGAATGCTTCATCCTCTTCTCCTGGTTCAAGATTATATTTCTCACATATTTTAGGCAGATTATAAGATTTCTCGATTCCTGCAAGACAATCTGCTATATCTTCTTTTACGTTATTGAGAGTGGTCATGTATTAAGAGCTACAAAAGCTAACGTCCGAATTGACGGGCGCGGCGTGGAGTAAATTGATCGAAGTTGCGGGGCTGTCACCGCGTCCGTCGTCGATATAATGGACATGTAATTTTTTTAACACGCCAAAATGTAGTATAACTAATAAAAATTAGCACTATCTATAAGTAAAAATAAGCTTTTATATATATTTATTGTTATTTAGGCAAGCCAAAAGCGTGGATAAGTGCTTTTTTTATCTATAAATCATTGAGTTAGGGTGTTAATAACTTGTGGATAACTGGTGGATAACTTGTGCATAAGTCCCCGTTTAATGCAGATGAAAGCAAAGTTATCCACGGTTTTTGCAAGTTATTCACAAGTTATCCACGCTTTATTCACATCGACAACAAGGACAGATGATGGACAATGTACATATCAATACCCAAAACCCCGACTGCTGGCACATTCAAGGTGAACTTGACTTTGAAACCGTGACTCAATCGTTGGCTGACTTCAGGCAAAAACAACAACAACTGGGTTTGCCTGTACAAATTGACTTAAGCCAAGTGACCCGCACCGACAGCGCAGGTTTGGCTTTATTGGTGGAATGGTTAAAAATTGCGCAACAAAACAATAAGTTATTGGAGTTTTTGAATTTACCTGAGCAATTGTTGCACATTGCTCAAGTCAGCGAAGCGACAGAATTGTTGAATGTGGCATAAACAGCCAGCCCAAATAAGCGAAAAACGCCAACAACAACAGCACGCCGTGCCAACGTTGCAAGCGTCCAAAACAAGCCAAGGCAAACAACAGCACCGTGAACGCCAGCATCAGCGGATAATCCAGCACAACAAGGTTTTGGCTCAACGGTGCAGGGCGAAAAATAGCCGCCGTGCCTAACACCGCCAGCAAATTGAAGAAATTCGACCCCAACACATTGCCCAAGGCGATGCCGTGTTGGCGTTGGCGTGCCGCCACCATCGAGGTCGCCAGCTCGGGCAAGCTGGTGCCAACCGCCACAAGGGTTAAACCAATGACTTCATCCGAAATCGCCCATTGTTGCGCCAAACCCACCGCGCCCCAGAGCAACAGCTTGGAAGCCAACAAAAGCAACCCTAAACTACTGAAAAACCACAACAAACCATAATCCGCATCGGCTTTTTGCTCAACGGGAACGGTGCTTTTTTGCCGCATCCGCCACCAGAGGCTGACCCCTAAAGTTGACCACAACAACAAACCGTCCCCACGTTGCAATTGGCCGTCTATGAATAAAACATAGACCCCAAAGCTGACCAACAACAACAACGGCAATTCACGGCGCAACGTGGTCTTGTGGACTTTAATCGGCCACACCAGCACGCTCAAGCCCAACACCAAACCGATGTTGGCGATATTAGAGCCAATCGCATTCCCGACCGCCAGCCCCATATTGCCTTGCCAAGCGGCCATCGCCGACACCAAAAGTTCTGGCGCAGACGTGCCAAAAGCGACGATGGTCAAGCCGATGACCAAGGGTGAAACGCCCCAATGGCGCGCCAATGCACTCGCGCTGAGGACAAATTTATCCGCACTCCATGCCAACAACAGCAAACCCATGCCAACAGCCAATGAAAAAAGCATTTTCCCTCCAGAAAAAAAACAGTAAATATGCCATAATTTTATTTATTTTTTTAAGAATTTGAACCATGGCCTTATTTGACCACAAACCCTATTGGGCTAAACGTTTTGGCGCGGCACCCGTGTTGCCGATGTCACGCGCCGAAATGGACGCTTTGGGTTGGGAACAATGTGACATCATTTTGGTCACAGGCGATGCTTATGTTGACCACCCCAGTTTTGGCATGGCATTGGTGGGTCGTTTATTGGAAGCCCAAGGCTTTCGCGTCGGTATCATCGCCCAACCCGACTGGCAAAATTGCAAAGATTTTCAACGCTTAGGCCAGCCCGCGCTGTATTTTGGCGTGACGGCGGGCAACATGGATTCAATGGTCAACCGCTACACCGCCGACCGTCGCATCCGCAGTGACGACGCATACACCCCAGAAGGCGTAGCGGGCAAACGTCCTGACCGCAGTGTCATCGTCTACAGCCAACGTTGCCGCGAAGCCTATAAAAACGTGCCGATTGTCATCGGCGGCATCGAAGCCAGCTTGCGCCGCATCGCCCATTATGATTATTGGTCAGACCATGTGCGCCGCTCAATTTTAATCGACAGCAAAGCCGATATATTGCTTTATGGCAACGCGGAACGCGCGCTGGTGGAACTCAGCCACCGTTTGGCGCAAAAACAGCCCATCAGCGACATCACCGATTTGCGCGGCACGGCGTTTATTCTTAACCAATTGCCCTGTGATGGGCCGTTGCTGGATTCCACCGACATTGACAAGCCCAACAAAATTCAGCCGCCGATAAACCCTTATGATACCCATTGTCAAACGCTTGATTTCAAACCGATTTCATCACAAGCCCCGCGTCAATGCGTGATTCAATTGCCCAGCTATGAACAGGTCAAAAGCGAACCCTTGCTTTACGCCCACACCTCAAGGCTGTTGCATTTGGAATCCAATCCGCATAATGCGCGTGCGCTGGTGCAAGCCCACGGCCAGCGTTTTGTTTGGCTCAATCCGCCGCCTCTGCCCTTGACCACTCAAGAGCTGGACAAGGTCTATGAACTGCCGTACAGCCGCCAGCCGCATCCTGTTTATGGCAAGGCTAAAATTCCCGCTTTTGACATGATTCGCTTTTCCATCAACATCATGCGCGGTTGTTTTGGCGGCTGTAGTTTTTGCTCTATCACTGAACATGAAGGGCGGATTATCCAAAACCGTTCAGAAGATTCGATTGTGCGCGAAATTGAAACCATCCGCGACACAGTGGCGGGTTTTACGGGCAACATCTCTGACTTGGGTGGACCCACCGCCAACATGTACCATTTACATTGCAAAGATGACAAAATCCAAGCGGCGTGTCGGCGGTTGTCCTGCATTTATCCGCACATTTGCCCCCAGCTCAACACCAACCATTCTCCGCTGATACGTTTATATCGCCGCGCCCGCCAGCTCAAAGGCATTAAACGCATTTTCATCGCCTCGGGCTTGCGTTATGATTTGGCACTGCAATCGCCTGAATATATTAAAGAATTGGTGACCCACCATGTCGGTGGCTATTTGAAAATCGCGCCCGAACACACCGAAGCCGAGCCGCTGGCCAAAATGATGAAACCCAGCATTGACTGTTATGAACAGTTTAAGCAACTCTTTGAAAAATATTCAAAACAAGCGGGCAAAGCGCAGTATTTGATTCCCTATTTCATCGCCGCCCACCCAGCCACCACGGATAAAGACATGTTGAATTTGGCTTTATGGCTCAAGCGCAATAATTTTCGTTTGGATCAAGTGCAGGCGTTTTTGCCTTCGCCCATGGCCTTGGCCACCACCATGTATCACACAGGTTACAACCCGCTGAAAAAAATCCAACGCGAAGGTGAAAAAGTGTTCACGGCCAAAGGCTTGCGTCAACGTCGCTTACACAAAGCCTTTTTGCGCTACCACGATGCCCACAATTGGCCGTTGTTACGCGAAGCCTTGCAAACCATGGGGCGCGCCGATTTGATCGGCAACGGCAAACGCCATTTGGTGCCATCTTATCAACCGACGCTGAACAAACGCTGACCTTGTAACAGGATGATTTTACAACAAATTAATTACAGCGCGGACAGCACGTTGCTGTTTTCACAGATTCGCCATTGGCCATGGGCGGTGTTGCTCGACAGCCAAGGCTTGGGACGGTATGACATCATTTGCGCTGACCCCTGTGTTAAATTCACCGTTGAACAACCCCATTGTTGGATAGAAACCCGTGATAAAACAAGCTTTTATCAAGGTGATGTGTTTCGTTTACTGGCGGATTATTTGGCTTTTGAGCCTGAAATTGTCAGCGATTTGCCGTTTATCGGCGGTGCGCTGGGCTATGTCGCCTATGATTGGGCGTGTCACCAGCAAGGCATCGCGTTGCCCGCACACGGGCTGGCGTTGCCCCAGATGCAAATCGGCCTTTATGATTGGGCGTTGGTCATTGACCACCACCAACAGTGCAGTCAATTGGTCAGCTTGAACCGCGATGCAAAAACGCGCCGTGTGTGGCCGCAGTTAATCCAGCTTTTCAATCAGCCGACACAACAGCCCAGCGCGCCGTTTCACATTCACAGCCCCGCGCAAAGCGAAATCAATGCCGTTGAATATGCCCAAAGTTTTGCCAAAATCCAGCACTACATCCGCGCAGGTGATTGTTATCAAATCAATTTTGCCCGTCATTTTAGCGCGCAAGCCAGCGGTGATGCTTGGACAGCGTACCAGTATTTGCGCCAACACAATCCCGCGCCGTTTGCCGCCTATTTGCATTATCCGCAACTGAAAATTTTATCCAGCTCACCCGAGCGTTTTTTGCGTTTGCGCCACCACCAAGTGTTGACCCAGCCGATTAAAGGCACCCGCGCCCGTGGCCAGAATGCGCAACAAGATGTTGAAATTCAACAAGAATTACAACAGTGTGCCAAAGACCGCGCCGAAAATTTAATGATTGTCGATTTGTTGCGCAATGATTTGAGCAAAGTGTGTTTGCCCCACAGCGTGAAAGTGGGTAATTTGTTTAAAATTCAGCAATTTGCCACAGTGCATCATTTGGTCAGCGACATCAGTGGCACGATTGCGCCATCGTTTAATGCGCTGGATTTGTTTCAAGCCTGTTTTGCGGGCGGCTCAATCACGGGCGCGCCCAAACGGCGGGCCATGCAAATCATTGCAGAATTAGAGCCTTATCGGCGCAGTGTGTATTGCGGTTGTGTGCTGTACATCGGTTTTGATGGTCAAATGGACAGCAATATTTGTATTCGCACCTTGTTGTATCATCAACGACAAGTGCATTTTTGGGCAGGCGGCGGCATTGTTGCTGATTCGCAACTGGACACCGAACTGCAAGAAACCCAAGACAAAGCCAAAGCAATGCTGGATTTTTGTCAATACGCAAAGAAGCCCTGATTAAAGCAAGATTCTCATAGAATGGCTGTTTAACTAAAAAAGAGTGAAAAAATGGACGGGGATTTTATTGTTGTTGATACCGAAGGCTCAGACATTTTAACCGAAGTGGCGATTTTAGATGCCCAAGGCAAGCGGCTGTTTGAAGGCTTTGTTGCAACGGACACCACGCAACATGACAGCTATACGTTGCCTGCACTGTTGCAACAATTCACCCAGTGGGCAAGGGGTAAAAAAATTGTTTGCCATTATGCCGAACATGATGAAACCGTGTTAAAAAACAGTTTTGCCCAAGCGCAGTTGCCGTGGCCGAACTTTGAATTCATTTGCAGTTTTGAATGGGCCAAAAGTTGTTTTCCCAAATTGACGGGCTACAGTTTGGAACATTTGAGTAAATCATTGCATTTGCAGGTGAATCAGCAGTATTTCAACAGCCAAGCGGCGCACAGTGCGCTGTATGATGCCCAGTTTACCCAACAACTGTATCGCAAGATTTTACAACATAATCAATCGGATAAAAAACATCCCAATCCATTCAGCAACACGCGGGTGGATAACCCATTTCAACACCATCCAGATTTTGACTCTATTCATCACCATGCGTTTTTGCGTTTGACCACGGTGTTGCAGGAAATCAAAAACGATGGCAATCAACAAAGCCGTGGCGTGGTGATTTTGGGCGAGGCGGGCAATGGCAAAACCCATTTGATGATGCGCTTGGCACTACGCACGTTGTCACGCAACCGCTTGTTTTTTATTCGACAACCCAACCATGAAGAAGCGGTGCTTCATCACATTTACAGCCGTATGTTAGAATCGTTTATTGAACTGATTCCCGACACCGCCTATTCACAACTGGAATATTTACTGGGTATAGTTTTTGCCAAAATTGTCATTCAAGCGTTGCAAGCAAAACCCAAATTGAGCAAAAATGAAGACAAGATTTTGCGCGCGTTGTTGCAAGATCATTTAAATATTTATGAGGTCTTGGGCAAAGATGGGACGGAGGTGAAACGTCGCAACTGGGATTATATCGAACGCCACACTTTGCTGTGGTGGCAAAAACACCATGGTTTTAGCGATTATGCTCCTGACCTCATCAGAGGGCTGATTAAATTTTGCCGTTATTCCGAGGTGCATAAACGCGAATCGGTTAGACGTTGGTTAGCAGGCCATTACTTGTCCGATGATGAACTGGTGGCAATCGGGCTGAAAAATTGGCAAGAACAGTTCAACCGCGAAGACTTTGCGTTGCAAGCGATGATGGTGTTTGGCAAACTGTCGGTTATCAATGAACCGCTGATCATCATTTTTGACCAATTGGAAGGCTTGAAATACAACCAAACCCTGCTGTTGCGTTTTGGTGAAGCGATAAAAGAATTGTTCACCCATGTTCCCAACAGTTTGATATTGTTTAACTTATTTCCAGACCGTTGGCGGTATTTTAAACAGTATTTTGACAGTTCCATCACTGAGCGCATCGGTCAATGCCAAGTACAATTAAGCTTGCCCGCACCCGATGAACTCAAAGAGATGTTGGCGTTGAAATTAGCCAAAATTGACAGCGACATTGACACGCTGTTTGAGCCACAAGAATTGCAAACCATTTTAAGCCACCGCTCAATTCGTGAAGTCTTGAATTGCGCTGCTGATTATTATCGCCACAAAGTGGATGGCGTGGCGTTGCCGCAAAATGTTTTGAGTTTTGAAGTCCACGTTGAACGCACTTTGCAACAACTACAACAGAGAATACTTAAAATAGAACAACACCTTAGCCTAAAAACAGCCGTTACTGAAATCCAACTCAAGCCTGTGGAACAAACAAAAATCGAAAGTTACGTTGCACAAAAAAAACAACAATTGAACAACGATTATGCTAAAAAAACCATCCTCAGCGACACCGATGATTTGGGCAAGCTGGTGTCAATTCTCCACGCGCTAAAAAGTATAAAACCGTTTGAAATTGAATACTTACACTTAGGCAAACTCAAGTTACCCGAACATGTGTTGATACACAGTCCGCATAAAAAAGCGGTGGTGGCGTTTTTACACGCCGATGCCTACACGTTTACCACGCGCATCAAAAATTTTAACCAATTGATTATCAACCACAAAGACGCTAAATTTCTGCTGTTTCGTGATGTGCGTGAGCCGACAATTAAAAGCCGTATTGCGTTGGGAGAAATTGAAAAACTCTCCAACAGCGAAAATGGCCGCTATCTGGACATGACAGCCGATCATCGGTTGGGGTTTGAATTGGTTTATCATCTCATTTTAGACATTCAAAACCATGATTTTAATGCAGAATTGGACGTGGTTTTACCTGTGTTGATGAACACACTGGGCGAACAATTTTGGTTGTTTCGCGCACTCAATTACTCATTTTTCTCAAAAAAGGCTGTGACATGATTTTTTTTATTTTAGATCAAGACATTACCCTCACCATCGAAGGCAAACAGCAACAAGTTTATTTGGCTTGCCCCAATTTTAACGATAAAGCGGTTAAAACCCCGATTGATCGGGTGTATTGCACCACATTCAGCGAATACCAAGACCTAAACCAAACTTTTTTAGCCCAAAAAATCCACAGCCATTTATTGAACGAAGCACAAATTCGGCAAATGGCGCGCTTTCCTGTTGAATTGGGTTTATCTAATATCAATGAACCTGATAGGTTGCATCTCCAACCAGAATTCAAACAACAAAAAGTCTCGTTATTAGAGCAAATTCAATTATTTAGAGGTAAAAAAGTTCTGCACATTGCCTTGCTGAACGGCGTGGGTGGCGGATTGGGTGATGCGATTATCGGATTGACCGCTTTGCGGGTGTTGCACAAAACCTTAAAACAACATTTTTCTGACGTTAAAATTGACATTTTTACCCGCGCAGACCGCTTATATTATACCCAAGCCATTTACCAACAACAAAATTGTGTCAATGAAATCAAAAACATGCCGCTGACTTTGGAAACTTTTTTTGCCTATGATGCGTTTTTGGATTTTTCAGGCTTTATCGACGTTTATGACCAATTCAAAGGTATGCCGATGTTGGATTTTTATTTCCACAAAATGGGCATTGACGGCAATGAAATCAAAGCAGAAGACAAGCGCAACTTAATCAAATGTAATCGAAAAATTGAACGCCACACAGCTGTATTTTTGGCGATTCTCCAACACCAAGGCCGTCCTTTGCTGTTGTTTCATCCCAAAACCAGCACCCATATCCGCAGTATTCCCGATGGCCAGCAGGCGCGATTTTTAAATTTTATTTTGGCACAAACCGATTACACGGTGGTTTGTGTGCTACCAATTGAATTTGAACATCCGCGTTTTATCAACATGACGGCGTTATCGGCTTCATTTGAGCATTTATGTTGTATTATCAAAGCAATGGATGCCATTATCACCGCCGATACTGTGGTCTATCACATCGCCGACAGCTTTGATATTCCCACCGTGGTTTTGTTTTCCACCATTGACCCTGTCACCCGCGTTTCGCATTATCCCCATACCCGTGGCCTTTTATTGCCCGATGCACGGGATAACCCCTTGTTTAGTAAGCACAAACATGAGCAGTTGACGATTGAGGAAACCGAAGGCTTGCTTAAGCTCTGGGAAAATCTGGATTTAAATTCTGTATTAGACGCATTGAATGAAGTCAAAACCCAAAGCAAATCCCTAAAAACCTGTCCTGTGTGTGCCAGCCAAGTGCCGTCACAAAAACAAGATGTTTGGTTGGATTATCAATTATTTGAATGCAATCATTGTCATGCGGTGTTTTCGCAACCCCATGAACAAGCGGATGATTTGATTTTTAATGAAACACCCAAACACCTGCCTGATTTATCCCAAGTTGCCCAAGCAGAACAGGCTAACACATTGATTCAAGGCATAATTGCCCAACTACACATGCAAAAAATAGCCGACATCATGCGTTTTATGCCCAATAAGGGCGCGCATCTTGACATCGGTTGTAATATCGGGGCGTTTGTCGCTTTTTGTCAAAATTTGGGATTTTCATCTTATGGCGTGAGTAACCGCGCTGAGTTGGTCAATGCAGGTAAAAACTTCTTTCCAAACAGCCTGTTAGCCGTTGCCAACCGATGGCAAGAACTGCCTGAAGCGTTTCCCAAGCAATATCAAATCATCAGTTCGTTTGATGTGCTGGCACACATTACCCAACCAAAACAGTTGGCACAGCAGGTTTTTAATCATTTGAAATCAGGCGGTTATTGGTTCTTGTCCACGCCCAATGCCAACCGTTTGGCTTTTGTCGCAGGGATATACAACCCGCACAAACATTTGGGTTTAGAACACGGCGATTTGCCGCCCCAAAATTTAATTCGCTGGCAACAGCCGACACAAAAACAGTTTTTAATTCAACAAGGGTTTGAAATTGTTGAACAATATGCCACGCCTTTGGTTGAACAAACCGTGACCAGCGTGTTGGGTGACATGCCCGACCTCAAATTGAAATTGGATGACCAAGAAATAAAAATTGGCCATGAGACACTGCAATCCATCAGCTTCACTTATTTGGCTCCCTTGTTTTCGCTGATTGACGGTTATGGGAATTTTATTGTCACTGTGGCGCGCAAACCTTAGAAAAAACCGTGAAATATCAAATATTAACCGCGCCTTTGCGCTTGCAATTGATTTTCTCCCCTGTTTTGGCGGTCATTCTGCTTTTTTTATCCATCAGTTGCAGTGCTTTGTTGTTTTTTGCCACATTACCCATGGCGATTAAAATTTTTGTCTTTGGCGTGTTGCATTTGAGTTTATGGCAGGAATACCGCCGTCATTTACGGTTTTATCAACGCAAACCATTGCAATCTTTGGTGTTATTTAACACGGGCATCATCAACGATGCTGACAACCAAAGTTATACCATTGACCCCAGCAGTCGCATTTGGCCGTGGTTTATTTTATTGAATTTACGCGACCAATACGGTCAGATTCAGCCCATGCTGTTGTTTGCCGACAGCTTAAGCGAACCTGCGGCTTATCGCCGTTTGCGCGTACGGCTGTTGCATCCTGTGTCACAACAAGCCCCGTTCTAACAGCGACACAGGTGGGCCATCGCCGATGATAAAATGATCCAACACCGTCACATCCACCATGGCCAATGCTTTTCGTAAAAAATGAGTGATTTCAACATCTTCATTGCTGGGTTCAGCCAAACCTGAGGGGTGGTTGTGGGCAAAAATGACTGCCGCCGCATTGTGATATAAACTGCGCTTGACCACTTCGCGGGGATGAACGTTTGAACCGTTGATGGTGCCAGTGAATAACGGCTCAAATTGAATCATTCGATTTTGATTGTCCAAAAATAAAACCGCAAACACTTCATGGCGATAGCCTCGAAGCTGGCTGGCCAAGTAGTGGCGCAAATCATCGGGGCTGTTCAATTGTTCGCCGCGTGCCAGACAATCAGCCAGATAACGCCGACTGAGTTCCAACACCGCTTGCAATTGGGCATATTTGGCGGGGCCTAGCCCTTTTTTGGCGCACAACTGGCTTTGCTCAGCGGTCATCAAACGACTTAAGCCTTTGAATTCAACCAATAAATCACGCGCCAAATCCAAGGCATTTTGGCCTTTAACCCCTGTACGCAAAAAAATGGACAACAATTCTGCATCAGACAATGCGGTCGCCCCGCGTTGCAATAATTTTTCTCTGGGGCGTTCATCTGTTGGCCATCGGTTAATCGGTAACATTAAGGATAACCCCATTTTGCCAAAGCCGCCCCCAGCCAAACGGCAAGCAAACAAATAAACACGCTGAATAGAATATTGCCCGTGGCTTTTAAAAATTCGCCTTGTTGCAATAAATGCAAGGTTTCCAAGGAAAAAGTGGAAAACGTGGTAAAACTGCCCAAAAAACCGATCAGCAACGCGGCACGCCAATGCACCGACAACGCATTGAAGTGTTCCAGCAACAACACCGCCAAAAAACCCATCAAAAATGAACCGATGACATTAACTGCCAATGTGCCATAGGGAAAATTGCGCCCTAAAATTTGATAAACCGCATTAGAAACCCAAAAACGCAACACCGCACCGATTGCACCCCCTGCGGCAATGACCATAATTTGTGTGAGATTAAACATCGTTGCTTTGTGATAAAGTGAGAATTTCCACGCCCGTGTCAGTGACCAACACCGTGTGTTCCCATTGGGCGGACAATTGGCGATCGCGGGTGATCACCGTCCACTTATCGGGCAAACGTTTGATTTGGCGGCTGCCTGCGTTGATCATCGGCTCAATGGTGAAAATCATGCCTGCTTTCAAGGTGGCACCTGTGTTTGGTTTGCCGTAATGCAAAACGTGGGGTTCTTCATGAAAATGGCGACCGATGCCATGACCACAATATTCGCGCACCACAGAAAAATGATTTTTCTCTGCATGGTGTTGAATCGCCGCACCAATGTCGCCCAATGTCGCATGGGGTCTGACCTGTTCAATGCCAATTTGCAAACATTCATAGCTGGTTTGCACCAGACGTTTGGCCAAAATACTCGGTTCACCAATGTAAAACATGCGACTGCTGTCGCCGTGATAGCCCTCTTTAATCACGGTGATGTCAACATTGACAATGTCACCGTTTTTTAACCGTTTTGCGCTGGGAATGCCGTGACAAACTTGGTGGTTGATGGAAATACAAATTGACTTGGGAAAACCGTGATAATTCAAGGGCGCGGGAATCGCTTGTTGCTGGTTGACAATATAATCGTGACAAATTTGATTGATTTCATCACCCGTGATGCCTGCTTGTATATAAGGGGCAATCATGTCCAACACCTCAGCCGCCAAGCGACCTGCGATACGCATTTTTTCAATTTCAGCGGCGGTTTTGATGATGATTTTCTTTGTGGTCATTAAAGGTCTCTCATTGTTTTTTCACGGTCGTTGTGATATAAAGCGCAAACATTTTTAAGGGCTTACTTTGAAATCAGTGATATGCTACCCGATTTCAAACAGGTTTTGTATAAAATGACTCTGCCAACACAAAGCTTAAATTTGAGGGTGCTTTGAATAAAGTTCAAATTTGGGGTGTATGGTGAATAATTAACCCTTTCTATAGGTTTTTTGCATGTCAAATCGTGTTTCTATGCGCCAAATGTTGGAAGCTGGCGTACATTTCGGCCACCAATGCCGTTATTGGAATCCCAAAATGGCACCGTATATTTTCGGTGCGCGCAATAAAATTCATATCATCAATTTAGAACATTCCTTGCCGATGTTTCATGATTCTGCCAATTTCTTGGGCAAATTAGCGGCAAACAAAGGCAAAATTTTATTTGTCGGCACCAAACGCGCCGCACAAGAATCCGTGAAAGCTGCCGCGCAACGTTGTGGTATGCCGTTTGTCAACCGCCGTTGGTTGGGCGGGATGTTGACCAATTTCAAAACGGTCAAAGCGTCTATTAAACGCATGAAAGAATTAGAAAATATGGCCACTGATGGCACGTTGGCTAAGTTATCGAAAAAAGAAGCCTTGTCCATCAGCCGTCAATTGGAAAAATTAGACCGCAGTTTAGGCGGGATTAAAGACATGAACGGTTTGCCCGATGCCTTGTTTGTGATTGATGTCGGTTATGAAAACATCGCCATCAGCGAAGCGAGTAAATTGGGCATTCCTGTGGTTGGTGTGGTCGATACCAACAACCGATTAAACGGCGTTGATTACATCATTCCCGGCAATGACGATGCCATCAGCGCGATTAAACTGTATGTCGAAGGCATGGCCGATGCCATTTTAGATGGCAAACAAGCGGCTTTGGGTGCCATGAGTGAAGACGATTTTGTTGAAGACACCGAAACCGTTGTTGAACCAACAGCAGACCAAAATGAAACATTGGATGCAACTTCCCAAGAACAAGCTTAAAGGATTGAGGGTATGAATATTACTGCGGCATTGGTCAAAGAATTACGTGAACGTACTGGCGCAGGCATGATGGAATGCAAAAAAGCCTTAACCGAACACAAGGGCAACATTGAAGCGGCCATTGAAGCAATGCGCATTGCAGGCCAAGCCCAAGCGGCAAAAAAAGCAGGCCGTATTGCGGCTGAAGGCTTGATTGCCATCGCGGCAGGCGATGATGCGGTGGCGATGATTGAAATCAACTGCGAAACTGATTTCGTCTCCAAAGGCAATGATTTTATCAATTTTTGCCAAGCAGTGGCCGATGGAGCTTTGACCAACAGCATTTCAGACGTGGCGACATTAAACGACACCGTGATTTCTGGCGGTAAAACCGTTGAAGAAAAACGCAAAGATTTGATTGCCAAAATTGGCGAAAACATGAATGTCCGCCGCATGGCGTTGATGAGCCAACAAGGTGATTATATTGGCATTTATCAACACGGTATCCGCATTGGTGTCTTGGTTGATTTACAAGGCGGTGATGCCGATTTGGCCAAAGACATTGCGATGCACATCGCCGCCAGCCGCCCTGTTTGCATTGATGAAAAAGGGGTGCCTGCCGATTTATTGCAAAAAGAAAAAGACATTTTCATCGCCCAAGCCAAAGAAAGCGGCAAACCAGAGGCTATCATTGAAAAAATGATCACAGGGCGCATTCATAAATATCTGGCAGAAATCACTTTAGTGGGCCAAGCCTTTGTTAAAGACCCTGATGTATTCGTGGGTAAATTGCTGGCGAAAAACCATGCCAAGGTGTTGAGTTTCGTGCGTTTTGAAGTGGGCGAAGGTCTGGAAAAGAAAAATGAGAATTTTGCTGACGAAGTGATGCAACAAGTTAACCGCTGATGACCCACAGGAGTCAGCAAACTGGCTCCTGCTTGGCCTATTTTTCAAGCAATAACGTGGGATCAACCCATTGTCGATTCAACCGCACCCCCCAGTGTAAATGGGGTCCTGTCACCCGCCCTGTCATGCCGACTTCGCCAATTTTTTCCCCTTGCGCCACCTGTTGTCCCAGTTGCACATCAATTTTATCCATATGACAATACAGGGTAATCAGGCCTTGGCCGTGGTCTAAAAACACGGTGTTGCCATTGAAAAAATAATCACCCACATTGATGACGGTTGCATCAGCAGGGGCGACAATCGCTTGACCTTGTTCAGCGGCGATGTCAATCCCGCGATGCGGTTTGCGTGGCTGTTGATTAAAAAAACGCTTCAAACCAAAGGGACTGCTGATAATCCCCGCCACAGGTTGTTTTAACGGCAATATCAGAGGGTTCTGCTCATCGCGCCAAGGGGTGGTCAACGCTTGATTAATCTGTTGGGTGTCTTGGGCAATCCGTTTTAAATCCTGTTTATTGGGATTGACTTGGCGTTTGTTCTCTAACGTAATGTATTGGCTGGCATATTTCTTATTCTGCACTTGAAAATGATAACGGCGGTTGTTTTTGCGGTCGGTCAAGGTGTGTTGCCCCACTTTGGCAGTTAACGCAATACCCACCACAGCCCACCATTGATGACCTTTTTTAACCACCAACACCCGCTGGCCTTGATAAACCATGTCAGGGGTGTTTTCATCTGTATGGACCAATGAAATAACAGCCACGCCGCCCACCACAGGCACAGGCGGATATTGCCCAAGTTCTGCGGCACAGACCGCTTGCGATAAAAACAACAGCCCGCACAGCCAAGATAATCGTTTCATTTGTAGTATCCTTAATTTTTATAAAAATTAAGCCTGTATACCAAGCAAAATACTTACCCAAAGTTCAACTGACATCAACTTAACTAAAAACAGACTTGACTTTGGCATTATAATGGTCAAATTTCCATCGACTAATGGAGTGTTGTATGCCAACAGATGAATACGCTGAAATGAATGTGGTGAATTATTTGCAACGTCACCCTGAGTTTTTTTTGTCTCACGAAGCTTTGCTACAAAAAATGCGCATTCCGCATAAACGCGGTGAAGCGGTGTCATTGGTTGAACGACAACTGGCGGTGTTGCGCAATGAAAACCAGCAATTACAACGTCAGCTCAACACATTGATTAAATTGGCAGAAAATAACGAAAAATTAAATCAACGTATTCAACGCATTGTATTGCGATTGTTGGACAAACAAGGTCATGTGTTGTTTGACAGCTTGTATCAGCAATTGACTGATGAATTTAATGCCGATGGCATCAGCTTGCGCTTGTTCACTTTACCGCCTACAGGGTTGAAAAATCGGCCAGAATATTGCGAATACGATGCCCAAGTGTTTCGGTTATTTGAAAGCGTGCTGGGCATCAACACGCCCATTTGTGGTCGCTTATCAGCAGAGCAGAACGCTTATTTGTTTGCCAAACAAGCAATGGCATCAGCGGTGTTGATTCCCTTGGGCATGCCTGAGCCGTATGGTATTTTAGCCATCGCCAGCCGAGACATCAACCGTTATCATTCGGGCATGGCCACTGATTTATTGAAATATTTAGGCGAAGTCATCACTTATTTAATGCAAAAACAATGAGATAGCTTATTAAACCCTGTCATGCCCGTCCTCACACATTCACTCTAGGTTAAATCATGCCGCGCTCTATCTGGTCTTATTTGGGGTTCACTTCCTTCATCCTCATTGTTTTTCTTAATGCTTTCACTGACTTAGGTCATAAAATCATTATTCAAAACACGCTGTTTAAACACTATACCGAACACGAATTGCGCATTTACACCGCCGTGATTCAAGCGATGATTTTATTGCCGTTTGTGATGACCTTCACCCCCGCAGGTTTTTTGTCCGATAAATTTCCCAAACAACGCATTATCCAAATTGCGGCGTTTATCGCCATTCCCATCACCTTGGCGATTACCGTCTGCTATTACATGGGTTGGTTTTGGGCGGCATTTTGGATGACATTCATTTTAGGGTTGCAAAGTGCAATTTATTCGCCCGCCAAATACGCTTATATCCGCGAACTGGTGGGCAAAGACCACATTGCCCAAGCCAATTCAGCGGTGCAAGCGGTGACCATTGTGGCCATTTTGGGCGGCATGATTGCCTATACCGTGTTGTTTGAATACTGGTTTTCAGCCCATGCGCAATCGCTGGGCGAGATTTTGCAATCCATTAAATATGTAGGCTTTTTTCTGGTGGCAGGCACAGCAGTGGAATTTTATTTATCGTTGTCCTTGCCACAAAAACAAGAAGTCGATGAACAACTGCGTTTTGACTGGCCAAACTATATGCGTTTCAACACCTTAAAACAAAACCTCAACGCCGCGTGGTCAAACCAAACCATTTGGTTGAGCATCATCGGCTTGTCGATTTTTTTTGCGATTAATCAAGTGATTGTCGCCAATTTCAGCGCGCATTTAAAAGAATTCACGGGCGAAACCAACACCATGGTGGCCAACGGCATCATGGCGATGGCAGGCATCGGCATCGTGTTGGGGTCGCTGTTTGCGGGCAAAGTGTCGCGCAATTATATTGAAACGGGCATCATCCCCTTGGGTGCGCTGGGCATGTGCGTGGCCTTGTTGTTTTTGCCGTGGTTGAAAAATTATGGGCTGTTGGCCTTGGTTTGCACAATCTTTGGCTTTTTCGGCGGCCTGTTCATTGTGCCGCTCAATTCCCTGATTCAATACCACGCCAAACAAGGTCAATCAGGGGTGATTGTCGCCGCCAATAATTTCATTCAAAACTGGTTTATGCTCGGCTTTTTGGCCTTCTCCATTTTATTGGCTTATCTAAACATCAGTAATCAAACGGTTTTTTATCTGCTTGCGCTGGTCACTTTTTTGGGCAGTTTGTATGCGGTGGCCAAATTGCCGCAATCGTTGATTCGTTATTCCTTGGGCGGTTTGTTGCAATGGCGGTACAAAGTGCAGGCCGTGGACATGCACCATTTGCCCTCCACAGGCGGCGTTTTGTTGTTGGGCAACCACGTCAGTTGGCTGGATTGGGCGGTGTTGCAAATCGCCTCGCCGCGTCCGATTCGCTTTGTGATGCACCGTTTGTATTATGACCGCTGGTATTTGCGCTGGTTTTTGGATTTATTCGGCGTGATTCCCATCAGCGGCGGGGCAAAACACGCGCTGGAAAAAGTCCGCCACCGTTTACAACAAGGTGAAGTGGTGGCCTTGTTTCCAGAAGGTCATATTTCACAAAACGGCCATTTGGGCGCATTTAAATCAGGTTTTGAGCTGGCGGCCAAAGACACGGGGGCGAAAATTGTCCCGTTTTATCTGCATGGTTTATGGGGAACACAATTTTCCTATGCCGCCAGCAAATACCGCCGCATTTCCAGCGACAAAGGTGGGCGTAGCATCACCGTCGGTTTTGGCCAACCATTGCCCGACAACGTCCCCGCCAGTGCGGTTAAACAAGCGGTATTGGAAACCTCCCTTCACGTTTGGCGGCAATATACCCAAAACCTTAAACCCTTGGCTGAAAGCTTTTTCACCACCGCCAAAACCATGCAAAACCAAACCGCCCTTATCGATGGCAGCAACAAATTCAGCTACAGCCGTTTATTGGCGGCGGTGTTGGCTTTTCAGAAAAAATTACGCCCCTCTGTGGCTGAGCAACAAAACATCGGCATTTTATTGCCTGCATCCGCAGGCACAGTGATTGCCAATATGGCCAGCTTGGCTTTGGGTAAAACCGTGGTCAACCTCAACTACACCGCCAGCCTTGCGGTGATTGAATCGGCCATTGCCCGTGCTGACATTAAAACCATTCTCAGCTCGCGCCAATTTTTCAAGAAATTACAACAACATGGCATGGACTTAACCGCTTTAGGCGAAAGCCATCGGGTCTTGTTTTTGGAAGACATCAAACAAGGGCTGTCCAAAGGCCAAACGCTGTCAGCTTATTTGCAGGCGGTGTTGTTACCGTTGTGGTGGCTGAAATGGCGGTATTTGGCATCGGTACAACTGGACGATGTCGCGGCGATTTTGTTCAGCAGTGGCAGTGAAGGCATACCCAAAGGGGTGTGTCTGACCCACGCCAACATCATCAGCAACATCAAACAATCAGTGGCTTTGATCAATCCGCGTGATGAAGATGTGGTACTCAGCGCATTGCCAACGTTTCATGCCTTTGGTTTGACTGTCACCACCTTGATGCCGCTGTTGGAAGGGATGCCGTTGGTGTGCCAAGCCGACCCGACTGACGGCAAAACCGTGGGGCGGTTGGTGGCGCAACACAGCATCAGCATTTTGGTGGCCACACCGACTTTTTTACGGCTTTACACCCGCAACCGTCGTTTGCACCGTTTGCAATTTGAATCCTTGCGCATTGTCATCACCGGCGCGGAACGCTTAAGCGACGATGTGCGCCAAGCTTTTCAGCAAAAATTCGATAAAACCATTTTGGAAGGCTATGGCGCAACCGAAACCGCACCGATTGCCAGCGTCAATTTACCCGACATCTTGTTGTCGTACAACGGCGATGTGCAAATCGGCAATAAAATCGGCACAGTGGGCTTGTCTTTGCCCGGCACGCGCATCAAAATCGTTGACCCCGACACCTTGGCCGCTGTACCCACAGGCGAAGCGGGTTTGGTTCTCATCAGCGGCCCGCAAGTGATGCAAGGCTATCTCAAAGACCCCGAAAAAACCGCGCAAGTTATTGTCAAACAAGATAAAAAAATCTGGTATCTGTCAGGCGACAAAGGCAAACTGGATATTGACGGCTTTTTGACCATCGTTGACCGTTATTCCCGTTTTGCCAAAATTTGCGGCGAAATGATCAGCCTGACCGCCGTTGAAACCGCGATTAACCGCTTGATTAATAACCCAGAAATTGAATGTATCGCGGTGGCGATTCCTGACACCAGCAAAGGCGAAAAAATTGTGCTGTTGCTGGCAGGTGAAGCGGCGGCAGATTATCCTAACCTATTGAAAAACAAAATATTAAAAAGCGACATCCCGCCGTTAATGCAACCTAAAAGCTGTCATTTACTGGAAAGCCTGCCCAAATTAGGCACGGGCAAAATGGATTTGACTGCGGCGAAAAAATGGGCGTTAAGCGTGGCGAACTGATCAATCGGCTTCACCAAACTGCCAATCGCCGCTTTTGCCGCCGCTTTTTTTCAAAACTTGAATGCCGTCAATGCGCATCCCACGGTCAACCGCTTTGCACATGTCATAAATGGTCAAAGCGGCGACGCTGGCGGCGGTCAATGCTTCCATTTCCACCCCTGTTTGACCGTTGAGCTTGCACAAGCTGTAGATTTTAATGCAGTTTTTAGTTTCATCCGTCTGCAAATTCACCTCAATTTGAGTCAACAACAACGGATGACACAGGGGAATCAACTCCGCACAACGTTTGGCCGCTTGAATACCCGCGATTTTGGCCACCGTCAATACATCGCCTTTTTTGTGCTGGCCCGCGATGACTTTTTGCAAAGTGGCAGGTTGCATATAAACCCGTGCGGTCGCCATCGCTTGGCGTTCGCTGCTCGCTTTGGCCGAAACATCGACCATCTGCGCCGCACCTTGGCTGTCAATGTGGGTGAGTTCGTTCATGCCAGCAATTCACTGTAAAAATAAAATTGAACCATTTCATTGTGTTGTATTGTAGTACCTATGGGAACTTCTACCAAACCATCACTGAAACTGACCGAACTCAACACGCCTGAACCTTGGTGCGGATACAACTCAAGCCCCAAGCGACCATCGACATGGGCCAAGCGGGCGCGCAAATATTCTTGCCGTTTACCCGCCGTTGGCCAAGCAAAATACGCGGGCAATGAACAGGCGCGGGCATGGATTTGGGTCAAGCCCTGCATTTTTTTAAGCAAGGGCGCGACAAACAGGCAAAAAGTGACAAAAGCCGACACGGGATTGCCCGGTAAACCGATGAACGGCGTGGTGTTGATTTGGCCAAAAGCCAGCGGTTTGCCCGGTTTAACCGCGATTTTCCACAAATGCAACCGCCCCAACGCCAGCAACGCATGGCGCACATGGTCTTCTTCGCCCACCGACACCCCGCCCGTGGTGATGATCAAATCCGCTTGCTCAGCCGCTTGGCTCAACGCCGCTTGGGTGGCGGCTAAATGATCGGCCACCTGACCTAAATCAATGATTTGACAGCCTAAAGTTTGCAACAAGCCCAATAAGGTGTAGCGGTTGGAATTGTAGATTTTGCCCGGGGTCAACGGTTCATCAGGCTCCAGCAGTTCATCGCCTGTGGTGAAGACAGCCACTTTAACTTGTTGATAAACAGGCAATTTACCTATGCCCAGCGAAGCGGCCAAACCCAGTTCTTGCGCCCGCAAGCGACAACCTGCCCGCAAAACGTCACTGCCTTGCACAATGTCTTCACCTGCACGGCGGATGTTTTGCCCGACTTTAACCGCTTGCAAAACAGTCACGCCCCTATCATCGGCTTGACAATGCTCTTGCATCACCACCGCATCGGCGTTGGCGGGAATCGGCGCACCCGTGAAAATACGGGCAACCGTTTGCGCAGACAAAGCCACAGGCACATCGCCCGCGCAAATGCGTTGGCTGATAGGCAAGTGGGTGGGAATTTGTGCAATATCATGGCATTGAATTGCATAACCATCCATCGCGCTGTTATCGGTTGGCGGCACGTTGATGGACGCAATCTGCGTTTTGGCCAACACCCGATTTAATGCCTGCGCCAAGGGCAGGTTTTCGGTTCGCGCTAAGGGATTGACTTGATTCAATAATTGGCTCAACGCAGAGGCAACAGGCGTTAAACTGGGGGGTGATGAAGGCATAAAAGTTCTCTTTGCTCAGTAGGCATTTTTGTGAATAAAACCTTTGAAAACAGTCAAGGCTATAATTTTCAAATCAAACAATAATGACCAGTTTTCAATGTAATACAAGTCGTAGGCAATGCGTTGTTCCATCTTTTCTAAAGTATCGGTTTCTCCACGGCAACCATTGATTTGCGCCCAACCTGTGATGCCCGGTTTTACAATGTGACGCAATATGTATTTAGGAATTTGTTTCCGATATTGTTCATTATGCACAATGGCATGGGGGCGTGGCCCGACAATGGACATTTGTCCTTGTAACACATTGATAAATTGAGGTAATTCATCCAAGGAAGTGCGACGCAAAAATGCGCCAAAATGGGTGATTCGCACATCATTTTTCACCGCTTGTTTAATACATTCACCGTCTTCACAAACTGTCATGGTGCGAAATTTCCACACCCAGACGGATCGACCGCTTAAACCATACCGCCGTTGTTTGAATAAAATTGTGCCTTTCGATGACAGCTTAACGCCGATGGCAAGCACCAACATCACAGGCCAAATCAGCAATAAAATCAAGCTGGCCAACAGTTTATCTTCGATGGCTTTCAACAAACGGTTGCCTGTGGTCATCGGTGAAGACGACAATGAAATCACGGGCAAACCCGCCACCTCGGTCATTGAATGGTTGATTAAGGATAAACTAAAAATATCAGGCACTAAGCGCACGTTGACCGTTGAATTTTGCAATAAATTCAAGACTTTCTGCACTTGTTCGATTTGACGCAAAGGCAGGGTAATCCAAACTTCATCCACTTTTTCGCGGGCTAAATAAGCGGCCAACTGTTCGATTTTGCCCAAATTGACCGCATCGGGAATTAAAACATCTGTTTGATAAAAAACACCTTTTATATCGAATCCCAACCAATGGGCTTGGGATAATGTGGCAAAAACCCGTTGTCCCAGCGCGTTGTCGCCGCCAACCAGCACGATGTTTTTTTGATTAAAGCCTTTGCACCGTAAATGGCGCACGGTTGAGCGCAATAAAATACGAAAAGCAAAGGCCAAAGCCACACTCAGACCAAACCACAGTATAAACCAACCGCGAGAATAAACACTGCCAATTTTCAATAAAAACAATAACAAAGCCATGGTCAAAAACAAAGCGGACACAGCCAGAAAATAGGCTTTGAGTTCTTCAAAAACAGAGCCGCCGCGCCAAATGCGGTATAATCCAAAATAGGGAAACAACGGCACAGACAGGAATAAAATCATTAATAACAATCGGATATAGCTGTCAGGCAGGTGAATTGAATGAAAATACAGCCAAAACGACAGCAGACAGGCCATGAGCAAAATCGCCAAATCCAACAAACGTTGCACCACACCAAAAAAACGAAAATAGTCGTTGAATAAATCTTTGCCCATAATAAATGCTAAAGCGTTGTCTCTGTTGGGTTAAATTTTAATTGATAGGCTTCATTGACCGCACTTTGTCCATGCTGGCTTGAGTTTATCAAGTTGCATTCCAATTTTGGCTGATTTAAGCTTTTACCGTCATTGATTTATTTTACATCGGAGAATTGCTTTTGAACACCGTATTATTGACCGACTCCCATTGTCACTTGCAGATGTTGGCAATCGACACTGCCACCGTGTTGGCTCAAGCGCAAGCGGCAGGCGTGGGCTATTTTCTCAATGTTTCGGTGGAACTGGATGAATATCCCGCCTTGAAACAAACCTGTGCCGAGTTTGCCCCTGTGTTTGCGTCAGTCGGCATTCATCCCAACCGCGCCGCCAATCAACCCACCTCCGTTGAGGTGTTGAGCGAATTGGCCAGCGCGCCGCATATCATTGCCTTGGGGGAAACGGGTTTGGATTATTTTCGTAACCCCGCAGACCGTGTTGAGCAACAACAGTGTTTTCGCCAACACATTGCCGCCGCCAAACAGGTCAACAAACCGCTGATTGTTCATTGCCGTGAAGCCACCCGCGACACGTTGCAGATTTTGCGCGCAGAAAAAGCCGATGCAGTCGGTGGCATCATGCACTGTTTTGTCGAAGATTGGGAAACAGCGCAACAAGCCATGGATTTGGGCTTTTATATTTCGTTTTCGGGCATTGTCACTTTCAAATCCGCCACCGCATTGCAACAAACCGCCAAACAAGTGCCGTTGTCTAAAATGCTGGTTGAAACGGATTCGCCTTATCTTGCACCAATGCCCCATCGTGGCCAAAAAAATCAGCCCGCTTATGTGCGCCATGTCGCTGAATTTATAGCCGAATTAAAGCAAGTGGATTTGACTGAATTGACCGCACAAACCACACAAAACTTTTTTCGCCTGCACGGTTTGCCTGATGTAAGTTTATAAAATTTCTAATAAAACTGTATTGGCTTTGGCAGGGTATTCGTATAATTTGATTTTAATTTGACGGGTATAAGCCAAAGCCACACGCGCCACAGTTTGCGCTTGCAATTGGGTGATGTGCGGATGGTATAACTTGCCTGATTCATCCGTGTGGCCTGCATAAACCACAATTTGAGTTTTTTCATTCACTTGACGGTCTTTTAAAACTTGTTCCAACTGTTGTTGCGCACGGTAGCTGAGATTTTTATCGTCAAAATGCAAAATAATGCTGGCGGCCATCACTTTGTGATTTTGTGCCAATAAAAAATCTTGTTGTGGTCGCGGCTGTACTTTGGGGGTAGCGGTTTGCACGGCAGGCATGGTTGCCACAGGCTGTTTATGGGCAGAGGCAGACACAGCGAAAGTAAGCCCCGAATAATGGCTTAACCACATCAACAATGTCATGGCAATTGAGATGAAGACAAAAAACAGGCTGGTTTTTGCGAGGCATTTGAACACAGTGATACGCTTTATATAAAAGGAGGGTTTGCACCTTATTTTTTTAAGTCATTATAGAAAAAATATCGCGTAAATTCTATTAAATTATCGCACAACAGCAAGGGTTGTACCAATCAAGTCTATACTCAAGCAGTCACCGTGACAAAATGGCTGGTCATGTCCAGCCACAAACCTTGATCACAGCTCAGTTTTTGCATTTGTTGCAGAAAATCCAATTTAAAATCAGTTATATACGCAGGCGGCAAGGCTGACAAGGCAATACGCAAATGGCTGTGATACACCACATCCCAACTGTCGCCCAAGCGTTGCAAATGGTAGCCCAGCGGTTGGGTTTGGATTGGGCAATCAGCAAAACCCGCTTTTTGAAACAACATCTTGATTTGTATAGGATTCATGCCCACTTTAGCCGCCGCCATAAAGGTGGTCAGTTTGCGTTGCGCCAATTGCTGTTGTAACACGCCCAGCACAGGCTGAAACGCGCTTTCATCCCACAGCGCAAACAGCAACTGCCCGCCCGAGCATATCACTTGGCGACAATCTTGTAACGCCTTAATTGGATTATTAAAAAACGGCAATCCATAAGCACACACCCCATGGTGAAAAAATTGGGACTTAAATTCCAAATTCTCGGCATCCATGTTATATAAGTCAATGTTTTTAATCTTTAAATGCTGGATTTTTTCATATGCTTTGTCCAGCATTTTTTCTGACAAATCAATGCCTGTCACCCGTCCTGTGGTCAACATCTGACAAGCCGCCAACGCCACATGGCCTGTGCCTGTGGCCAAATCCAAAATGCGCTGGTCGCTTTTTGGTTGCAATCGCGCCAACAATTGATCAGCGGCAAACGCGGCAAAACGCAAGGCAGGGTCATCGTAAGTGGGGGCAAGCGCGTCAAACAATGCAATGGTTTCGGCTTTGGGCAAAATATAAGACATGATTAACTTCTTGAAAAATAAGACAATATCAAAATATTGGGTGCGATAAAAGACGATTATACACAAATTCACCCCCACTGTAACGTGGGCATCTGTCCAATTGAACGGGCTGTTTGCTACAATAGCGTGATTTAAAAATAACATAAGGAATTAAATTACATGGATTTTTTTCAAAAATTGGATGTGATTGTGGTCGGTGGTGGTCATGCAGGCACAGAAGCGGCGTTGGCTGTGGCCCGCATGGGGTGTCGTTGCTTGTTGCTGACCCACAACATCGAAACCTTGGGCGCGATGTCGTGCAACCCCGCCATCGGCGGCATAGGCAAAGGCCATTTGGTCAAAGAAATTGATGCGCTGGGCGGCATCATGGCCACCGCCGCTGATCACGCGGGCATTCAATTTAGAATCCTCAACGCCAGCAAAGGCCCTGCGGTGCGCGCCACACGCGCCCAAATTGACCGCCAATTGTATAAAAATTTTATTCGCCATACACTGGAAACACAAGCCAATTTATGGCTGTTTCAACAAGCGGTTGATGATTTAATTATTGAAAATGAACGAGTTAAAGGGGTTGTCACCCAAATGGGCTTGCGTTTTTACGCCCCCACCGTGGTGTTGACCGTCGGCACTTTTCTGGCGGGCTTGATTCACATCGGTCCAGCCCATTATCCCGCAGGCCGTGCGGGCGACCCCCCCGCCAATGCGTTGGCCAAACGCTTGCGCGCCTTGCCGTTTAATGTTGCGCGATTAAAAACAGGCACGCCGCCGCGCATCGACCAACGCAGCATTGATTATGACGGTTTGCAAGTGCAAGCGGGCGATGAGCCTATGCCTGTGTTTTCGTATATGGGTTCAGCCGAGCAACACCCACAGCAAGTGGTGTGTCACATCACCCACACCAACGCGCAAACCCATGATTTTATTCGCGCAGGACTGGATCGCTCGCCGTTATACACGGGGGTGATTGCAGGCATAGGGCCGCGTTATTGCCCGTCGATTGAAGACAAAATCATGCGCTTTGCCGATAAAAATTCACATCAGATTTTTATCGAACCTGAAGGCTTGACCAGCCATGAAATCTATCCCAACGGCATTTCCACCAGTTTGCCGTTTGACGTGCAATTGCGTTTGGTGCGCTCCATCAAAGGCTTTGAAAACGCCCACATCACCCGCGCCGGTTATGCGATTGAATACGACTTTTTTGACCCACGCGGTTTGCGCCCGTCCTTGGAAACCCGAAGCATTGCAGGGCTGTTTTTCGCAGGCCAAATCAACGGCACAACGGGCTACGAAGAGGCCGCCGCACAAGGCTTGATTGCGGGTATGAACGCCGCCTTGACCGTGCAAGGCAAACCCACATGGACACCGCGCCGTGATGAGGCTTATATCGGCGTGCTGATTGATGATTTAATCACCTTGGGAACCAACGAACCTTATCGCATGTTCACCAGCCGCGCCGAATACCGCTTGTTGTTGCGCGAAGACAACGCCGATTTGCGCCTGACCCCCAAAGGCCGTGAACTCGGCTTGGTGAACGATGACCGCTGGACGGCATTTTGTCATAAAAAACAAGCGATTGCTGATGAACAACGACGGCTGAAAAAAATTGTGTTACAGCCCGAAGACACCGCCGTGACCGAACTTTTGGGCAAACCACTGAGCCAAGCATGTCACGCCTTGGATTTATTGCGCCGCCCTGAAGTCAGCATCCAACGTTTGGCTTGTTTACCACACACACAAACCGAGCGCGCTTTGCCCCTACAGGTGTTGCAACAAGTGCTGGAACAAGTGGAAATTCAGAGCAAATACCAAGGTTATATTGAACGCCAAGCCGTGGAAATCGCACGCAATCAGCGTTATGAAGACACGGTTTTGCCCGATGCGCTGGATTATCGCCAAGTTAAAGGTTTGTCCAACGAAGTGCAACAAAAGCTGATGCGACACCGTCCCGCGACTTTAGGCCAAGCTTTGCGCATTTCAGGGGTGACCCCTGCCTCCATTTCATTGTTATTGGTGTATCTAAAAAAATGGGCGCATCACAAGTGATTTTTAATGACGAATGTTGGTTATAATCACTCATGGGACACATGCACGCCATCGGCTACACAAACAGAAACAGGGGATAAACAATGACTGATACCATCGACACCCGCATTGAAACTGAAGGCGCGTATGAAATCATTCGTAACCGTCTGAATCAGCAAGCCAATATCTTGGGCGAAAAACTGACGGCTTTGAATGAAAAACGGGTAGAAACCTTTGGCAGCACTCAAATGACGGTGATGGGTCGTACCCGCATTCGCACAGAAAATTTGTGCGTACCACGTGACATCATTGATATGGGCGATTGTCTGCTGTTCGGCTACAATGTGTTTGTCGGTATGCGCGCCAAAGTGCAGGTCAGCGATGTGTTCAGTTTGCATAGGATTGAACAAACAGGGCAATTGTTGGAATTGCCCGCCATTCCGTTTGAGCAGTGTTTTTTGTCCCAGCCTGATTTTGTCAAACATTTTCAACAGTTGTATCACTATTATAAAGAAGCCCGTCTCAGCCAATTGCGCAACGTCAATGGCAAAAAATTGGCGGTGTTTCAAATCAGCCAAAATTTCAAAGATGTGCGGGTGTTTCGCTGGTTGCTGACTGCGCAAGGCGAAGTCCAATATATTGATAATCATGGCGAACCTGACAATGTTTATCCACCCAGCCATGATTTTGACTGGCACACCACCAGCCGCGATAACCACATTATTGGCACGCACTCGCATGTGTCGGTGTTGGATAAAGTGTTTGTGGAAACCATCAACGGCGATTTGACCATTAAAATCGAAAACAACACCGAAGACGGGCTGGGGATTTATAGCGAACCTGTTGATGACCCCCATCAATCGCTGGCCGATGCCCAAATTCATTATGCACAGTTGAGCGGCTTGATTTTATTGAAAATTCGACCCTACAAAGAAAAAAATTGGCGGTATTTCATTTTTAACACCTTGACAAAAAAAATCAGCCGTTTGGACAGCATGGGCAAAGCGTGCATCCAATTGCCCGAAGACCATGGCCTTATTTTCCCCGACGGCTATTATTTGCAAAACGGTGAAACCAAGTTGTTTGAAGGCGATGACATGGCGGCGATGACGTATAAACGCTTTTGGCACTCGCCCAATGGTGAAGACGTGTTGTATGTGTTTCACCATGAAGAACAAGGCAAAATGGTGTTATTGTCGTATAACTTGATTCGCAAAGAAGTACAAAACCCCCTTCTATGTCATGGGTATTCCATTTTTGCCGATGGGCGCATGGTGGTGTTTCGCGCCGACGATGACACCCCCAGCCGCAACCATGCCATGCAAGTGTGGCAAACCCCGTTTGTCAGCGAAGAATTTGCCGCGCAAACCCCTGTGGGTCATTCGTTTTTGGCCCACATCGGCAATGCTGATTTGGTGCGCGGTATTTCCGAAGCGTTCAGCATCAAACGCATACTGGATGACCAAAGCCCGTTGATGTCCACTTATGAACAATTGATCGCCGCCACCCAACACATCATTGATGCTTATCATTGGTTGGCGCACCCTGAAGTCGGTTCGTTGTTGGCGGTGTTTAAAGCGATTTTGCAAAACGCTGAGCTGATTATTGATGAGTTTGACAAAGTTCAACAATTAAAACAGCAAGCGCAAAACGCCCTCAACCAAGCCAAAAGCGCGCAACAAGCACTGTTCAATGAGATTGCGCAGAAAAATTTTTGGCAGGAAGTCAATGATTTTATCAACCGTTTGACCCAATTGCGCAACCAACGCGGCCATCTCATCAGCTTGCGTGCCATGCGCTATATGGACACAACGGCGTTGGACGAGATGGCACAACAAAACACCGAACAATTCAATGCGCTCAGCCAAGCCACGGTGGATTTTTTATTGGTAGAAAACGCATTGCAACCTTATCACACCGTGCTGGAGCAGTATCTTCAGCAGATTGAGGCCCTAAATCAAAGCAATCAAATCCAACCTTTGATGCGCAAAGTAACCGACACCGCCGCAGGCTTGACTTTACTCACCCAAGTGTTGAACGATTTGCCGATTGACGATGCCCACGCCCGTGCGCAGATTTTAGAAGACATCGCTGACGTGTTGGCCAAACTCAACCGCACCCAAGCTGAATTGACGTTAAAGAAAAAAGCGGTCTTGTCGGGTGAAGCCGTGCAAGAATTTGCCGCCCAATTCAAACTTTTCTCGCAAAGCGTGACCAGTGCCATCAGTCAAGCCGATACGCCTGAAAAAGTGGATGAAGCGACGGCGCGCATCATGGCGCAATTGGAAGATTTAGATGCCCGTTTTAGCGACGATGAATTTTTGGCCAAAATCGCCGACAAGCGCGAAGAAGTGTACAGCAGTTTTGACAGCCACAAGCAAGCCTTATTGGAGCAACGTCAACGGCGCGCACTGAACATCAGCACAACCGCTGACCGCATTTTACAAGGCATTCAACGGCGCGGTGCGCATTTTGCCGACTTGGACGAACAAAACGCTTATTTTGCCGCCGATGCCATGGTATTGAAAGTACGCGATTTGGTGCAACAGCTTTTTGACTTGGGCGACAGCGTCAAAGCGGGTGACATCGAAGCCAAGTTAAAAGCGATTAGCGATCAAGCAGGGCGTGAATTGCGGGATCAAAAAGAATTGTTCAGCGCGGGCGGCAAGGTGATTAAACTGGGCAACCATGCGTTCAGCGTCAATACCCAAGAATTGGATTTGACCTTGTTGCCGCGTAATGATGCGATGATGGTGCATCTGACAGGCACAGATTTTTTTTCAGTGATTGAAGATGAAGCCTTAAATCAAACCCAGGCCTATTGGCAACAAAGTTTATTATCCGAAACCGATCACGTTTATCGCGCCGAATATTTGGCCGCAACATTATTATTTGATGCTGAAAAAGCATCAGATTTGCTTAAAATAACCTTAGAAAAAAACGGCTTATTAAAACTCACCCGCCAAGCGGCGGCACAACGCTTTGATGAAGGCTATGAACGCGGGGTGCATGATGCCGATGCGGCGTTGATTTTGGAAAAATTATTGCCGTTGTACAACGAAGCGGGTTTATTGCGCTTCAGTCCCGACACGCGGGCGATGGCGCAATTGTTCTGGGCGTTTTATCCCGAACGCGAGCGCAAAGAAGCATGGGCGAAGGCGGCGCAAAGTTTACAGCAATTGCAGGATTTATTTGCCCATGGCTGGCAAGCGTTCAAACAATACACCATGGATGATATACAGCAGGCTTTTATCGCATTTGAAGCGGGCAACAGCGGGCAGAATCCCTGTTTAATCAGCGATTATTTGCTTGAAGAACTCAAAGCCAAAAATCCGCGCTTCAGCACGGCTTTTGAAGCCAGCCAGTTGGCGAAAAATTTTTGGACGTATTTGGAACAACACAACAAACGGCGCGAATTCAGTGAAGATTTACACTTGAACAACCACTTAACCAAACGCTTGGCCTTGGTTTTGGCTTGGTTAAACGGCTATCAAACTGAAGACAACCGTTATAATTTGGAAGCGGCGGTGATTTTATTGACGGGCAAAGAACTCAATCGCCAAGTCAGCTCTGCGGTGACTGAAACCAGCATCCATGGTTTGCTGGGGCAACATCCGCAGATTGCCCAACGCCAGCTTGTTGTCCGCTTGGATGAATTCATGCGCCGCCTTGCGCATCACAGGCAAACCGTTGTGCCTGCGTTTAAAGCCTATCGCAAATTGCGCCAACAAATTATTCAGCGCGAATATGGCCAATTGCGCTTGGACGAATTTAAACCGCGCCCGCTGACCAGTTTTGTACGCAACCAATTGATTAATGAAATTTATTTGCCGTTAATCGGCGATAATTTCGCCAAGCAAATGGGCAGTGCGGGCGAAAATAAACGCAGCGATTTGATGGGCATGTTGTTGCTGATTTCTCCCCCCGGTTATGGCAAAACCACGTTGATGGAGTATTTGGCGCAACGGCTGGGCTTGATTTTCGTCAAAATCAACTGTCCGACCATTGGCCAGCGTGTGATTTCGCTTGACCCAAGCGAAGCCCCCAACGCCACCGCCCGACAAGAATTGGACAAACTCAATTTGGCGTTGGAAATGGGCAACAATGTGATGTTGTATCTTGACGACATCCAGCACAGCAACCCCGAATTTTTGCAAAAATTCATTTCCTTGGCCGACGGCCAACGGCGCATTGAAGGTATATGGCGCGGCAAAACCCAAACCTACGACTTGCGCGGCAAACGCTTTTGCATCGCCATGGCGGGCAATCCGTACACCGAATCGGGCGAAGCGTTTAAAATCCCTGACATGCTGGCCAACCGCGCAGACATCTATAACCTTGGTGATGTGTTGGGCGGCAAACAAGCGGTTTTTGCCCTGAGCTATATCGAAAACTGTTTGACTTCCAACGCCGTGCTTGCGCCGCTGGCCAACCGTGGTCAACAAGATGTTTATAAACTCATCCGTTTGGCTCAAGGCGAAGACATTGCCCGCAGTGATTTTGACCACAACTACAGCAGCAGCGATTTGAATGAAATCACGCAAATATTAAGAAAATTATTTAAAATTCAATCGGTTGTTTTGAAAGTCAATCAGCAGTATATTTTATCGGCGGCACAAAAAGAGGACTATCGCACTGAGCCGCCGTTTAAACTGCAAGGCAGTTACCGCAACATGAATAAAATGGCGGAAAAAGTGGTGACCGTGATGAATAATGAGGAACTACAACAACTTATCAGCGATCATTACCAAGGCGAAGCGCAAACTTTGACCACGGGCGCGGAAGAAAATTGGCTCAAATTGGCTGAATTGCGCGGCATACAAACTGATGCACAAAAAAAACGCTGGCTGGAGATTAAAAAAACCTATACCCGAAAACGCAACTTGGGCGGCAACGACCAAGACCCCACGCTTAAAGTCATCAATCAATTGAGTTTGGTGACGGAACAATTGGGCAATATTCACCACGCTTTGGCCGATGTTGGCGATAAAACTCAAGAAAAATCAATGGATTTCAGCCAATTACAACCGATGTTGGGCAATATCCAACAATGGTTGCAATCTTTGGGTAAACAATACCAATCAGGACAAAAACAACAGCAACAACAATGGGATAAATACAATCTCTCTATCGCTCAATTGTCGCAGTTGTGGAGTGTTGCACAACAACCGCCAAAAGTTGAAGTCATTCATCAAGCCAGCGACAGTTTGGAATCGGTGGTTAAAGAATTGGTGGGCATGATAGACCAAACCTTGTTGCCCGTTGTGCATAATTTTGAACGTAAATCGCGGTTAGATTTGGTGCTTTGGCATCGGGTCAAAAATATTTCAGATAGTTTAAAGGGGATTGAGGAGCGGTTGTTTAAAGAAAAACAACGCATCAATCCCGTCTAACTGCGGTGTTTAGGGATTGTCGGTTTCTTTTGGCCATGGATTGAGCGGAAAAGGTTTATAGTCGTTGTTATAGGTGATGTATTGCATGATTTGATAGGTATACAGGCTTAAAGTTTGGCCAAATGCCAATAAACGGGGGTTTAAATCGCCTGTGACCAGCAGGGTGCCAAATTGAAATAACACCACTGCGCCAACCACCACTTTGACCACGCAATAAATCAGGACATACAACAGCATAAAAAAGCCGCGTAACCATGTGTTGCTGTTGAATAAATGTTGTTTCAAATTGTTGTTCATTGTCGTTCTCTCAAGTGATCGTCAAAGCGGATTTTGTAAATGCGCACTGATGCGCCAATCTTGGCCAACAGCGCGAATATCATCAATGGTTAAAAACAGGCGTTCGCTCATCTGTTGTAAAGGCAAATGGAACAGGGGCCGCGCCAAATGTCCCAGCAACGTGGGCGCAAGGTAGATTATAAATTCGTCAATCAAGCCTGCGCTGAGCATTGCGCCGCTCAACGTTGCGCCGCTTTCCAGCAACACTTCATTGACTTCCCATTGCGCCAGCTCTTGACAAACTTTGAGCAAATTCACCCCACCTTCGTTGTTGGGCAAATAAAGGATGCGCGCCCCCGCTTGCTCTAGCCGTTCACGTGCTTCATCGTCATCGCTGGCGGTAAAAATAAGGGTATCGCCCGCCAATTTAAACAGCCGGCTTTGGTCACTGACGCTTAAATTTTGATCAATAATCACCCGCAACGGTTGTTCAATGCTGTCAGGGCGTGGATGGGTGTCGGGCAAATCGCCCAAACGCACGGTCAATGAAGGGTCATCCGCCAGCACCGTGCCTGCGCCCGTCATGATTGCATTGCTGCGGGCGCGCAATGTTTGAACATCACGGCGCGCATGGGCATGGGTAATCCATTGGCTTTCACCTGAAGCCATCGCCGTGCGACCGTCCAAGCTCATGGCCATTTTGCAACGGATATAAGGCCGCCCGTGTTGCATCCGCTGGAGAAAGCCAATATTCAATGCCGCCGCTTGGCTCTGCAATAAGCCCACATGCACTTTGATTCCCGCCGCTTGTAGTTTTTGAATCCCCTGACCCGCCATCAAGGGATTGGGGTCTTGTAACGCGACAAACACCCGTTTAACCCCCGCTTGAATCAGCGCATCCGTACAAGGTGGGGTTTTGCCGTGGTGGCAACAAGGCTCTAAGGTGACATAACAATCTGCCCCTTGCGCCTTTTTGCCTGCTTGAGCCAACGCATTGATTTCAGCGTGGGCTTGGCCTGCGATTTGATGCCAACCTTCACCCACCACGCCCCCGTTTTTAACCAAGACACAACCGACACGCGGATTGGGATGGGTTGACCACAAGCCTTTTTCGGCCAAACGTAAAGCATGGGACATTAAATGGTCGGCGTGGTTCATGAGGGATTATTTAATTTTGGAAATGCTGTGGTGAAAAATCGCTTTGTGGACATCGCCCAAACTCAAAATGCCTTTGAGAATACCGTTTTCAGCCACAGGAATGCGGCGAAAACGGTTGCGCACCATCACGGTGGTGGCGCGTAAAATGTGCATGTCGGGCGACACGGTGATGACATTTTTAGTCATTAAATCAGAAACTTTCAGCGTTGAAATTTCACCGTATTTATCCATCATTGCATCCAAATCAATTGCACCCATGTTGCCTGCCATTAAATCTTCCAACGTGGGAAACATATGATGCAACACGTCTTTTTCAGCGATAAAGCCAATCAATTTGTGGTTGTCATCGACCACAGGCAACCCGCTTAAACGATACAAACACATTAATGAAGCCACTTCCAACACACTGCTGTCCACCGTGGTAGTGCGAATGGATGTGGTCATCACATCTTTGACTAACATAGAAAAACTCCTTTATTTTTATTGAAAGCACAGGCAACGCCGAGTCTGCATTTTACCCGCTATTACACGGTTAAACAACCAAACTGCGGCTTGTCAAGCAAAACCGTGTTGCTGAAGTTGCGCTTGCCGTTGTTGGTGTATAGCTTGACCCACAGCTACACCGCTTAAGCCTTGTGCGACCCAAGCGCGGGCATTGAGCTTTTGGGTCAATTCAAAAGCTTGGCTCAACCATACCCATGAGGGATTGCGGGTTATACAATAACAAACCTGAATAAAATCAGCCAACAAGGGAGGACGACGATACGCATCAAGGTTTTCCAACAAGGTTAAAATTTTATCCGCCTGTTTTTTTTCAGGCAATGCCTTGTGCCAGCGCAAAACGGTTTGGGCTAAAATCTGATAACTTTTTGGCACTTTATAGCGTTGGCAAAGCGGTTGCAGTTGCCGCAGTGCGTCATCAGGTGCATAATAATCCAACAATGCGGCATTAAACCCGGCAAAACGTTGTGCGCCATCAAGCCCTTGTGCCGCCGCTTGTTGCAAATAAACCACTGCCCGCGATGTTTGCTGTTTGTCACAAACGAACAACGGTTGCCATGCGGGAAATAACCGCGCCAATGCACCACAATCGAACAACACAGAAAAGAATTTTTCAGGCTGCGGCTCACCCAATGCGCGGGATAATTCTTGCCA
Organism: Thiomargarita sp.; assembly: GCA_020726335.1. Taxonomy (GTDB): domain Bacteria; phylum Pseudomonadota; class Gammaproteobacteria; order Beggiatoales; family Beggiatoaceae; genus DYSU01. The sequence goes on along the minus strand of DYSU01000001.1, from coordinate 84,330 downwards.
AACGCGTTCACCGACTAACGCATCAACTTCGCCGTTATTGACCATAGTACACATAAGCCGCAATGTCTCATCGGCCACCCTAAAACCAAAACGGGCGGCAAAACGGGCAACACGCAAAATACGCACAGGGTCTTCGCTGAACGCGGGCGAAACATGGCGCAACACACCCTCGGCCAAATCATCTTGGCCATGGAATGGGTCAATAATCTGGCCGTTTTCATCTTCAGCCATGGCGTTGATGGTTAAATCGCGCCGTTGTAAATCTTGCTCTAAACTGACATCAGGGGCGGCATGAAATTGAAACCCCGCATAGCCTTTGCCTGTTTTGCGTTCAGTGCGCGCCAGTGCGTATTCTTCTTGGGTTTTGGGGTGCAAAAACACAGGAAAATCTTGGCCAATGGGTTTGTATCCCAAAGCCAGCAAGTCATCTGCTGTGGCACCGACCACCAACCAATCTTGGTCTTTGACCGTCAGATGGAGCAATTTATCACGCACCGCGCCGCCCACCAGATAAACTTTTGGTGGCTTTATTGAAGTTGTCATAGAAAATTGAACATGCTAAAACGGGCTTGCTATAATACGGGTTTTTATCACCGTATACCATTCGTTTTATTTGGTGCAGTTTGTGCTGTTACTCCCTTATTGTAAAAATAAGAGTCTGTAACTGTCTGATAAACAAAATTTTTTCCGTAAAGGGTTTATTATGAAACACTCTTGTGCCATATTATTGACAATGTTTTTGGGTTTGTCATTGCCTACGTTCCTCAATGTGGCTTCGGCTGACAAAAACAATCCACCTGTCAACATCAGCTATATTAAAAAAGGCCAGTCATTTTTGGGTAAAAAATACACCTTATATAAAGTGTATTGCGCCGATGGTTCACAACGCGACATCAGCTTATGGGAAGAAGAAAAAAAACCATGGTGTATTGGTGAAAATAAAAAGAAATGTGGTATAAATCAATTGGATATTGCCGCATTGGCTTGTCAATCCTGATGCAAAAATTGATTTTATTTATTCTGGCCATCAGTGTGTTTGTATCAGCGGGTGAATTAATTTTGGTTCGCCATGAAAGCCGCTTATTATTTATGCAAATTCAAGAAATTTGCCAACAGCGCGATCAATTGGATGTGGTGTGGGGACAATTACAATTAGAGCAAAGTGCGTGGTTAATTCCTAATAAAATCAAAGAAAAAGCACAAAAACTCAACATGTACACACCCAATATCAATACAATCCTGTTGGTTAAATGAATGAAAAAGGGTTATTTTGAATTGACCGCGGCGGTACATTCACCGATGTGGTGGCGGTTAATCCAAAAGGCGTGCTTTGGTAAAAGTGTGGACTAAAACGGCAGTTTGAAGCCTGCAGGCAATTCGATACCGCCCGTCACATCGGCCATTTTCTCTTTGCTGGTTTTTTCCACCCGTCGCACGGCATCGTTGATGGCGGCGGCGATTAAATCTTGTAGCATGTCTTTGTCCAACATCGCAGCGTTATCAATGTTGACAGCGCGCACGTCGTGACGACCCGTCATGGTGACGCTGACCATGCCGCCACCTGCTTGTCCCACCACCTCCATATCTTGCAATTCTTGTTGGGTTTTTTGCAAGTTTTGTTGAATTTCTTGCGCTTGTTGCATTAATTTGGCAAGACTTTTCATGTTAACCGCCTGTGTCGCTGTTGTTGCCGAGATTAAAACGCTTGATTTTAGCCGCCGCTTGCAATGCCGCTTGTAGGGTTTGGTATTCCAGCCGACTAACATCTTTGGCATAAAACGATTCATTTTCATGGATGTTTTTGATTTCAGGCGTTTTTATTTCCAATAAAGCCATGATGGCATAGCCATTGGCCACGCTCAAACCATGGTATAAGGCCTTGTCTTTTTCGGGCGCAGGCAATTGGAATGCCACGCCAACCAAGACCGCAGGTTCAATGTCGCGGCTGTCGCGGCCAATCCATTGCGCCGCCTGCCATTGCAATTGTTGTTCAGCCATGATGCTGTCAGGGTTTTTCCCTGCCCGCAATGCGGCCAATAATTTTTCGCCCAAGCTCTCAGCTTCTTTTTGTTGTTTTTGTTGTTGCAGTAAAGTTTTAATTTCGGCCTTGACGCTGGCCAGCGGTTTGGCTTTGGCTGTTTGATGGTCTTTGATGCGCAACACCATGATGTGTTGTTCGCCCAGCTCAAGCACTTCGCTGTTTTTGCCTTCGCGCAATACTCCATCGCTAAAAGCGGCTTGGCGCACTTTCTCTTCTTTGCTGATGCCTTCGCCTTGGTTGCGCTCAAACAGCGGGCTGGTTTGGACTTTTAGTTTGAGGTTTTTGGCCAATAAATCCAAGCTGTCAGGGTGTTCAAAGGCCAAGTTGGCAAAGGTGTCGCGCTGTTCATAAAAGACCGATTCGCCTTGTTCTTTCAAGTAAGCCGTGCGCAGTTGTTCGCGCACCTCGGCAAAGGGTTGAATGGATTCAGGTTTGGTTTCTTCCAGTTTGATGATGTGATAACCAAAGGAGCTTTTGACCAAGTCGCTGATTTCACCCGCTTTTAATTTTGCAGTGGCTTGTTCAAATTCTTTGACCATTTGCCCTTTGCCGAAAAAGCCTAAATCGCCGCCTTTGCTGGCAGAGCCTTTGTCTTGTGAATGTGCTTTGGCCAACGCGGCGAAATCTTCGCCTGCTTTGGCTTTGCCCAGAATGGCTTTGGCTTTGGTTTGGTCTTTGGTATCAAACAAAATGTGGCGCGCCCGCCATTGGGGTTGAATGGTAAAGCTGGCTTTTTGCTCTGCATAACGTTGTTTGAGTACGCTGTCATCAACGGCTGTATCGCTCACCCAATCAGCCGCTTTGAGTTCAATATAATTGACGCTGACTTTTTCGGGGGTGAAGTGGTCGGCTTGATGGTCAGTGTAATATTTTTTGATTTCGGCTTCAGTGGCTTTGACGGTAAATTTTTCAGGCGCAATCAGCACATGACTGATCAAACGTTGTTGTTGTTTCAGTTGTTCATATTGTTTTTGTTCTCGGTCGGTGACAAAAGTGGAATATTCTACCCCGTTGCGCAATTGTTCAGTGAGCAAATCACGCTTAATTCGTGTTTCAAACAACGCAGGGCTGTAGCCAGCTTGGCTTAATAATTCTTTGTATTTGCTTTGGGAAAACACGCCGTCTTTTTTGAAATCGTCCAGACTGTGAATATAGCCTGCCAATAAATCATTGCCAACCCGCATATCTGAAGCCATTGCGGTTTGTACCAACACTTCTTCATTGATCATGTTGTTAAGCAATTGATTTTTAAAAAAACTTTCCATGCTGGCAAAATCTTGATTGGGAAATTGGGCTTGCATCTGTTGCAGTTGTTGTTGCAACAGACCTTGAAAAGCTTGTTGACTGATTTCAATTCCATTAACTTCAGCCACCGCCGTTTGCGGCTGGGGGGCTAGATAAGAGTTGATACCCCATAAAGCAAAGGGGATGCTGATTAAGCCAACGACAAGCCACGCCAGCCAACCCTGAGCGCGATTACGAATACTTTGTATGAACATAAGGGTCTCGAAAAAATAAAAAACCGTTTGTTTGGTCACAACAAACGGCTTTTTGGGTTACAGGGTTATTATGTGTTGACCGCATCTTTTAAAGATTTTCCAGGTTTAAAAGTCGGTACTTTGGCGGCTGGAATTTCTATTGGTTTGCCTGTTTGTGGATTGCGTCCTGCTCTGGCAGCACGTTCACGCACGGCAAACGTACCAAAACCAATTAAAGTAATTTGTTCGCCCTCTACTAAAGCAGCCGCGATGGTTTCCAATGCGCTATCAACGGCTTTACTTGCTTGGGCTTTGGTGATGTCAGCATGTTTTGCAACGGTTTGAACAAGTTGAGTCTTATTCATTTTACCCCCATTTTATCTTGTAAATATAAACCAAGCCTGCTTTGTACCAGCAAACTGAAAGGTCATGGCCTAAAGCCAAGAGCAAATAATGGTTTATTTGCCTCTTATCTGTACCCCAGTTGCTTATGATTGCAGATTTTCAACAATATCTCAATGGGTTTGCACCGTATTTTGTTTGTTGTCTGTGTTTTTTTCAGTCGATAACACGGGCTTTACAGCCGCTTCATCCTCATTGTTGCGGGTTTTCGGTATGGGGCGGGTTTTTAATGCCAATTCCAACACTTCTTCGATCCATTTGACGGGTTTAATCTCTAAATAGTCTTTGATTTTAGCGGGGATTTCCGCCAAATCTTTTTGATTTTCATCAGGAATTAACACCAAACGAATACCGCCACGCATGGCGGCCAACAATTTTTCTTTCAAGCCACCGATGGGCAACACTTCGCCACGCAAGGTGATTTCGCCCGTCATCGCCACATCAGCGCGCACGGGAATATTGGTCAATACCGACACCAAGGCGGTACACATGCCAACCCCCGCACTGGGGCCGTCTTTCGGGGTTGCGCCTTCAGGCACATGAATATGCACATCGTGTTTTTGATAAAAATCTTTATCAATCCCCAAGCTTTCCGCCCGCCCGCGCACCACGGTAAACGCCGCTTGAATGGATTCACGCATCACTTCGCCTAATTTACCTGTGTGGGTCAGTTTACCATTGCCCGGCATCACGGCTGATTCGATGGTCAACAGCTCGCCGCCCACCCGCGTCCATGCCAAGCCTGTGACTTGTCCCACGCGGTCTTCACTTTCAGCTTTGCCATAATTGAAATGACGCACGCCCAAATATTTGTCTAAATTGCGTGAAGAAACAATAACTTTGTTATGGCTGTTGTCTTCATTGCCCAAATGTTTGACCACTTTGCGGCAGATTTTGGAAATTTCCCGCTCTAAACTGCGCACACCCGCTTCACGGGTGTAGTAGCGCACGATGTCGCGCAACGCGCTGTCACCCAAGGTGATTTCTTTGGGCGTTAAGCCCGTGGCTTTTAACTGCTTGGGCAATAAGTATTTTTTGGCAATATTGAGTTTTTCATCTTCGGTATAACCCGACAGACGAATCACTTCCATTCTGTCCAACAACGGCGGTGGAATATCCAAACTGTTGGCGGTGGCAACAAACATCACGTCCGACAAATCATAATCCACTTCCAAATAATGGTCGTTAAACGTGTTGTTTTGTTCAGGGTCTAACACTTCCAATAACGCAGAAGAGGGGTCGCCGCGAAAATCCATGGACATTTTATCCACTTCATCCAACAAGAAAAACGGATTTTTAGTGCCGATTTTGCTCAAATTTTGAATGATTTTGCCCGGCATTGAGCCGATATAAGTGCGTCGGTGGCCACGAATTTCAGCTTCATCGCGCACCCCGCCCAACGACATGCGAATAAATTTGCGGTTGGTGGCTTTGGCAATGGATTGCCCCAACGAGGTTTTACCCACGCCGGGTGGGCCGACCAAACACAAAATCGGGCCTTTGAGTTTTTTCACCCGCCGTTGTACGGCCAAATATTCCAAAATCCGCTCTTTGACTTTTTCTAAGCCATAGTGTTCGCTTTCCAAAATGCGCTCGGCTTTGTTCAAATCGGTGCTGATTTTGGTGGTTTTTTTCCACGGCACACCCAGTATCACATCAATGTAATTGCGCACCACTGTCGCTTCTGATGACATCGGCGACATCATTTTAAGCTTGTTTAATTCTGCTGTGGCTTTGGTTTCCGCTTCTTTGGACATGCCTGATTGCTTGATGCGCTCGGCCAGTTTTTCAATTTCATTGGGCGCGCCGTCTTGTTCATGGTGTTCGCCCAGCTCTTTTTGAATCGCTTTGATTTGTTCGTTCAAATAATATTCGCGCTGGCTTTTTTCCATCTGGCCTTTGACCCGTTTGCGAATGCGTTTTTCTACTTGCAATAAATCCAGCTCGGTTTCCATTAAGGCAATTAAGTATTCCAAACGCGGCAATGCGTCGGCGATTTCCAACACTTTTTGTTTTTCTTGAATTTTGATGTTCATGTGTGCCGCAATGGTGTCGGCCAAACGGCTCACATCATTGATGCTGTTCAATGAAGCCAAAATTTCAGGGGGAATTTTTTTATTGAGTTTGATGTATTGATCAAATTGATTGATCGCTGATCGGCTTAAAACGTCGGCTTCGCGTTCATTCGGCACGCCTTCAAACAAATACCCGAAACGCGCACTGATATAATCTTGGGTGGTGATAAACTCTAAAATATGCGCCCGTTGCACGCCTTCAACCAATAATTTGACTGTACCATCAGGCAGTTTCAATAACTGTAAAATGGTTGCCACTGTCCCCACGGGGTGTAAATTTTGGGTCAACGGGTCGTCATCGCCCGCTTGTTTTTGCGTGACCAACAAAATTTTCTTGTCGCGCCCCATGGCTTCTTCCAGCGCGTGAATGGATTTTTCTCGACCGACAAACAAAGGAATCACCATATGGGGATAAACCACCACATCGCGTAGGGGTAAAATCGGAATGATTGTGGTTTGCTCTTCTGTCATTGTAAAACCTTCAATAGGTAGAATATTCCATGAATGTGGTGCTGTGCCGCGATAATTCAAGCGCGGCTATTTGTGGTCTAAAACTTCAATCGGCTCCCAAGCGTTGAGTGCTTCGCTGCTGAGGTTGACCAAAGTGGAAATGCGGTTAAGATAAAGTTTTGCCGCTTTGTCATTGGGATTGATGTCCAAAACTTGACGGAACAAAGTGGCCGCTTCGCCAATTTTTTTGTGTTGATAATTTTCCAATGCTTTGACAAATGTGTTGCGGGTTTTCATCTTCAACGCCATGATGGGGGCGGAATCGCCATCAAAAATTTCGTACACCGAAACAGGTTTTTTCTTGCCTTTGACTTGGATGCGACCGATATAACGCGAACGGTATTGCGCTTTATGGGTCAATTCCAAAGCCTGTAAACTGATGATAATGGTCGCGCCATAAATTTTGGTCAAACCTTCCAACCGCGAAGCCAGATTGACCGCATCAGAAATCACCGTGCTTTGCATTCGCCCTTTTTCACCAATCACACCCAAAATCATGTTGCCTGTGTGAATGCCAATGCCAATGGTGATCGGTTTAAACGCTTGTTTGCGTTTTTGGCCTATACCTTGACTGATGTCGCTGGTGTCTTTAATGCGCTGTTGAATATTGAATTGACTTAACGCTTGGCGGATGCCAATCGCCGCTTTCAGCGCATCTTCGGGATCGTTTGGAAACAACGCCATGATGGCATCACCGATATATTTATCAATAAAACCACTGTGTTGGCGTACCACGGGGCTGATATAACTTAAATATTCATTGAGAAAACTGAAATTTTCTTGTGGCGACATTTTTTCCGATAAACTGGTGAACTCTCGAATATCCAGAAAAATGATGCTCATTTTCTTTTGAATTTGATCCCCCGGTTGCACCTCCACAATGCTGGATTTACCCAAATGGTCTAAAAACTCACGCGGCACAAAGCATTCATACATGGTGTTGAGTTTTTCTACTTTGAGATTGCGTTCTTCCAGTTGCTCTTCTAAGGTTTGATTTTGTAACAACAATTGTCCAAGGTCGCCATGAGCGGTGGATATGTCTGTAAACGACTGTTTATTAAGCTGTTTTTTTAAGGATTGATTTTCTATCAACAATTGAGTCAACATCTGTTCAATTTTTTTATTTTGGGTAAAACTGTACGCTGCCAAGGTTTCATCGGCTTGTAATGCAGGCAGTTTATGCAACAGTTGACTCAAATAACAGTAATTTTGCAAACGGTTGATGACTTCTTCCGCTTGAAACGGCTTGAGCAAATAATCGGCCATGCTCTGTTTAAATAACTGATATTGTTTCAATTCCAACGAGCTGAGCAGGTACAACAGCGGAATATGGGCGGTGTTGGCTTGTTGATGCAGTTTTTGACACAAAGAGGCGGTGGGTTTTTTTTGAAAAAAAGGGGTGAGTAAAATCACATCAGGCATACATTGCTCAATTTTTTCCCAAGCGATGTCAGGCGTGCGCGCTTCATCCACAGCAAACCCCTGTTTTTTCAACAATAATGTCAGATAAAAAATGTCATCCCCATTGTCGCTGACAATGAGAATATGGCCTTGCGGCATAAAATCGCGGTATAATATCAAGTGGTTTTTATCCGGCATCAGCCAAAGCGATCAAGCCATGATTTTGTGAAGCCACATTATTTGATTGGCTTGATTTATCGTCTATTTTCATCCCGCACAGTTTTTGTTATGATGATTTTTCTAATTTTTTGCGCGTTGCGGCAAGAAAAGGCTCAGGAGACCACCATGCACACCGCTAGACTGATACCCATATTGTTTTTTAGCTTGTTGAGTTTATCCTTGCAAGCGCAAGACATCCCGCCCAAACAAGCGTTTGATTCTGCCAAATTTAATCAGAACACGCAATCATTAAAAATCATACGCGTTACGCCCGAGGGCAAAGACGTGCCTGCAACGAGACAGATTGTATTGCAATTTAATCAACCTGTGGTGCCTGTGGGTAAAATGGAGCGCGACGCAAAAGACATTCCTGTCACCATCACCCCTGCGTTAAACTGTCAATGGCGATGGCTGAACACCTCATCGCTGGCCTGTCAGCTCACGGAGAAAGATAAAGCAAAACAAGCCACCCGTTATCACCTGTTGATTAATAAAGGTTTTCAAACCGAAAATGGCCAAACTTTGGCTGAAGCCCAGCGACACACTTTTATTACCGAACGCCCTGTGCTCGATTGGGCCAGCTTTAAAACATGGAAAGCCCCCGACATGCCGTTTGTGCGGCTTAAATTTAACCAAGCTGTCAGCCCTGATTCAGTAACCAAAAGTGTGTATTTTCGCAGTGCCACGGGCAAAAGAATCAGCGTTTTTGTCCAGCAAGACACTGAAAACAATAATGATTTGGTGTTAAACGCCCAATCTTTGAAAAAACCGTTGCCCAAATTCAACGATGTTTGGTTAATCTCCCCCACCGAATTGTTGGGCAACAATTTGGCGATTGAATTAAAAATCCAACCCAATCTACAGGCGAAATCTGGGCCTGAACGTGGCATTGAAAAACGCACCGTGGTTGCTTTCCACACTTTTCCCGCCTTTAAGTTTTTGGGCGTGAATTGTACCGATAACACCGATAAAGAAGTGTTCATTCCCGTGCAAAGCAATGAAACCTTTTCCCGTTGTAATCCATTGCAAGGCGTGGGTTTGAGTTTTTCCAGCCCCGTCAGCTATCAAGCTTTAAAACAAGCTTTAGAGCTAAAACCCGCTTTGGCAGGCGATGGCAAAGGGGTTGACCCATGGAAAAATGCCGATGATTATGACCGCCTAGACGCGCCCCATGAACGCAATGAAAAATACATCCTATGGCTGCCTGTTTATTTAAAAGCCTATCAAAACTATGCGCTACAACTGGCCGCAGGGTCATTAAAAGACGAATTTGGCCGCCCGTTGACGCAAAACGAAACGATGCAATTTGCCACAGACCACCGCTTGCCCAATTACAGTTTTGAACACGCCTACAGCGTTTTGGAAAAAGGCGTGGACAGCGAAGTGCCGATTATGGTCACCAATTTAGCGCAACTGCATTTCAACTACACCACATTGACCCCTAAAGAGGTTAAAACACAACAGCAAAAAAACCTCCCCGTGGCCAAAGCGCAAGATGTCACCTTTAAAATGCCGCTGGGTATGCGCCAATTATTGAACCATGAAACAGGCGTGGTTTTCGGTGAGTTCAACACCACGCCGCAAATCACCGATTATGACCAGCAACCCCGCCAAGAATCGTTTTTTGCCCAAGTCACCCCATTCAATATCCAAGTTAAATTAGGCCACCACAACAGTTTGGTGTGGGTGACCGATTTGGCCACAGGCCAACCCGTTGCCGACGTGGCTGTCCAAATTTTTTCAAACAATTACAAAAACTTAGCGCAAAATCCTGTTGCCTTGGTGGAAGCGGTGACCGATGCCAACGGCATTGCCAAATTAAAAGGTCTGAAAGAGCTTGACCCCAAATTGAAATTGTTGTTCGGCTATGGCGATGAATCCATGTTGTTTTTGCGTGCTGATAAAGGCGATGACATGGCGTTATTGCCTTTAGATTACCATTTTGAAATGTCAATCTATGATTTTTCTGAAGATTATTCTGTTCACAGCGACATCCAGCAAAAATACGGTCACATCAAAGCGTGGGGAACCACGGCGCAAGGCGTGTACAAAGTTGGCGACACCGTTCAATATAAAATTTATGTCCGCAATGAAAACAATAAAAACTTGATTCCTGCGCCCAGCAAAAATTATCAATTGCAAGTCACCGATCCCAGCGGAAAAGTGGTTTATGAAGCCAAAGAATTGGTTTTGTCCGCTTTTGGTGGGTTAGACGGTGAATTTGCCTTGCCCAAAACCGCCGCTGTTGGCTGGTATTATTTCAATTTAACCGCTGATTTTACTGAAAGCAGAACATGGACACCGTTGAAAGTATTGGTCAGTGACTTCACCCCCTCGCCGTTTAAAGTCAGCACCGAACTCAATGGCAAATTGTTCCACGATGGCGATACCGTTAAAGTCACCACCTTGGCCAAACTGCACGCAGGCGGCCCTTATGCCGATGCCACCACCCGCATCCATGCTGAAGTACAACCCCAAAGCTTTTATCCCGAGCATCCGTTGGCCAAAAATTTCCAATTTGATGTCTTAGACCCCGAACACAACGGCACGGAAAGCGTGTTTAATTATGACAGCAAAATCAATCAACAAGGCGAGTTGACCAGCGAATTCAAACTGAATTTGCCCAAAGTGTTATATGGCCAATTAATGGTGGAAAGCGCGGTGCAAGATGACCGTGGCAAAAATGTCGCCAGCACTCAAAACGCAGCTTATGTTGGCCGTGATCGTTTTGTCGGTTTGAAAGCGACCCAATGGCTGTTGCAACAAGGCCAGTTGGCCCAAGTCAACGCGCTGGTGCTCGATGCCCAAGGCAAACCTGTGGCCAACAGTGCAATTAACATCAAAGTGGAACGGCGCGTGACCAGAACGGCCAAAGTCAAAGGCGCGGGCAATGCTTATTTGAGCCAATACCATCACGAATGGCAAAGCGAAAGCGAATGCGCGTTGACTTCGCGGGCGGATGCGGTTGTGGTCTGTGAATTCACCCCGAAATCAGCGGGTGTATATCGTCTGGTGGCCCGCATTCATGACAGCAAAAACCGTTTACAGCAAACCATTCTCAACCAATGGGCTTCGGGTGTAGGGGAGGTGGTTTGGGAAAGCCCCGAAAATAACCGCTTGCCGTTGGTGGCGGAAAGCAATCGCTATAAAGTCGGCGACAAAGCGCGCTATCTGGTGCAAAACCCTTATCCCAATGCGAGCGCGTTAATCAGCATTGAACGCAACGGTGTGTTGCAGCATTGGACAAAAACCTTGGCAAACAGCGTGGAAGTGATTGAATTTGATATTAAACCTGAACACATCCCTGGGTTTTATTTATCGGTGATGCTCATGTCGCCACGGGTGGCTAAACCCTTGGACAACAACCAAATTGATTTGGGTAAACCCGCGTTTCGCATAGGTTATGTCAAAACAGAAGTCAACGATGACGACAAAACGCTGGTGGTTAACATCACCTCAGACAAAGCGACCTACAAACCCCGCGACACCGTGACTTTGAATTTTGTCGCCAAACGAAAAATAATTCGCAAACCTGCGCTTAAACCTGTGCCTGCCAAAGCGGCAGAGCCGGTAAAATCCGAACAGGTTGCAAAAGCGACCACGGTTAAAACCGCCACGCCAAAACCCGCGACAGCCAAACCACAAGCCGAACCCATGGAATTGGCCGTGGTGGTGTTGGATGAAGCGGTCTTTGATTTGATTCAAGGCGGCAAAGATTATTTTGACCCCTACCAAGGTTTTTATCAGTTGGATGGTTTGGATGTTAAAAACTTCAATTTATTGACCCAGTTGGTCGGTCGCCAATTGTTTGCCAAAAAAGGCGCAAACCCCGCAGGCGATGGCGGCAGTCATTTGAGTATGCGTTCGTTGTTCAAATATGTCAGCTATTGGAATCCTGCGGTCAAAACCGATGCCGCAGGCAAAGCCCAAGTCAGCTTCCAATTGCCTGATAATTTAACAGGTTGGCGCGTATTGGCGATGGCGGTCACGGCCAACGATTTGATGGGTTTGAGCGATTACAATTTTAAAGTCAATCAACTCGTTCAATTGAGTTCAGCTTTACCCAATCAAGTGATGGTGGGTGATCAATTTCAAGCGCGGTTTATGATCATGAACCGCACTGACAAAACCCGCAAAATCAAAGTACGGTTGGAAACCCACGACAATTTATTTGTCGAACAAACTTTGGACACTTTGCCGTTTCAACGTTATCCTGTGGTTTTGCCCATCAGCGCAGACAAAACGGGGTTGATTCGCTTCACCGCCAAAGCCGAAACTTTGGAAGCAGACGACAAACAAACCGACCGTTTGCAAAAAGAATTGACGGTTTATCCTCGGCGTGCGTTGGAAACTGCGGCCACTTACGGTTCCACAAATGAAGCGCAAGTGACTGAATCTTTAGCGTTTCCCAAAGACATTTACCCCGACACAGGCGATGTCAGCGTAACGGTTGCCCCAACGGTGATCAATAATGTCGATGGCGCGTTTGCCTATATGCGCGATTATCCGTACATGTGTTGGGAACAAAAATTGAGCAAAGCGGTGATGGCTTCGCATTATCAGCGATTAAAACCTTGGTTGAGTGACCATATTGAATGGGAAGACAGCGTGACTTTGCCTCAAGACACCTTAAAATGGGTCAGCGAATACCAAGCCCCCAATGGCGGCATGGCCTATTTTGTTCCCCAAGATGAGCGGGTCGGCCCGTATTTGAGCGCGTATACCGCCTTGGCTTTTGTGTGGTTGCGCGATGCAGGCCATGAAATTCCGATTCAAGCGGAAGCCAGGTTGCACGATTATTTAAAAAACCTGTTGCGCAAAGATGTGTTGCCCGATTTTTACAGCCAAGGTATGACGGCTACCGTGCGCGCCGTGGCATTGGCGGCGTTGGCACAACGTCAGCAAGTGGGACTGGCCGACATCCAACGTTACGCGCCCCATGTGCCACAGATGAGTTTATTCGGCCAAGCGCAGTTTTTAACGGCGGCGCGACAAATCAAAGGCACAGCAAAAATTCAAGCCGAGATATTGCAAACCATTTTGAACAAAGCGGTGCAAAGCGGCGGCAAAGTCACCTTCAATGAAACATTGGACGATGGCTATGATCGGATTTTAGCTTCGAGCTTGCGCGACAACTGCGCGGTGTTGAGCAGTTTGCTGTCACAACCGAAAGCTTTGGATATACCGATGAAAATGGTGCGCGCCATCAGTGCAAGCCGCAAAAACCGTGACCATTGGGAAAACACCCAAGAAAACATGTTTTGCATGAATGCGCTGATTGACTATGCCAAAGTGTATGAAAAAGACAGGCCGAATATGGAAGTTGAAGCGTGGTTCAATCAAACGTCTTTGGGCAAAACCGCGTTTAACCAAGCCAATCAACCTGAAGTCAGCTTCAAACGCAATATCACCGCCCAAGACCTCGCAAGCAAAGCGACGGTGGCCTTGACCAAAACGGGCCAAGGTCGCTTGTATTACGGGGTGAGAATGGCCTATGCCAGCAAACAAGATCACGCCGAAGCGATTAACGCAGGCATGGATGTGCGCCGCGAATACAGCGTAGAGCGCGACGGCCAATGGCTGTTGTTGACTTCGCCGCTGTCGCTGAAAACAGGTGAATTGGTCAAAGTCGATTTGTTCTTGTCCTTGCCCACCGCACGCAACTTTGTCGTTGTCAACGACCCCGTTCCCGGTGGCTTAGAGCCTGTCAACCGCGATTTGGCCACCGCCTCAAAAGTGGATGCCGACAAAGCCAATGGCGATTATGCAGGCGGTTCATTCTGGTTCAACCACAACGATTGGCAAGAATATGGCGCATCGTTTTGGAATTTTTATCACCAAGAATTGCGCCACCACGCAGCGATTTTCTATGCCGATTATTTACCCGCAGGCAATTACCATCTGGCTTATACCGCGCAAGCCATGGCCTTGGGCGAATTCAGCATCATGCCCACCCATGCAGAAGAAATGTATGAACCCGATGTATATGGCATCAGTTTACCGCAAAAACTGATTGTCAGGCCTTAAGGATTCTAATGGACATTATCCCTTATCTGAAATACATGATTAAAAATGATTGCTCAGATTTGTTTTTTTCAGTCAATGCCCATGTGAAAGTTAAAATAGATGGCAAAATCAAAAACTTAGGCAAAGAATTGCTCACACCAAAAGCGACCAAAGCCGCCGCTTATGGCATCATGAATGAAGAACAAATTGAGCAATTTGAAGACCGTCGTGACTTGGATTTTGCCATCAGTATGCCTGACGACAGTGGCCGTTTTCGGGTCAATGCTTTTTATCAAAAAGGCTTTGTCGGCATGGTGTTGCGCTTAATTCCTTCTAAAATTCCCACCGCCGCCCAATTGGGAACGCCGCCCGTGTTGCTGGATTTAATCATGCAAAAGCGCGGGCTGATTTTGATGGTGGGTGGGACAGGCTCGGGCAAATCCACCACTTTGGCGGCGATGCTCAACCACCGCAATGCCCAATCGCCTGACCACATTTTGACCATTGAAGACCCTGTGGAATTTTATCATCCCCATCAAATGGCAGTGGTCAACCAGCGTGAAGTGGGGGTGGACACTGAAAGCTATGCCAGCGCGCTTAAATCATCTTTGCGCGAAGCCCCTGACGTGATTTTAATCGGCGAAATTCGAGAACGTGAAACCATGGAAGCGGCGTTGGAGCTGTCCAACACCGGCCATTTGGCGGTGTCCACTTTGCACGCCAACAACGCCAACCAAGCGATGGAACGGGTGATCAACATGTTTCCAATGCAAATGCACAAACAATTGTTCATGGATTTATCGCTCAATTTGCGCGCCGTGTTGTCGCAACGCTTGGTGCCTGATGTCAAAGGCAAACGTTGCGCGGCCATTGAAGTGATGCTGAATACACCGCACATCGCCAATTTGATTTTAAAAGGGGAAATCAATTCCATTAAAGAAGCGATGGAAAACAGCGGCGCGGCGGGGATGCAAACCTTCGATCAAGCTTTGCATACCTTGTATAAAGAGGGTAGAATCAGCCTTGAGGCCGCTTTGAATAACGCCGATTCACGCACCAATTTGGAAGCCCGTATTAATTTTGGCTAGGACGCTTTTATGGCACAGAAATTTAAAATTCCTGAAGTAATCACCGAACAACACGACAATCTGTTGCAAGCGATGTGGGCTGAAGTTGAACGAATATTGGCTGAGAACCGTGCAGAAATAAAAAACCATTGGGAACGCGAGCAAAACACCTTAAGCAAAAAATATGATATTATATTCAATGAATTAGAGAGCTTAAAAGAAAAATACAATCTGTTGGTGGCCGATTACAATCAATTGGATAAAGCCAATCAACTGTTGGAAAAAAGCATTGAACAGCGTTCCAGTGATTTACGCGCCAGCCAACAACAACAAGCGGAATTGAATGCTAAAAACAGCAAATTTTTGGACGAAATCAAGCAGTTGACTTTAGATTTAGGGCGGATAACTGAACACCGCAATTTATTGCAAAAACAAATTGAAAAAGACCATTTACAAGCCCAAGATGAACAAGACCGCTTACAAAACGTGCAACAAGCACTTCAGTTGCAACAATACCACAACCGCCAAAATGAACAAGAAATTCAACATTTAGAAGAAGAATTGGCCAAAGTCAGCAACCAATTGCGAATGGAAACCCACAAAGCCACGGTGGCGGAAACCTTGTCCACTGAAGTGCAAAATCAAAAAGAACAGGCTTTTCATGAAGTGATTCAACTCAAAGGCCATTTAAAATCAGCGCAAGAAAAAACCGAAGGCCTGCAAAAAAACCTAGAAGAAGCCAACAAACGCATCAGCAATTTGCAAACCCAAGCGGAGATGCAAGTCAGCTTCTATCAGAAAAACATCAAACAATTAGAGACTGAATTAAAAACCAGCAAAAGCGAGCTTCACGATTTACGCCAACGGGTGATAAAAGCCGAAAGCGCGGCTGAACGCGAACGCAAAGCGATTGAACGGCTGGAAAACAAATTATTGACCGTCAAACAACGTTGACCAGCGACGCTTGCAACAGCGTGCGGGTATAAGGCTGTTTGGGGCGCAAAAACAGCTCTTCGGTTGGACCTTGTTCGACAAACTGGCCGTGTTGCATCACAATCACCCGATGTGCCATGGCGCGCACCACCGCCAAATCATGGCTGATGAACAAATAGCTGATTTGGTGTTTGCGCTGTAATTTACGCAATAATTCAAGCACTTGTTTTTGAATCGACACATCCAGCGCGCTGGTCGGTTCATCCAGCAAAATCAATTTTGGCTCTAAAATCACCACCCGCGCAATCGCAATGCGTTGGCGTTGACCGCCTGAAAATTCATGTGGATAGCGGCTTAAAATAGCGGCACTTAAACCAACTTCTTGTAATATCTCAATAATTCGTTCACGCCGCTGGGCTTTGTTGAGTTGGGGAAAATGAATTTTCAAACCTTCGCCCACGATGTCTTCAATCGTCATCCGTGGCGACAGCGAAGAATACGGGTCTTGAAACACCACTTGAAAAAATTTGCGCAACGGGCGTAATTGTTGTTGATTGCGCTGATGTAACGGGCAGCCTTCAAATTGAATTTGACCTGTACACGCTTGCAAGCGCAACAGGCACAAACCCAATGTGGTTTTGCCTGAACCTGATTCACCGACAATGCCCAAGGTTTCGCCTTCGTATAAAGCCAGCGTCACATCATCCACCGCCCGCACTTCGCCCACCACCCGCTTGAAAAAACCTTGTTTGAGCGAAAAATGGCAGGTCAAGCCTTCCGCCTGCAACAACGGGGCTTTGTTTTTCGGATTGACCACAGGCAAATCCACACAAGGTTGTGGACGGCTGTGCAACAAACGTTGGGTATAAGGGTGTTTGGGCGCGTTGAACAATTGTTCAGTTTGCGCTTCTTCCACTATTTCACCGTTTTGCATCACATAAATGCGCTCGGCAAAACGGCGCACCACATTCAAGTCATGGCTAATCAACAGCACCGCCATTCCCGTTTCTTTTTGTAAATCTTCAAGCAATTCAATGATTTGTAGTTGAATGGTGACATCCAATGCCGTGGTAGGTTCATCGGCAATCAATAATTTAGGCTGACAGGCCAAAGCCATGGCAATCATCACCCGCTGACGTTGGCCGCCCGACAACATATGCGGAAACGCGGCCATGCGTTTTTCAGCATGGTCAATGCCTGTGCGTTGCAATAATTCAATCGCCCGTTGGCGCGCTTGGCTTTTGCTGATGTTTTCATGCAACAACAACGCTTCCATCACCTGCGTGCCAATCGGATAAACGGGGTTGAGTGAAGTCATCGGCTCTTGAAAAATCATCGCAATGTCTTTGCCGCGAATCTGGCGCAACGCGCTGTCAGAGCAAGCCAACAAATCTTTGCCCGAAAACCAACATGAGCCGCTGGCATAATGACAGGTTTGCTTGTCGTGCAAACGCAATACCGACAACGCCGTGACCGACTTGCCCGAGCCTGATTCACCGACCAAGGCCACTTTTTCGCCCGCATGAAGGTGCAAATTGACCTTATGGGTTACTGGGTTGCGCGGGGCAAAACGACCCATTTCTAACGATAAATTTTCAATGGATAACAAAGGTTTAGATGACATGTTGATCCTTGCGCAACACAGCGGCCACGGTATGAAATGAACCAAAAACAATCAAGCCTTCATCAGCAGACAAGGCGTTTTTTAATGCTTGATACGCACTTTGGCCATGTTGATGCACGCCCGTTGCGCGCAAACCCAGTTGATGCAGGTTTTGTTCGAGCAAGGCTGTGGGTGCGGCGCGTTCGCCTGTCAACGCCAACAAATGCCATTCGCTGATGATGTCGGCCAAGGGCGCGAACGTGGCCAAAATATCTTTGTCTTTCAACATGCCAACCAACGCCCGCCAGCGTTTGACGTGGCGTTGTTGGCGCAATTGCGTGGCCAAAACCTGCGCCGCCAATGGGTTGTGGGCGACATCAATCAAACAAACAGGCTGTTGTGACAGTTGTTGAAACCGCCCTGTGATTTGCGCTTGGCGCAAACCGTGTTTGATGGCCGCCAGTGACACAGGCAAGCGCGGCTGTAAAGCTGTCACGGCTTGCAACACCCCCGCCGCATTTTGCAATTGGTAATCGCCGCGCAATGCGGGTAACGGTAAATCATAAGTGGTATGTTGGTTTGTCCATCGCCAACCCGTATCGGTTGTCTGATAATGAAAATCGCGGGTTAATAACTGCAAATCGGCATTGTGCGTGGTCGCATGGTCAATCAAGGTCAACGGCACGGTTGTACTGCTGCAAATGGCGGGGCGGTGGGGACGAAAAATGCCGGCTTTTTCAAATGCAATCTGATCCAAAGTCAGACCCAAACGGTCGGTGTGGTCTAAACCCATCGCCGTGACCAGCGCAACATCGGCGGCGATGATGTTCACCGCGTCAAGCCGCCCGCCTAAACCGACTTCCAAAATCGCCACATCGACACTTTGCTGGTGAAAAATCAGCAAAGCGGCCAAGGTGGCAAATTCAAACACGGTCAGCGAAACAGCAGCCCGCGCTTGTTCAATTTGAGCAAAAGCGGCACAAATGCTGGCATCGTCGGCGTTTTGTTGGTTGACACTGATGCGTTCATTGTAGTGGATGATTTCGGGTGAAATATAACGGCCCACTTTGAAACCCGCCGCATGGTAAATGGCGGCCAACATCGCTACGCTAGAGCCTTTGCCGTTGGTGCCGCCAACGATAATGGTGGGAAAACAAGGGTTTAACACATCTAAACGCGCTGCGACTGTGTGACAACGCTCTAAACTTAAATCAATTTCTTTGGGGTGTAATTTAATTTGTTGGCTGAGCCATTGGCTTAAGGTTTTGTCCATTGGGCAGGTTTTTTATTTAACAAGGTGGTTGGGGCTGTGGCGCAACGCCAGAATACGCCATGACGCTGGCTAAAAAATCACTGAACCATTATACCGTGGCTTTACTTGGGTTGCCAAGCGTGGTGCGTTAGAATGAATCACGGCATGACGTGGGCAATAAATTGGCGGGTAAAGGACGGGCTGTACCTTCGGTGGTGCAACGCCAACTGCGCTCAGGCAGATGGAAGATGATGCGCACAGCACAACCGTTGGCTTTGCCCAAGCCCTCGGCTTTCATCACGGCTTCAACATAAAACGCGGGATAAGTGCCGCCCGTGAACACTTGTTGAACATAATTGCCCATGGTTTTGGCTTGCAGAACGGTCAACGCAGGCCAAACATTGCGGTCTTGGTAATATTCCATCAACACCCCTTTGGTGCCTGACAGCAAAGACATGGCTTCCGCTACTTTGCTGCGCAATAAATAATCAAGGAGAATCGGCACACTCATCGCGCTCATTACGCCAACAATGGCCAGCACAATCATCAATTCGATGATGGTAAACCCTTGTTTTTTCATTTAATACCCCTTGCTATTGTCGTTATATTTCATGGGATTTAGAACAGGGTGGCTCTTTTGATGGGGAACTTCATCACACTGCATGAAAAAATAAAATTTCAAAAAATGCGCCAATAAAACAACCGCATAAATAACAACAGCTTGTATAGTAAGTCGTTGATTTATTTTGTTTAATTGATAATGGATGATCATGTTGAACTTTTTAGCTTGTTGATTTTGCACAGATAGTGCGGATAATCCACAATTATTCTAATTTTAATTTTTGCAATCGATAACGCAATGCACCAAAACTGATACCCAATAATTTAGCCGCTTTGGTTTTGTTCCAGCGCGCTTGCGCCAAGGCGTGTAAAATGGTTTCTTTTTCAATGGTGTTCAACAAAGGGTCTAAGCCTGCATTGCTGTCAGCGTTCAGCTCATTGTCCATTTTAGTTAAAACCACCGTTTGTGGCAATTTTAAATCACTCATTTCAATGCAATGATTCTCGCATAAAGTGACGGCACGTTCTAAAATGTTTTCCAATTCACGCACATTGCCCGGAAAAGCATAACGGAGCAACGCTTGATGTGCTTGAAGACTGATTTTGGGTAAAACCTTGTCTTTGCCGCCGATGATGCGTTGCAACAGCGCGTCACAAAACAAGGGAATGTCTTCAGTTCGTTCGCGCAATGGCGGCACATTGACTTCAATCACATTGATGCGATAAAACAAATCTTGGCGAAACAAGCCTTGATTGACCAATTGAGCCAAATCTTTGTGGGTGGCACTGAGAATGCGCACATCAACGGGAATTTCAATTTCTGCGCCGACAGGGCGAATGCGTTTTTCTTGAATTGCGCGCAACAGTTTAACTTGCATGGGCAAAATTAAATCAGCGATTTCATCCAAAAACAGCGTGCCACCTTGCGCCGCTTGAAACAAGCCCTGTTTATTGCTGACAGCCCCCGTGAAACTGCCTTTTTTATGGCCAAAAAATTCGCTTTCGACCAATTCAGTGGGAATTGCACCACAGTTGACGGGGATAAACGGCTGGTCAGCGCGTGCGCCTTGGCTGTGAATCAACTGCGCCACCCGTTCTTTGCCCGTGCCTGATTCGCCGTTAATATAAATCGGGGCTTGACTGCGCGCCAGTTTTTCAATAGTGCGGCGCAATTGTTTGATGGCAGGCGACTGTCCAATCAATTCCATGTTCTTGTCTTGGGCGGACAGCGCAGGCGCAGGTAATTTCAACGCATTCAAAATGATGTGTCGCATGTTTTGAATGTCGACAGGTTTGGATATAAAGTCAAACGCGCCTGCTTTGAGGGCGGCAATCGCGGTTTCCATGTTGCCGTAGGCGGTGACCATGGCCACAGGCAATTCGGGATAATGCTGTTGGATGTGGCTGACCAATTCAATGCCGTTGCCATCGGGCAATTTCATGTCGGTTAAACACAATTGGAATTTTTGTTGGGTTAAATAGGTTTTGGCTTGATGAAGATTGCCAGCCGTGTGGCAGGCAATGCCCATTTGCGCCAAGGTGATACTGAATAATTCTAAAATATCGGGTTCGTCATCAACCACCAAGCAATACGCTGTCATGAGAATATTCTTTTTTAACTAACCATGCAAAATGCGTCCAGTGGCTGAATGCAAGCACATTTTAGTTATCAATTTAAAGTTACAGGGATAAAAAGGCGTACATTTAAGTATAATACTTTGATTTTTAACTTGTTTTTAATTTAATACCCCCAATGGATTGGGTTGGCACTGCACTTGCGATAACCAAAGCGCGGTGATTGATTGATCATCAATCAACGTATGGCTGAATGATGTTTGAGCTTATCAATCAACCATTTCTCCTCTTTAATACTGATTTATCTACAGATAACATCATGGGCGTTGTTCTCTGTAGATATTTTTTTAATCCCCTAAATTGGTATCCAACTGCCGTGCGGCTTTAATCCACGGATGATTGAGCGGCACCAATTTGAGTTTGCCCGCAACTTCGGTTAAAGGCACGGCTTCTGCTCCTTCACCACGCGCAGCCACCATCACCCCAAATTGATTGTTTTGGATCATATCAACGCAGGCTGTGCCTAAACGGCTGGCCAAAACACGGTCTGCGGCGGAAGGTGTGCCACCGCGTTGCAAGTGACCCAAAATGGTGATGCGGGATTCCAGCCCTGTCAATTCTTCCAATTGTTGTGACAATTCCAAGGTATGGTTGCCATGGGCTGATTTGAGTTCTTCCAAATCGGCTTTGGCTTGTTTTTTATCCTTTTTGTTGTCGGCATTGCGCATGATGTCTTCAGCGGCATAAAATTTTTTGGCACATTGAACCGACATCGCGCCTTCTGCCACCGCCACGATGCTGAATTTTTTGCCCCGCCGCACCCGATAGCGAATGGCATCGGCGATGCTGTTGACATCATAGGGAATTTCGGGAATTAAAATCACATCGGCACCGCCTGCAATGCCCGCGCCCAAAGTCAACCAACCTGCGCGGTGTCCCATGATTTCCACCACAATGATGCGGTGATGGCTGTGGGCGGTGCTGTGTAATCTGTCCAACGCATCGGTGGCAATGCCCAAAGCGGTGTCAAAACCAAAGGTGACATCGGTCATGGCCACATCGTTGTCAATGGTTTTTGGCACGGTGATGACGTTTAAGCCGTTTTGATGTAAATGCAGGGCGTTTTTTTGCGTGCCGCCACCGCCCAAACAAACCAATACATCCAAATGATGGGCATGGTAATTTTCAATAATTGCATCGGTCATGTCCATCACCGTGCCACCAATCAACATTCTATGCGGTTTGTCTCGGCTGGTGCCTAAAATTGTGCCACCTTGGGAGATGATGCCTGCAAATGAATCACTGTTTAAGCTGACGGTGCGATTTTCTACTAAGCCACGAAAACCATCACGAAAGCCGACAACCTGCATATTGGGGTAATTCAGCGCGCTTTTGCCTATGCCACGAATGGTTGCATTTAAACCGGGGCTGTCACCCCCTGCGGTTAAAATTCCGATATGCTCTGTCATTGGTTTCTCCATTTTTTTCAATGTGTTGACATGGTATTGGTCAATATAAAATAAAAAGTGCTGCCTTGCCCCACTTGGCTATTAACCCCCACTTCGCCGCCCAGTTTGTGGATGATTTGTTGCACAATCGACAAACCCAGACCATCGCTGTCACTGCGTTGAATATTTTGATGCAGGCGGGTGAACGGGGTGAAAATCCGCTGTTGCGCACTGTGGTTTAAACCTTGACCGTTGTCTTTAACCCAAAAGCGAATTTTATTTTGCGCCAGTTTTTCCCCGCCAACCCGCAAAACTGGCGGCGTACCGCCGTATTTTAAGCCATTGCTGAGGTAGTTGGCCCACACTTCTTCTAACCAAGGGGCGTAGCTGTGAATATTGGGCAGGTTGTCATCAATGATGATTTGGCCTTGGGTTTGTTGAATCAAGGTGATTAATTGCTGTTCCAAGGTTTGTTCCACCAATTGACGCATATTAATGAAACTGTGTTGCAAGCGATTTTGTTGGCTGTCGGTCTGGGAAACGCCCGCCAACAACAGCAACCCTTTGATAATCGCTTCCATTTTTTGCCCCGCACGCAAAATCAGCGAAATGGCATAAGCGATGTTTTCATCTTGTTTCAGCTCCTCAGGCAACGTGCTGTACAGCAATTTTTTGCACGATAATACAATGCTTAAGGGATTTTTCAAATCGTGGGCAACGGTGTGGGCAAAAGCATCCAGTTCTAAATTGCGTTTTTCTAAGGCTTGGGTTTGTATTTTAAGTTGTTGTTGTAGCTTGGATAAATTTAAATGGGTGTTGATGCGCGCCAAAACTTCAGCGGTTTGGAACGGTTTGGTGATGTAATCAGCCGCGCCCACGCTAAAACCGCGCACTTTATCCACGGTATCCGCCAGCGCACTCATGAAAATCACTGGAATATGGCGGGTTTGTGGGTCACTTTTTAAGTGCTGGCAAACGGTGAAACCGTCCATTTCAGGCATCATAATGTCCAGTAAAATTAAATCAATTTTTTGTGACTTAATTTGATTTAGGCCGCTTTTACCATCCGATGCCACAAATACCTTGAAGTGAGCGCGGGTAAGTACATGATATAATAGAGCGATATTCTCTTGAATATCATCAACAATCAATAAAGTGGCTGGTTCGTCTGTCATAACGGCATGGGTCGCTGCACGCAGGTTATTAAAAAAAGCTTGAGGGTAAATGATACCATCATCCAACATGGATTGATATTGCTTGTGGGTGTTTTGCGAGAACAATGGCCCGTATTATCAATTTTTTAGATTCTATTTAACCAGATAAGTGATAAAATCTTTAATATCAACTGTTTCAAAAGGTTTAACGATGAAATTAAACGCATTAATCATAATTTGTGGCGCGTGTTGTTTATCCACGGCCACTGCGGCAGAGAAAATGGCCCAATGGCCCGGATTATGGATGATAGATGTCACGCGCACAGGCGATTTTTGTTATCAACACAGCCATCAAGTGGCTTTGTGGCGGTCAGATGCGTCTGAACCACAAGCTTTGTTGATCACCAATAGAAAACACCAACGTAAATTGCGGTTGCGTTGGCCGAGCAAACAAAACGTGTTGGTTTGGCCAAATAAACAAATGCCGTTGCTTTCAAACGCGGCTTATTTAATTCAAAGCGGTGATAATTTTAGCACATTAAGCGTAAATCAATTGCCTAATACGCTTAAAAATTATAATGACATCAGTGCATGGTTTGAGCGACAAGGCTGTTCTTCTCAGCTAGATTTGTTGCAGCAGATGAAAAATCCTGACCAAGTTTTTCAGTAAACTTTAGCTTATATATTAAAATACAGAAAGTGATAATGAAATAATGTTGAAAATGGGTTTTATCTTTATTGGTTTGGTTATAATAAAACAGGCTTTAGCGGTAAAGTGTGAAAAACTGCGCTTTATTGACAAATCTGTTTCAATTCATTTTATTATGCCATCTAAAGGAGAGAGGCCATGAAACTTAAGTGGAGGTTGTTATTGGTGGGGTTTGCCCTGCTGATAGGCCATGTCGCCATGGCTTCGGTTGATAAAGCACCGACTGCATTTTCTAAAGAAACCAAAGAATGTATTAAATGCCATAAAAAACATGAGCCTGGCATTGTATAACAATGGGGTGACAGTGCGCATTACCGTGCGAAAGTGGGTTGTTATGAATGCCATAAAGCAGACAAAGGGGCTAAAGATGCTTTTGAACATGATGGCAAAAGCCTTAAAGTCAATATTTCAATCATTGTTTCCCCCAAAGACTGCGCCAATTGTCATGAAAATGAAGTCAAACAAATGACGGAATCACACCATGCCAAAGCGGGTCGTATCATCGGTTCTTTAGACAACTTATTGGCTGAAGTGATTGAAGGCAACCGTGGTTTGGTCACATAAGGCTTTCCCGAAGGCGTTTCAGCGGCCGCTGTCAGTGGTTGCTGGCAATGCCATGGTGCTGAAGTGAAAGTGTTAAATGTCAACGAATCCAAACACGGCATTGCTTTCCAAGCCAACAAACACCAAATGCGCTTAGATGGTAAAAAATGGATTCCGGGCGAAGATTATTTTGAAGCCCCCACTTGCTCCACTTGCCACATGGGTGCAACCGTCAAACAAGAAGTGACCCACGATGTCGGTATGCGCATTTCATGGAACAACCGCCCACCTGTGTCTGTAAGGCCTGAAAAATCAGACGAAAAAATGGGCTTGGCAGGGGGCTAAAGTCAATTGGGAAGAACGTCGCGCCAACATGCGTGATGTCTGCGCCGCTTGCCATAATGAAGAATATGTGGATGCGTTTTACATCCAATATGACGGCATCATTGACTTGTACAACAATAAATTTGCCAAACCCGGTCAAGAATTGATGGAAGCGGCCAAACCTTTGAAAAATCCGATTGAATTCTCAACCAAATTGGATTTTGTTTGGTTTGAACTCTGGCATCACGAAGGTCGGCGCGTACGTCACGCTGCATCAATGATGGGACCTGATTACACCCATTGGCACGGCACTTATGACTTGGCGAAAAATTTCTACACCGAAATGATTCCCGCGTTAGAAGAACTGGTTGAAGCCAATTTAGAAGCCAAAGACCCTGAAAAAGTCAAAGCAGCCAAAAACTTACGCCAAGTCATTGACAAAGTGTTAAGCACCGATGACCACAAATGGTTTTTAGGCAAATTGGACGAAAAAGAAGGCGCAGCCCGCAAAAAAGCGGCGGATGAATTCAAAGCCCGTTACGCCAAATAACCCATAATCCAAGAACAACCACCTTCTATGAAGGTGGCTTTTTTTGCGTTTATTTCCTGTCATTTTAAGAATGTACCATGATGGCACGATACGACAGTTCACTGATTAAATTCATGGGATAGCGGCGTTTTTGTGCCAAAATGATGTAAACGCCACCGCTTTGCCACTGCCATTTTTGTCCCGCGTTATCCAGCCAATCGCTGTACAAAGGGTTGGCTTGCAACGGCAGATTGAAAGCGGCATAACGAATGCTGATAATCTCAAAAGTCAGCAGATTGAGCCAATCTTTGAGTCGAAAAAAACTGCGAAATCGGCCACAAAAAGGCATATCGCTGGTAAAACAACGGCGTAAACCCCATAAGCTCAAAGGGTTAAAACCTGAAAGCAAAAGATGGCCATCATCGCATAGAACGCGGTTAATTTCACGCAACACTTGCTGTGGCTGGGCGGTAAATTCCAATACATGCGGTGCAATACAAAGCTTGAATTGGTGGGCATAAAAAGGCAAGGCCTCCGCTTGGGCAAGCAAAAGATTATGATGGGTTGATAATGGGTTGTGGGCGATGGGGGTCAATTGAATTTGATAAAATTTATTCATTTTCTGCTCTAAAGGCCACAATTTTTCTGTTCCCAGTTGGCCTATTTGTAATATCCGCGCACGGTCTAATTGTGGTAACATGGGTTGCGTTTGTTGCCGCTCGGTCTGTGCCAGATAACGCCCCAATGGCGTTTGATACCATTGAGCTAAATTTTGATAAAAAGAATCCATAATATATTATTGTGCGCATGGTTTTTGCGGCGAACTTCTCTCTCTTTTCTCATATTGTTTTAACCAAAGGGCAAAACTATGCACACGGTAAAAAAATACGGCTTATCTGCCTTGTTGATTTCATTGAGTTTATCGGCTGTTGCTGATGAAATGCAGTTGCAACAAGCGGTTGATGACACCTTGAACAAACATTGCTTGGCTTCAAAACAAACCGCTGTGAGCATTGTGCGCCTGCCTGATGGTCAAGCTGTGTACAACAAAAATGCCAGCACCCCTTTATTGCCTGCCTCCATTTTAAAACTTGCCACCACGGCGGCTGCCTTGAATTATTTAGGGCCTGAATACCGCTTTAAAACCAAAGTGTACCACACAGGCGCATTTGACAATGGCGTGATTGAAGGGGATGTCTATTTGAAAGGCGAAGGCGACCCCACTTTGTCATCAGAAAATTTATGGTACATCAGCAATCAATTGAGACAAAAGGGCATTGAAAAAATCAACGGCCAAATTTATGCGGATGTGAGTTTTTTTGATGATTACGACCGTTCACCCAATTGGGTGGTCAACCACAGTCAACGGCCACACGATGCCAAAATTGGCGCGTTGTCATTGAATTTAAACACCATTGCCGTGCATATCGCACCCAGTGAACAAGTGGGTGAACCTGCACAAGCGTGGTTAGACCCCGCGCCTGCGCATATTTTATTGGATATTGCCGCACAAACCACGGGCAAAGGCAAAAAACAAAGCATATGGGCGCAACGGTTGGAGGACAACGGGCAAACGATCATTAAAGTCAAAGGCGCGGTGCGGGTGAATGACCGCGAACGGGCGGTGTTTTTGACCGTCGACAACCCCACCCGCTATACGATTGAAACCTTCAAAAGTTATTTGACCAAACTGGGCATTGATGTTTTGGGCGACACCGCCACAGGTGTGACCCCTGCATCGGCCAAATTGTTGCATCAATACAAATCAGAACCCTTGTCGGTGATTTTGAAAGAGTTGAACACTTATTCCAACAACATGATTGCCGAGCATTTGATCAAAACCATCGCCGCCACCCAAACAGGCGAACGCGGCAGTCATGAAGCGGGTTTGCGCTTGGTGCAACAGTTTTTAAATCAATTGAACATCCGCAGTGAAGGCGTGGTTTTGGCCGATGGTTCGGGTTTGTCGCGGCAAAATCAATTCACCGCGCAAGCGATGACCGACTTATTGACCAAAATGCTGGCTCGTTTTGATATTGGCCCCGATTTTCTGGCCACGTTGAGGGTGTTTGGCGCGCAAGGGGTCAATACCCACCGTTTAAGCGATTCACCTGCCCGCGCCAAAGTCCGCGCCAAAACCGGCACTTTGTATAAAGTCAGCAATCTGGCAGGTTATGTGCCAAGCGAACAAGGGCAATTATACGCTTATGCCATCATGCTCAATAACAACAGTTGTGGCAATCAGGGTGCAGATAACGTTGAAGATCAAGTGGTTGAAGCCATTTATCGTTATGGCGCACCTGTGGCGGTCAGCAGCAGTCAATTTACGCCTGCACCCGCCGTTGCCACGCAAGCCCCGATTCAATCACCCCAAGAAAATTATCAAACCGTGGCTTTGCATCAGCACAAATAATCATAACTGCTTGAAACAAAAAACAAATCGCCCGTTGTTGATGTTGACCATCAATTCTGCCCCGCGATAATTGGCATAATCAATGTAAGCGGGGGTGGCGCAATGTGCATGGCATTCACTGGCGTTGCGCGGCGATTCTAAATCACGGTCTTGGTCATACCACGACAAGCCCATGTTATCGCCCAACAACACATCGGCATTGGCTTGAGCCAACGCATGGGCTTGGTTGAAGTCAATGGTGTCAAATTGGATGTTCAGTGGTTGCATGGTATTTTTCCGTTTAATTACAAAGGATTGTTATGAAAGTATTGATCACAGGCGCGGCAGGTTTTATTGGTTCGCATTTGGCTCAAGTGCTGTTGGCACGCGGTGATGAAGTCATCGGTTTAGACAACTTAAACGATTATTATGATGTCCAGTTAAAAAAAGCGCGCTTGGCACGGTTGCAAACGGATGCCAAATTCACTTGGATTAACCTCAACTTAGAAGACCGTCCTGCCATTGCTGAATTGTTTGCCCGTTCCCATTTTGATAAAGTGGTCAACCTTGCCGCTCAAGCGGGGGTGCGTTATTCCATTGAAAATCCGCACGCCTATGTTGACAGCAACATTGTCGGCTTCGTCAATTTATTGGAAGGTTGTCGTCACAATGGCGTTAAACATTTGGTTTATGCGTCATCCAGCTCGGTTTATGGTTTAAACACCACCCTGCCATTTTCCGTACATCACAATGTCGATCACCCCATTTCATTGTATGCCGCCAGCAAAAAAGCCAATGAATTGATGGCACACACTTATTCCCATTTGTTCAATCTTCCCACCACAGGTTTGCGCTTTTTCACCGTTTATGGCCCTTGGGGACGGCCTGACATGGCGTTGTTCAAATTCACCCGAGCGATTTTAGCAGGCGTACCGATTGACGTATACAACCGTGGCCAAATGCAACGCGATTTCACCTATATTGATGACATTGTCGAAGGGGTTAAACGGGTGTTGGATACCGTGCCACAGCCCAACCTTGATTGGTCAGGCGACCACCCCGACCCCAGCAGCGGCTCCGCGCCGTATCGATTGTACAACATCGGCAATAACCAACCTGTTGAATTACTGCGTTATATTGAAATTTTAGAAAATGCGTTGGGCAAAAAAGCGACCATGAATTTATTGCCCATGCAAGCAGGCGATGTGGTCGCCACTTATGCCGATGTTGACGATTTACAACAAGCGGTTGACTTCAAACCCGCAACGACCACAGAAAACGGCATTGCCCGTTTTGTCGCGTGGTATAAAGACTATTATCACGTTTAATCTTCATCCTTTTGGGCTGCGCGTTTTTTGCGCGCAGTTTTGGGGTCAGCAATCAAGTCGCGGTAAATTTCCACACGGTCATTGTCACGCAAAATCTGGTCTAATTGGCTGATTTTACTAAAAATTCCCACTTTATTTTGAGTCAAATCAATTTCTGGACATTGGGCTAAAATACCCGATTGGACAATCGCTTGTTCAAGGGTAATCGGCGGGATAAGATTCAACGATAACAGCAGTTGTTGGGTGGGCGTGGCGTAAACCACTTCAACATGAATTGGCTTTGTCATAATAAGGATGACCCATAAAGTTGTTGCGCCCGTTTGACAAACGCATCGACCAAGGTGGTGACGATATAAGTGAACACAGGGCCTAAACTGAGGCGCAATAAACGGCTGGAAAAATCAAATTGGATGTTGAGCGAAATTTTACTGCCCACATCACCCAACGGCTCAAACTGCCACACCCCGTTGAGGTGTGTAAACGGCCCTTTAAGCAAACTGATTTTGATTTGCTCGGCAGGGATATTGCGGTTGTGGGTGCTAAACGTTTGCTCAATTCCACCTTTGGCCAAGGTGATGCTGGCTTTGAGTTCATTTTCAACGCGCTCAATGACCGTCGTGTGTTTGCACCACGGCAAAAACTGTGGATAAGACAACACATCATCAACCAAATCAAACATTTGTCGCGGTTTATACGGCACCAAAGCTGTTTTATAAATCACCGTCATGCAAAAATCCCAATGGCATGGAGAAAAATGATAAAGATAGCAATTGGCGTGATATAACGCAAAACAAACAACCAACATACAAACCAATCGTGTTGGGTGTTGAGTTCATCATGCCGCATGTGGTGGTCTAAACTCCATGCGGCAAAAACAGCAATGGCCAAACCACCTAATGGCAACAGAATATTGGCGGCAAGATAATCGAAAATATCAAAAAATGTTTTGTCAAACAAAGGTTTAACATCTGACAACTTGTTGAATGAAAACACGGTCAACAAACCCAAAGCCCAACTGAATATACCGCACAAAATGGCGGCGTTTTTTCGACTCATGCCTTTGCTTTCACCCAACCATGCCACGGCAGGTTCAACCAAGGAAATGGTGGAAGTCAATGCCGCAAACAAGAGCAAAACAAAAAACAAACTGCCAAACACTGCGCCGCCTGCCATGTGCGAAAACGCCAGCGGCAAAGTGGTGAAAATCAAGCCCGGCCCTGAATCAGCGGGCAAACCATTGGCAAACACGATGGGGAAAATAGCGATGCCCGCCAATAACGCGACCAAAGTATCCGCGGCAGCAATGGTGATGGAGACTTGCGTGATAGACACTTCTTTGGGCAAATACGCACCATACACCATAATCGCCCCCATGCCCAAACTTAAAGTGAAAAACGCATGACCCATGGCAATCAATACGCTGTTAGCGGAAAGTTTGCTGAAATCAGAGGCAAATAAAAAATCCAAGCCTTGTGAAAAAGCACCCCTGCTATAAGCATAGCCGTCTAAAATCAACAAAATCAAAAACAAAGCGGGCATTAAAAAACGCACTGCTTTTTCTAGCCCACATACACCTTTAGCCACCACCATCAAAGTGAGAAAGATAATGGCCGTGTGACACAACAGCAACCACCATGGATTGCCTGTAAATGCGTCAAACGTATCCGCCACCGCTTGGGCATCCATGCCGTGAAAATGATCGCTGGCCATCAACGGAATATATGCCAATGTCCAACCAGCAATCACGCTGTAATAGGATAAAATGATAATCCCTGCCAACATCCCCATCCAACCGAGCAAGCCCCAAATTGGGTGGCGTTTGGCTTCTTTGGCCAACACGCGCATGGTGTTAATCGGACTGCCTCCGCCGCGTCGCCCCAGCATGATTTCCGCCATCATCACAGGAATGCCGATCAACGCGACACACAGCAAATACACCAAGACAAACGCGCCGCCACCATTTTCCCCCGTGATATACGGGAATTTCCAAATATTGCCCAAGCCGACTGCTGAACCTGTGGCCGCTAAAATAAACATCCAGCGCGAAGACCATTGATTTTTCACTGCTTTTTGCATCATGTGTCCTTTTGGGTAAAATGTTGCACTTGCCGCCGCTCTTTTTTAGTCGGTCGTCCCGCACCTGTATTACGCAGGGCATGTTCTGCACGGCGCAAAGCCGCCGCTTGTTCACGTTTGGCAAGGCTTTCGGCTGTTTCTTGATACAATAAAACCGCTTCACTGGCGGGATGGCGGCGGTCACAAAGGGCTTTGACAAGCACGGTTCGTTCCGAAAAACCCGTGCGTATGGTCAATTGATCACCGATTTTAACCGCTTTGGCAGGTTTGACCCGCTGTTGATTGACATGCACTTTGCCGCCGTTGATGGCATCGGTGGCCAAACTGCGGGTTTTAAAAAAACGCGCTGCCCACAGCCATTTATCCAAACGCAGTTTTTGTGTGGATTCAACAGACATGGTCAGCCCACACGCGGATAAGAGCCTAAAATTTTGAAAAACGCACAGCGTTGCCGCAATTTCTGCAACACCCGTCGCAGTTTGTCATCCAATTGATGGCCTTCAATGTCGATAAAAAACACATAATTCCAATTGCTTTGGTGCGAGGGGCGCGATTCAATTTTGGTCATGTTGATGTTGGCTTTGGCCAGCGGTTTTAAAATGCGGTATAAATCGCCCGCGTGATCGGCATCCGCACTGGACAACACCAATGACGTTTTATCATGGCCCGTCGGTTGGGTTTGGTATTGCCCTAAAACCACAAAACGGGTGGTGTTTCTAGGGTGGTCTTCAATCTGTTGTGCCAAAGCGGGCAAACGATAAAATTGCATCGCCGTTTCACCTGCAATGGCGGCGACATCAGGTTCAATGCGGGCGCGTTGTGCGGCATCGGCATTGCTGACCACCGCCAACAATTGAGCGTGTGGCAGATTTTCATTAAGCCAGTGCTGACATTGCCCTAAAGATTGTTGATGGGAATACACCCGTTTGATTTGGGCTAAATCGGGCGCATGGCTGAGCAAATAATGGTGAATCGGCAATTCGACTTCGCCACACAATTGCAATGAAGTGGTCACTAAAGTATCCAGCGTGGTGTTCACCCCGCCTTCGCTGGAATTTTCCACAGGCACAACGCCATAATTCGCTTGGCCTTTCAACACCGCTTGAAACACCGATTCAATGCTGCGCACAGGTTTTTGTTCAATAGATTGACCAAAATGTTTTTCCGCCGCCGCTTGGGAATAAGTGCCTTTAGGGCCTAAATAGGCCACGCTCAACGGTTGTTGCAATGCCAAACAAGCGGACATGATATGGCGAAACAACTGTTGAATGGTTTCATCGGACAAAGGGCCTTGGTTGCGCGCAATGGCCATTTGCACCACTTGCGCTTCGCGCTCAGGGCGATAAAAATGGGGCTTGGCTTCCACCGCTCGCTTGGCTTTGGCCACATCCTCCGCCAATAACGCCCTTTGGGTGATTAAATCTTGAATTTGAATGTCCAATGCGTCAATTTGCGCCCGCACGCTGTCCAGCTCTGAAGGTTGTGCCATCTTCATCAATTCTTTTAACCAATGTTTAATTTGTGCTAATTCGGTTTGATTAATACCCCACATCGGCAAACTTTCGTGATGCAAGCGTGCCAACGTGCTGTCTTTCTCGGCATCATCTGCCAAAAATTGTGCCACGGTACAGCAAATGCCTGTGTGGTAGTGGTTGTCATCGGCCATGGAAACATCAAAAAAATCCAACAGCGATTGGCTCACGTCGTCGTGTTGGGTCACACACAACATGAATTGCCGCCCGTCTTCATTGCAAAATTTTAGCGATTTTTTGCTCATAGTCACTGATACGCTCACGCAAAAGAGCCACTTGGGGCATGCCAAGCACCTGACCTTTGTCATTTTCCAAACGGCCATGCAGGCGTTGGCTGATGTTTTGCGCATGGTTTAACATCAATTCAAACGCCACACGGCCATCTAAAACACCGGGCAAACGCATGAATAAAATCAAGCCTGACGTGCTAAAGTCAATCATATTATTTAAATCGAAGCTACCGGGTTCTAGCATGTTGACCACGCTAAACACAGGTTTTTGTTGAGTATTTTCAGCCAAGCCATAATGATGAAATGCCTGCATTTCCCCGTATTCCAAGGCCAAATCATCCATCAACAGCATGATTTCTGTGCCTGAAAAAGATTGATCTGTTTCAGCTTTTATCACCACATAAATGATTAATTCAGGCAAATCGGGTGTTTTTGAGGGATTGGGCGCAAGCGGTTGGCTTGGGCTGTCATTGAACGTATTGATTTCTTCATGGATGCGCGCTTCATCCACGTCTTCGGTATACAAAGTCGAATCCAACGCATGGTTGTGTTTTTGCCGCATCACCAGCCACAGTGTCAATAAAACCGTTGGAATCAGGAACAAAAGTCCCCATAAAAAAACTTCAGTAATCACAATAATTTAATCAAAGTCGCCCCATTTTGCCCCACACTGCATTGGCAATGTTGTCGGCATTATACCTTGTTTTGGGCAATCTCTCTATGCCTGCCATTGCAATCAGCACACAAGCTTGTCGAGGATGAAATCAGTTTTTTATTGAGTTAAGTTGTTCAGTTAATTGCAATAATTCTGCATCAGAGAACACGCGGCTGGCTGAAGCGAATTTTTGACTGATGTCACGCCCCAACAGTTTTAATGACCAACGGCGAAGGCGTGGATGGGCAAAAAAATCTTGCGCCAAAAACGCATCTTGATACAAACCGATAAAGCCTTTATCAGGGTAATACAGGTGTTGTGGAAAAAAACCTTCGGGCTTAAAACCAAAATGCAACGCGGTTTGGTGGGCAACCAGATTGTGTTCATAGACCAACATCAATAATTTATTTAATTTCAGATGGTTGAAAGCAAAATCTAAAACCAACAAAGTGACTTCCAATGAAACCCCTGCTTTGCGTTCATTGGGGTCAACAATGCCGATGAGAAATTCAGCGCGTTGATGGCTTTTCATATAATCGGCCACAGCGGCCAAGCCAATCGGTTGGCCGATTTTACCGTTTGCTTGACGTTTATGCACCACCCATTCAAATTTTCGCAATTGTTCGGGCGTGTATTGGCTGTTTTCCAAGAGTTGGGCGCGCAACTGGGTTTCGCTTTGATAGCGATTTTGAGCCAAACGGTATAAATCCATAAAGCCATGATTTTGATAACATTGATGTAAAAAGGAGGTGTATTCAGGTATGACGCGCAACAAGCTCACCTTGCGACCGTGCAAAGTTTCATACCCAACAAGATGAGCTGCCAAGGCCATGGGTTTGGGGCTTAAGGATTGTAGGGGGTTTTGGGTTTGACCACACCGCCCGTGTTGTAGCTGTCTTGTTTTGAACCACCGTTGGGCAAATAATTGCCTTGGGCATCTTTCGGGGGTTTGACAATAAAAAAGCTATCAATTTCAGAGGCTTGGGCATTAGAAAAATCCAGTTCTGCCCCTGCGGGTAAAGTCACCGCTTGAAAGTGAATCATGTTGCTGGGTAATTCGGCGATTTTTTTCAGCGCGATATCAATCACCGCAGAACGGGTTTTGGTGGCGATTTCACCGACATCATTGGCCGTGGGCAAACGGGTTTCAGGCTCAATTTGGATGCCTGCCAATAATTTGAAATCAAGGGCCAAACCAATTTTTCCCGCTTTAATCTTGCCAAATTGGTTTTCCCAAAAAGCAGGCTCACCTTTTTTCAAACTGTAAGCCAAAAAGACCATAGACGGTTTGTTGGGAATACCGCTGACAATGAAACTGACATGCGGTAATATCTTATTATTTAAGTTTTTTTGGATTTCACCTGCAAAAATAACCCCTTCTGGGTCAAAAGCAGTTTGCAATTGTTGGTCTGGAGCTAACGCTTTGGGGTCGGTTTTGCCGCCCGTGGCGCGGCTGGTGCGGGTGGTTTTGCCGCCTGTATCATCGCTACCGCCGCTGGTGTTTTTACTGCCAGAGTCTGTATAGCTGTCAATGACATTGATGCCTGCCAAATCATCTTTAAATTCTTCGCCCGGCGGCTGTAAAATGCTCAGCGGTGTGCCAATTTCGTTTAAGTGCAATGGGGGTTGCTCGGCTTGCACAAATTCGGCATCTTTGCCGTTGGCCAAAACGGCATTTGAACTGATGGCTAATTTGCCCGCAGCCACCAAGGCGACGGCTTTACCTGCGGTAATGTATTTTATGGACATGATTAACTTCCTCTTTGATAAAAGAATACCCAAAAAAAATATTAGCAAATCCCTTGGGTATAAACAAGCTTATTGGAATGAGAGACCACAGCAGGTTGACGCAATTTGCGTCCGTTATTGTTGTTTTTTTTACAAAATACATTTTTATGTAATAAAAATTTTATATCACAGCCCAAGTTTATAAAAATTATGGTCATTTCAAGAATGCGGTATAATCGCCCGCATTTTGTGTTAGCCGATTTCTTTCGTCATATTTCAGGAGACAATCCGTGATTAAACCCCATGGTTCAGATAAGCTCAATCCTTTGTTCGTTTATGATGTGGATAAACACCACGCTTTACAAAAAGAAGCGCAAAACCTGCCTTCCATCGTGGTTAAATCTGCAACCGCTGGCAATGCAGTGATGTTGGGCGGCGGCTATTTTAATCCCTTGACAGGTTTTATGAACGTGGCTGACATCATGGGAACGGCTGAAAACATGCACACCTGCGGCGGCGTGTTTTTTCCTGTGCCTGTGGCCAACATCACCGATGATGTCAGTGCCATTGCAGGTGCGCCCCGCATCGCGTTGCTTGACCCCAATGAAGAAGGCAACCCCGTATTGGCGATTCAACATGTTGAAGCGATTGAAGAATTAACCGATGAACAAATTGAAACCATTTGTCAAAAAGTCTATGGCACCACGGACAGCGACCACATCGGCGTGGCCACTTTCAAAGATTTGGGTAAATACGTCATTTCAGGCCCCATTCAAGTGTTGAATTTCAGCTATTTTCAACAAGATTTTCCTGATACTTTCCGCACTGCGGTGGAAATTCGCAATGAAATCAAAGAACGCGGTTGGCAAAGCACTGTGGCGTTTCAAACCCGCAACCCCATGCACCGCGCCCATGAAGAATTGTGTCGCATGGCACAAAAAGACTTGAACACCGATGGCATTTTAATTCATATGTTGTTGGGCAAATTGAAAAAAGGCGACATCCCCGCGCCCGTGCGTGATGCGGCGATTCGCACCATGGTGGAAAATTATTTTCCTGCCAATACAGTGATGATCACAGGTTATGGCTTTGATATGCTCTATGCAGGCCCACGCGAAGCCGTGTTACATGCGCTGTTTCGGCAAAATTGCGGTTGCACCCATTTCATCATTGGGCGCGACCACGCGGGTGTGGGCGATTATTATGGGGCGTTCGAGGCGCAAACCATTTTCGACAGCTTGCTTGAAGGCACATTGGACATTGAAATTTACCGCGCTGACCACACGGCCTATTCCAAAAAACTGAACAAAGTGGTGATGATGCGTGACGTGCCAGACCACACCAAAGAAGATTTTATTTTATTGTCAGGCACAGCCGTGCGCACGATGTTGAGCGAAGGCAAAGCCCCACCGCCTGAATTTTCACGTCCAGAAGTGGCACAAATCTTAATGGATTACTACCAAAGCACCCAAGACTAAACCCATGCCCCCTAACGGGGGGCTTTCTCATGATGGAAACTTCTATAAAAATCAGCTTTTTACGCCGTTTGGCCGCCATGGCTTACGACAGTTTGCTGTTGTTTGCCGTGTTGTTTTTTGCAGGTTTTTTGGCTCTGCCATTGACCCACGGCCAAAACAACCCATGGTATAGCATGTATTTGTTTTTTATCAGCTATTTTTATTTTGCTTTTTCATGGAAAAAAGGCGGTTCCACCGTTGGCATGTTGGCGTGGAAAATTCGTTTGCAAACCCTTGACCGCCAGCCCGTGCAATGGACACACACTTTATTGCGCTTTATGGTCGCTGTTGTGCCGATGTTTTTTTGGGGGCTGGGTTTTTATGGGTGGCAAAGCCATTATCCATGGCCTGCGGCTGTCAGTGTATTGGCGGGGCTGGTTATTTTTTCTTGGCCTTTGTGGGATAAAAACCACGAGGGTTGGCAGGATAAATATTCTGAAACTGAATTGGTCATCCGCAAAAAACAATGACCCTCAAGCGCATCGGGCTGGCCGCCATTTTTATCGCCATTTTAGCCTTAGGCGCGAAAGCCCCTTCCCTCTATCAACAAACTTTCTGGGTGTTTGGCACCGCAGTTGAAATCAGCATCGCCAACGCCAGCGAAACCCAAGCGCGCACCGCCATCAATCAAATTGCCCAAGATTATCAAAACATGCACCAAAGCTGGCACGCATGGCAACCCAGTCAATTATCTGATTTAAATCAAGCGATTGCCGAAGGTAAAAGCCAACAAGTCAGCGAAGATTTGTTGTATTTAATTCACAGATCACAAAAATTGTCCGCACAAAGTGAAGGTTTATTCAATCCCGCCATCAGCCAATTGATTGCCGCATGGGGATTTCACGGTGCGGAGGATAAAAATTGGCGACCCTTGAGCGATGCCCAAGTACAACAATTGTTGGCCAAACACCCGCAAATGTCTGATTTATCATTGGAAAGCGATTGGGTCAGCAGTAAAAACCGTGCGGTTAAATTGGATTTTGGCGGCATTGCCAAAGGCTATGCGGTGGACATCGCTTTACATTACCTTAAAAAACAAGGCATTGAAGACGCGATTGTCAATGCGGGCGGCAATTTGGGTGTGATGGGCTGTAAACAACGCCGTTTTTGGCACACCACACCGTGGCATATCGGCATTCGCCACCCCAATGGCCAAGATATATTGGCCGCCATCAACACCAATGGGCATGAAATGCTTTTCAGCTCAGGCGATTATGAACGTTACCACGAATACCAAGGCAAGCGTTATGCGCACATCATCAACCCAAAAACAGGTTATCCCATCAAAGACATCACGGCGGTTACGGTGATTCATCAAAATGGCGCGGTGGCAGATGCCGCATCCACGGCCTTGTCCATCGCAGGCGTTGCCGATGCACCCCGCATTGCCGCTAAAATGGGGATTAAAGCCTATTTATTGATGACCAAAAAGGGCGATGTGTATTTAAGCTCCGCAATGGCTGAGCGAATTGAATTTTATACCCAAGATTTATCCATTACTCAATTGGCCGATTATGAAACCGCGCATTGAAACCAAAATTCTCAACCCTTTGATAGGCAACAAAATTCCACTGCCTGACTATGCCACCGAGGGTGCGGCGGGCATGGACATTCGCGCCTGTATTGATGAAGCGGTTGTGCTGAAAGCGCGCCACGGCTTGATTATTCCCGCGGGCTTTGCTC
The DNA here is from genome assembly GCA_020726335.1 of Thiomargarita sp. Classification (GTDB taxonomy): domain Bacteria; phylum Pseudomonadota; class Gammaproteobacteria; order Beggiatoales; family Beggiatoaceae; genus DYSU01. The sequence continues at coordinate 45,359 of DYSU01000001.1, read as the reverse complement.
TGAGCATTCACGATAAAAATTTGTGTGCCATTCTCGCGCCGCGTTCGGGTTTGGGCATTAAACACGGCATTATTTTGAGCAACAATATTGGCGTGATTGATTCCTGTTATCAAGGTGAAATCCAAGTGGGTTTGTTTAACCGCAGTGCAGAAGATTTTTTGATAAATCAAGGAGATAGAATTTGTCAACTGTTGTTCATGCCTGTGGTGCAAGTGGCGTTGACTGTGGTGGCTGATTTCAGTCAAACCACGGTGCGTGGCACAGGCGGCTTGGGACATACGGGTTTAGCTTAAGCCCGACATTCCGCTATAATGGCGCGATGAGCTTAGGGGAGAAAGGTTGATGACGGCAGGGCTTCGGGCATGGGCGCGCTTTAAAGCCAATAAACGCGGCTATTTCAGTTTATGGCTGTTTATGTTGTTGTTTTGCTTGAGTTTGTTGGCGGAAGTTTTGAGCAATGACAAACCGTTGTTGATTTATTATCAGGGCAATTATTATTTTCCATTGGTCAAAACCTATTCAGAACAAGCCTTTGGCGGTGATTTTGCGACCGAAGCCGATTACAGCGACCCTTTTATTCAAAGCCAATTAACCCGCAACGGCAATAAAATCTGGTATGCGCCCAATCCCTATTATTATGACAGCATCAATTATTATAATGCGGTGGCCAATCCCGCACCGCCGTCAAAACAAAATATTTTGGGTACAGACGACCGTGGCCGTGATGTGTTGGCGCGGTTGATTTATGGTTTTCGCCTGTCGGTGTTGTTCGCCTTGGCTTTGACGGTCATCGGCGTGTTGGTTGGGGTGTTGGCGGGCGCGTTTCAAGGCTATTGGGGCGGACGGTTTGATTTGTTGATGCAACGTTTTATCGAAGTTTGGGGGTCTATGCCTGAGCTGTATTTGCTGATTATTTTCGCCTCTATTTTCCAGCCCAGCGTGTTGTTATTGCTCATTTTATTGTCATTGTTCGGTTGGATGGGCTTGGCTGATTATGTTCGTGCTGAATTTTTGCGTGGCCGCAACATGGATTATGTCACCGCTGCGCGGGCGTTGGGTGTGTCCAATTTAACCATCATGTTTCGCCATTTATTGCCCAATGGCCTGACCCCTGTCATCACGTTTTTGCCCTTTCGCATCAGCGGTGCCATCATCGCGTTGACCAGCTTGGATTATCTGGGTCTGGGTGTGCCGCCTTCTACCCCCAGCTTGGGCGAATTGCTGGCACAAGGCAAAGAAAACATCAGCTCATGGTGGTTGTCGTTAAGCACTTTTTCGGTGTTGGTTGGAACGCTGGTGTTGTTGATTTTTATTGGCGAAGCTTTACGCGAAGCGATGGACACCCGCAAGGGCTGAGTTTGTTGTAAAATAACGGGGTGTTTTTGGGCTTTTTCAACTGCAAACTGATGGACCGTGACTATTAAAACCTTCGCTTGGTTGCTGGCTTTTTGTTTATTTTGCACGCTCGTGTTAAAACACGGTTTAGAGCGCGTGGCCTTGTATCAATTGGCCGATACAACCGCTGTGAAATACCGTTTGAACGTTCGTTTGTTTCGGGCGTTGATTAAACAAGAATCGGGCTGGAATCCCCATGCGGTTTCAATCAAAGGCGCGGTGGGTTTGGCGCAAATCATGCCTGCGGCGGCCAAAGATTGCGGCATCAGCGAACAAGAGCGTTATATCCCAACCAAAAATTTAGACTGCGGCGCGTATCATTTGACCAAGCATTTACAGGAGTTTAAGCAAGTTAAACTGGCCTTGTGCGCTTATAATGCGGGGGCTGCGCGGGTGCGCAGTTTGGGCAAACGTTGTCCACGTTTTGTTGAAACGCAAATTTATGTGCAAAAAATCATGGCGGGGTCGGTTCATAACTGATTGTCAACCAATAATTCAAACCAAGTGACTTGGCTGTTGACTTCAACATGATAAAAACCCGAACGCGCAAAAGACAGGTCTAATGGCACCATGATTTCAAATTTTTCCACAGGGCAATCGTCTTTTCCGCCCTCTTTGCCGCTGAAAACCGCCAGAGAAAACAAGCCGTCATGTTGTTGGTCATAAATGGCTTGGATTTGTTCGCAATGGTGCAACAAGCCTTGCACCACCACATTGACTTCAACAGGATAGGCGGCGCGCATTTGCGTGCTGGCATGGATGATTTCGGTGCGCGTCCAGCCTTGTTGCGGAATTTCAAGCCAATCGGGGTTCACCCAGCCTGAAGAAAAACTGTAGCCATCGGTGGTTATGATCTTGACGGTTGCCTTGTCAGGCACTGCAATGATTTTATTTTCATCTTGGACAGAAGTGGGAATACAGGCACTGCTCATGGCCAATATGCCCAGCAACGTGATGAATTTGGATAACGCCCTGTTTGCCATCATTGAAACAACTTATCACGGTTGACTTGAAAAAAATCCAAACTTAATTTGACGGCTTTGACCACTGCACGCGGGCTGATGGTCGCGCCCGTGAATTGGTCAAACACACCCCCATCGCGCTTGACTTTCCACAAATCTTCAGACGGTTGGTTGAGTGATTTGTCATTAAAAGCCAACAGCCAATTAGAACGGCGCAACTCAATTTTATCGCCCAAACCCGGGGTTTCCTGATGGCTCAACACCCGCACGCCCAACAAACGGCCATCATAGTGGATGGCAACCAACAATTGAATGTCGCCACTGTAGCCATCGCGGGCCGTCGGTTTAAACGCCACCGCCACAGGCTGGCCGTTCATACGAGCGCGATAAAGGGCAACGGGTTCATGGCTACCCAATTGGCCGACGTTGGCCACTTCAATGGTATCTTGAATTAAATCATTATCATACAACCCCGTGGGGATTAAATCCGTCAAAGTATTCAACAACGCTTGGCGTTGATTGCGTTCAATTTGACTTTCGGTTTGTTGATAACTGAATGCCACCAAACCGCTGCCCACAATGGCAAACAACATCAAAGTTAAACTGGTATTGAAAATAGTTTTATACGGCATGGTCATCATTCTTCATCGGGTGGTTTGTGGTGCCAAACACCCGTGGTTTGCTGTAATAATCCAGCATGGGAACAAACATATTCATGATTAAAACCGAAAAAGCCACGGCATCGGGATAACTGCCCCATGTGCGAATGACGTAAATCAACACCCCGATGCCAAAGCCGAAAATCAGCTTGCCTTTGGTTGATGTGGCCGCTGTGACGGGGTCGGTGGCAATGAAAAATGCCCCTAAAATGGCCGCGCCGCTGAACATATGAAACAGAGGCGAGGGGTGAACATCCGAATCCAAAAAGAAAAACAAAGTGGCGGTCAAAAACAAGCTGCCCAACACCGCAACAGGAATATGCCAGCGAATCACGCCGCGATAAATCAACCACAATCCGCCCAATAAATAACCGTTATTAATCCATTCCCAACCCTTCGCGCCAAAGTCGCCAAAAATCGGTTCTTTTTTAATCATCGCAATGTTTTGTGCTTGATCGAGCAAGTTTTTCATGGTGTCCAACGACGTGGCCGAAGTCAGCGCGTCCAAACCAAAACCTGTGGGCAGGGTTTCAAAAAAAATCAATTTGAAGCTGTCGATAAAGCTGGGCTGATAATGGCTGAGTTCTGCAATCACAGGCCAAAAGCTCATTTGCGCGGGAAAGGAAATCAACAGCACCGCATAAGCCACCATCGCGGGGTTGAATAAATTTTGCCCCAAACCGCCGTATAAATGTTTGGCAAACACCACAGCGAAAATCAAACCGATGAACAGCAACCACCACGGTGCCAGCGGCGGCAAAGCCAAAGCCAACAACGATGCAGTGACTAACACACTGCCATCGCTTAACGTGGTCAACAGCGGACGACGACGCAACCACAGCATTAAAGCTTCCAAAGCCAACGCCAGCACTGAAGCATAGCACAGGTTAATCAGCACCCCCCAACCGAAAAAATAAATATAGGCCATAAGACCGGGCAACAGCGCGGCCAACACCTGCAACATGAGGGATTGCACTTGGTTATCGCTGTGAACAAAAGGGGAACTGGTGGGCAACGCATTCATCATAAGGCGGTGTTATCCTGATTCTGCTGGGCTTGTTGGGCGGCTTTTTTTGCTTTGGCACGGGCGATGGCCGCTTGAATCAACGCTTGTTTATCGCTGTTATCTTCGGGTTTTTCGGTTTTGTTCAATGTGCGGGCTTTCTTGGCTTCATGGCGGGCTTGGCGTTCGGCTTTTTCCCGTTCCAAACGGAACAGTTTGAATTCATTGCGCCGTTTGGCGATTTCCGCGTTTTTTTTGTCCACAGCTCTTTGCCGCACCCCGCTTTTGGCATGGCGATAGTATTGTACCAAGGGGATATGGCTGGGACAAACATAGGCACAACAACCGCATTCTATGCAGGCATTCAGGTTATGTTGTTCTAATTGATTGAAATCTTTGGTTTTTGTGTACCAATACAGTTGTTGCGGCAACAATTGTACGGGGCAAACATCGGCGCAACGACCACAGCGTATGCACGCACGGGCTTGCTGTTGGGCGGGCATTTCGGTTGAATCATAAGCCAAAATGCAATTGGTGGTTTTGATCACGGGCATGGCGGTGGTGGCCTGCATTCCCATCATGGGGCCGCCTATCATCACGGGCGCGTTTTGGCGGTCACAGCCGCAGTGGCGCAAAAGCGAGTCAATTGGCGTGCCAAGCAACACCGACACATTGCCCGCGTTTTTCACGGCTTTGCCTGTAACCGTCACCAGCCGCGCTATCATGGGTTCATCTTTGGCCACGGCGCGATAGACCGCCGCGCTGGTGGCGACGTTGTGCATGATGATGTTCAAGTGGGCGGGAATTTTGCCCAGCGGCACTTCTTTGCCCGTCAACACTTTGATCAACTGGCGTTCGCCGCCCGTGGGGTATAGTGTGGGTATGGCGATGACTACAATGGGCGTTTTGCATTGCAGTTGTGCCACGCTCTGCTGTATCGCCGCCAATGCCTGCGGTTTGTTGTCTTCAATCGCAATGATACAGCGTTTCACGCCGCCGATAATGCGGGCGAAGATGCACGCACCTTGCACCACTTCATCGCTGTTATGTTGCATCAAATGGTCATCGCAGGTGATATACGGCTCACATTCTGCACCGTTGATGATTAAGGTGTCTATGCTGTTGGGTTCAAGCTTTAAATGCGATGGAAAACCCGCGCCGCCCAATCCGACTATCCCCGCTTTCATCACGGCGCGGTGCAATACAGCGCGTTCTGCATGGAGAAAATCATCAATGGGCTGGCGTTCGCGCCATTGTTCTTGGCCATCGGTTTGAATCACCACACAGGGCGCGCTTAAACCTGAAGGATGTAACACGGGATGGTCTTCAATCGCCAACACCGTGCCAGAGGTGGGGGCGTGAATCGGCGCACTGCGCGGATGGGGGGTAAAACGACTGCCACAATGGGCGATCATCTGGCCTTTTAGCACGTTGTCGCCCACTTGAATGAATGGCGTGGCGGGCAGGCCGATGTGTTGTTGCAAGGGTAAAATCAAAACGTCAGGCAACAGCATGGGTATTTGTGCTTTGTTGGCACTGAGGGCTTTATGGTCGTCTAAATGCAAACCACCGTGAAATGTCCATAACATGTCAGGCCGCCTTTTGTGAGATTGCGCCACATGGCAAAGGCCAATGCCACAAAGCCAGTGAGGGGGTTTCTTTGACCATGGTGATGCAGGCCACAGGACAAGGCGGCAAACATTTTTCACAGCCTGTGCATTCGGCGGTGATGACGGTGTGCATTTGTTTGGCAGAACCGACAATCGCATCGACAGGACAGGCTTGAATGCACAAAGTGCAACCGATACATTTTTGTTCATCAATCACTGCCCATGTTTTTCTGTTGTCAACCACTGTACTTTGGTCAAGCGGCACAAAATCGCGGTTTAATAAATCGGCAATCGAATGAACGGTGTTTTCGCCCCCGGGTGAACATAAATTAATCAGCGCGTTGGCGTTGATGATGGCTTCGGCATAGGGTCTGCAACCGGGGTATCCGCATTTACCGCATTGGCTTTGCGGCAACAGCTCGTCCAATTTTTCCACCACAGGATTGCCTTCAACTTTGAAGCGAAACGCAGCATAGCTTAAAATCAGCCCGAAAATCAGAGCCAGCCCCGCCATACTGGTAATTGCCGTTATCATGCTGTTTTCTCTGTTATTTGACCAAACCACTGAAACCACTGAAAGCCACTGCCATAAAACTTGCGGTAATCAACGCAATCGGCGCGCCTTTGAAGGCCCATGGTACATCGGCGGCGTTCAGTCTTTGGCGCATCGCGGCAAACAAGGCCAACACCAAAGTGAAGCCTGCGGCTGCACCCAAACCAAAGGCAGCAGACTGCAATAGATTGTTCTGTTGCTGAATGTTCAACAACGCCACGCCCAATACTGCACAGTTGACCGTGATCAAGGGCAGAAAAATGCCCAATACTTGGTGCAACAACGGGCTGGTTTTATGAAGCACGGTTTCGGTAAACTGCACCACCGAGGCGATGACCAAAATAAAGCCGATGATGCGCAGATATTCCAATTCAAATGGCACCAATAAATACCGATGCAACAAATAACTGCAAATAGAGGACAAGGTCAACACAAACATGGTGGCCAAGCCCATGCCCCACGCAGTTTCATATTTGGTCGAAACGCTCATGAACGGACACAAGCCTAAAAACTTGACCAAAATGATGTTGTTGACCAGCACCGTGCCGATAAAAATCAAAAGATATTCGTTCATAAGAATCAATAGCGTGATGAGATGTAATACTATAACAAAAGTCAAAGCTTAAGTCAGTTTTTGTTTAAAATGGATCAATGCTTGGTTGGTGGCGTTGACTTCTTGTTTCAACTTTTCCAGCAACAAAACCGTGTGTTGCATTTGCTGGTGTTCCGCCAACAATTCCAGTTCAGCACAACGTTTGCCCACTTGGCTGGCACCCATTTGCAAACTGGTGCCTTTAAATTGCTGTCCTTTAAAATACAAATCTTCCGCATTGGCTTTATCAATGGCCGCCGTAATGTCGCTCAGCAAAGTATCGGTGTGCAAAATAAACTGGTCAATCAACAACACCAATTTTGCACCGAATACACCATGCAGTGTACTCAAGGTTGAATAATCTAATAAAGGGGGTAATGGCTCTGACACAATGGCTAGACACGGGTAAAAGACAATGATTTTAACAAGAAATAACGGCGCGATAAACTTTAAGTTTAATAACGGATGATTTCATCGCTCAGCACGTTGCGAATTTCACTGGGGCGGTTTTGTCCACCCACAGGCGCGTTGACAATCCAATCCAACCGCTGTCCCCATTGGTGGCGCACTTGCGTTGCGGTCTTTAACGCAGGCAAACCCGCACGATTGGCACTGGTGGACACCAGCGGCTTTCCCCACAGCCGACACAAGCGGCTGGCCACAGGATGCTGTGCAACCCGCACCGCCAATAAATCGGATTCCCCCGTCAGCCAATACGGTGCATCCATGCGCGCAGGCACCAACCAAGTGACAGGTCGTTGGCGGGGTGCCGTGATTTTTTGCACCTTGTCAGCCGACAACGGCAAAATATACGGCGAAAACTGCGCTAAATCAGCCCCCAATAAAATCAGCCCTTTTCGCCACGGGCGTTGTTTGATGTCAAGCAAGCGCAACACAGCGGTGAAATTATCAGGGTCACAGCCTAAGCCATAGACCGCTTCGGTGGGATAAGCAATCACCCCACCTTGCGCGAGACAATGGCAAACTTGATACAACAGCCAAGGCGACATCAGGCGAAACGCTGTTGCAAGGCGGCATCTTTATCCAACACCGCTTGGGCATTGGCCGCACGTTCAGCCACAATGCGCTCAGCCAACGCGCCATCGCTTAAAGCCAACATTTGTGCCGCCAAATAAGCCGCATTTTTCGCCCCCGCTTTGCCGATGGCGACACAGGCAACGGGAATCCCTGCGGGCATTTGTACCGTAGACAACAGCGCGTCCAAGCCTTTTAATGCGCCTGCATCAATGGGTATACCGATCACAGGTTTTAAAGTCAAACCTGCCACCGCGCCTGCCAAATGAGCGGCCAAACCAGCGGCGGCGATAAACACCGCACAACCGCGCTGTTCCGCCGCTTTAACATAACGGTGGGTGGCCGCTGGGGTGCGATGGGCAGAGGTGATTTTGACTTCAAATGGCACGGCCAATTGCGTTAAAACATCCAAACACGCTTGCATCAAGGGTAAATCAGAATCTGAACCCATCAACACCGCCACAAAAGCTTTGCTCATACTGCACTCCTGAAAATCAACTCAAGCCAGATTATACGTTTGCTCACGTTCAAAAATCCAGTGAGCAAGAAATTTATCCCCACGCACTGATTTGCAGAGACTTTGACCCAGTGCAGTGATAAACTGCACGTCATAAAGTGTTTTTCTTTGCATAAAAATAATGAAGTTTGGTACTAAACATGACAAATGCACATCTATTGATTGTCGATGATGAGCCTGATATTTGCTCCTTGTTGGAAGAAATATTGGAAGATGAAGGATTTAGCGTCAGCACCGCCGCCAACGCCAATGAAGCGCGCAAAATTCGCCAAGAACAGCGGCCTGATTTGGTGTTATTGGACATTTGGATGCCCGACATGGACGGCATTTCTTTGCTCAAAGAATGGCAAGAGCGCGGTTTATTGGATATTCCTGTCATCATGATGTCAGGCCACGGCACGGTTGAAACCGCAGTTGAAGCCACCCGCTTGGGTGCTTATGATTTCATTGAAAAACCCATTGCCTTGCAAAAACTGCTGTTGACCATTCAACGCGCCTTGGAAATGTCCAATCTCAAGCAAGAAAACACAGGCTTAAAACAAAACTTATTGCCATTGTTGGAGCCTTTGGGTAGAAGCAAAGCCATCAGCGATTTACGCGAACAAGTCAAACGCATGGTACATCACGACACACCCATGTTAATTGTCGGCGAATCAGGCACAGGCCGCGCCTTATTTGCCCAATACATTCACAACCACAGCAACCGCCATGACAAACCGTTTATCAACCTGCGCGTGGCAGGCATGTCGGCTGAAAACCAAATGGCCGAGCTGTTTGGGCTGGAAAGAAGCCATGAGCCATCGCGCTTAGAACAAGCCCAAGGCGGCACGCTGTTCGTCAAAGACATCGCCGACATCGCCAACAACGTTCAAGCGCGGTTGCTCAGCAGTTTTGAAAACAAAGCTTTTTTGCGCGAAGACGGTAGCCAAACCATTCCACTGAACGTGCGCATCATCGCCGCCACTGCCCACGATTTAGACCATGTGGTCAGTGCAGGACGGTTGCGCGAAGATTTATATTACCACCTCAATATTGTGCCACTGCGCATTCCGCCCTTGCGTGAGCGCTGCGAAGATGTACCAGAACTGTTGGATTTTTATATCAATTTGTTTGTCGCCCGCGAAAACTTGCCTTACCGTCGCTTCACTGTTGCCGCACAAAACCGCTTGCGCAACTACCATTGGCCGGGCAACGTGCGCGAACTCAAAAACTTGGTGCAACGCTTGTTGATTTTGGGTAAAAACACCGAGATTGGTCCAGAGGAAATCGAGCCTGCGCTCAACACCCAACAGCGGGCGGTGTCCAAAGGCAGTTTGCCGATTTTTGACCTGCCCTTGCGTGAAGCCAGAGAGCAATTTGAACGCGCCTATTTAGAGCATCAATTGCAGAATTTGGGCGGCAATGTCAGCAAAGTGGCCCATCGCGTTGGCCTAGAGCGCACCCATTTATACCGCAAATTGCGTGCGCTAGACATCGACCCCAAACAAACCAAGAAATAAAGAAGAGATAAAACAACAACTAAGCGCATGATGGCCGTTGGAAACATGCCGCACACGGCAAACAACACCATGCGCATTAATGACCCAGTCTATAAAAAGCATCCTTTTTCAAAAGTAATTTTTGATCTGTTTCAAAGTCTATTTCGTCAACTTCAATTCTTTATTGGCTTTTTTGGCATATATCAACTTGGCCGTGTTCTCTTCACGCCGCTTGTCAAGCACTTTTATATACCCAGCAAATTCTCCCGCTTCAAAACTTATTTTAAAACCAGACAGCATCTCTTTTTCATCGCCTTTTTTGAACGAATACGCCTTCCCATCAAACAAACCAAATACGCCAACGCTCGGTATAAAGCGTCCATCTCTAAACCAGCTTCTTATGGTCTTGCCTTTTGCGTTCAAAACTTGTTCGCCGTTGAGCAATTTTTCTTGTTGTTCGATTCCTTTCTTAAGCATTTCTTCTGCGCTTAGCTTTTTGTCTACTTTTTTAACGTTTGCTGGTTTGCCGTAGGTATCAAAGAATCCCATTGTTGGTCTCCTGTTAGAGTTATAAAAAACATCACTATAGACCATTACTTATTTAGAGTCAACACAACCAGCAACTTTTTTAAAAATACAACTCGCGTCTTTAATATAATGATGCAACCCTTTTATCATTCCATTTTGTGTTATATTCTGGGTATCTTTTTAGATAATAAGCTCTACTCCCATTCAATGGTGGCGGGGGGTTTGCCTGAGATGTCGTAGGCAACGCGTGAAATGCCGTCAACTTCGTTGATAATGCGGGTGGAAAGGGTTTCAAGCAGTTCATAGGGCAAACGCGCCCAACGGGCGGTCATGAAATCAATGGTTTCCACGGCGCGCAAGGTGATGACGTAATCATATTGGCGTGCATCGCCGACCACGCCCACGGATTTGACGGGCAAAAACACGGCAAACGCTTGGCTGACTTTGTCGTACCAACCTGATTGATACAACTCTTCGATAAAGATGGCATCGGCTTGGCGCAAGATGTCGGCATGGGTTTTTTTGACTTCGCCCAAAATGCGCACGCCCAAACCCGGGCCGGGGAAGGGATGGCGATAGACCATTTCGGGCGGCAAGCCCAATTCCACGCCCAGTTTTCGCACTTCGTCTTTGAACAGTTCGCGCAAGGGTTCAACCAATTTAAGCCGCATGTTTTCAGGCAAGCCGCCCACGTTGTGGTGGGATTTGATGACCTGGGCTTTGCCTGATTTTGCGCCCGCCGATTCAATGACATCGGGGTATATCGTGCCTTGCGCCAGCCAACGGGCATCGGTGAGTTTGGCCGCTTGTTGTTCAAAAATTTCAATGAACAGATTGCCGATGATTTTGCGTTTTTGTTCGGGATCGGTTTTGCCTGCCAACGCAGCCAAAAAGCGGGCTTCGGCATTGACGTGGATGACTTTCACCCCCATGTGTTGGGCAAACGTGGCCATCACTTGTTGGGCTTCGTTGAGGCGCAACAAGCCGTTATCGACAAACACGCAGGTGAGTTGATCGCCAATGGCGCGGTGTAACAGGGCGGCGACCACGGAAGAATCCACCCCGCCTGACAGGCCTAAAATGACGTGGTCAGTGCCGACTTGTTGGCGCACGGCTTGGATGCTGTCGGCAATGATGTTTTCGGCTGTCCACAAATGGCCACAGCCGCAAATCTCGTGAACAAAGCGTTTGATGATGCGCTGACCTTGGGGCGTGTGGGTGACTTCGGGATGAAATTGTACGCCATAGTGTGCCGTTTGTTCATTGGCCATGGCGGCAATCGGTGCGTTGTCGCTGGACGCAATACAGACAAAACCTTTGGGCAAGGCGGTGACATGGTCGCCGTGGCTCATCCACACATCCAGCAGTGCATGGCCTTGGGGGGTGATGTGGTCTTCAATGTCGTTGAGCAAACCACTGTGGCCACGGGCGCGCACACAAGCGTAACCGTATTCATGGGCATCGGCGGCTTCGACGTGGCCACCCAATTGAATCGCCATGGTTTGCATTCCATAGCAAATACCCAACACGGGAACACCCAAGGTAAACACACAAGCGGGGGCGCGCACTTGGCTGTCGGCATAAACCGATTCAGGCCCGCCTGACAGCACAATGCCGTTGGGTTTGAAGGCTTGAATATCGCTTTTGGCCATGTCGTAAGCGTGAATTTCGCAATACACCCCCGCTTCGCGGATGCGCCGCGCAATCAATTGGGTGTATTGGGAACCAAAATCTAAAATTAAAATGCGTTGTTGATGAATGTTCATGTTAGCCTTGTTGGGTGCTGATGTTGATGGCGGGCGGATTGAGCAGGGTTTTTTTGACACCGCATTCATGGGTGGCGCGAATCAACGCGGGCTGGTATTTTTCAGGAAATTCGGGCGGCAATTTGATGTGAATATTGATGTTGTCGGGACAGCCTTTTTGCGGATTCCAATCGTTGTCCAACGTCAATTCAATGCCATCGGTGGGCAGTTGGCGGCTTTGGCAAAAACGCAACACAAAAAAACCTGCGCAAGTGGCTAAACTGCTGAGAAAATAGGCATAAGGGTCGGGGGCGGTTTCATCGCCGCCATTGGTTTTGGCTTGGTCGGTTTTGACGGTGAAATTCTCAAAAAAAGCATTGACTTGCATACCTTGGGCAAAGCGAACGGAGATTTCCATGTGAGCATCCTATCAAATAGTGGTATTTTATAACCGATGTGGTGGATTATCCATCTTTGTCGGCTTCAATGCGCAACAATTCAGCATGAAGATGGGCAAACGCGGCGAGAAATATCCAGACATAACAATAGACAGCGACACTGGTCATGCGCGAACCAAAAATATTGACCACGGCAATGCCTGCCATCATGCCTGCGGCGGCCACGCCCATCGCACGGGCAAACGGCTCGGGATGGCGGCGGGCAAGGCGCACCCCCACAAAATAGGTTTGGATGAATATCAGCGCAAACACCCCCAGCGCAGGCAAACCCAATTGGGTGGCAATCCAAAAATACATGTTGTGGGTGTCGCTTTCATGTACGTCGGCTTCGGTGTACTCAGCTTTAACCCGTTGAAAACGTTTGAAACCCACGCCAAAAACAGGGTGTTCTAAGATGATTTGGCTGGCGGCTTTCCATAAAATTAAGCGGGTTTGGGAACTGGCATCCACTTTGGTTTCGGTGGTGCCTGCGCTGTGTTTTTGGGTGTCATTTAAGCGGCTGGTGATGGAACCCGGGATAAACTGTGGAAAAATCAGTAAAAAACCCAAGCCTACAACCCCAACGACGGTGACAAACAATTTGCCCCGCGCATAACCTGCGATTGACAACATGGCGGCAAAACCCAAATACGCGCCGCGTGAATAGCTGACCAACAACAATTTGACCCAAATGAATACATAAGGAAGCAGGGGCCAAACATAAACATGGGGTAAATACACGCTCAACACCCCGATGAACAAAGCGGCGTTGTAGACAATAAACGCTCCAAAATCATTGGGTTGGCCTTGTGGCCCTGATACACGCGAATCGTCCATGGAAGAACGGCCATCGCGGTCTATGGCTTCTTCCATGCCAAAAAACGCCACGCCCATCGTGCCGACCATCAGATAAACGATGACCCGCCGCGCCATGGGGCCATCTCGAATTAAGTTAATGAAAGCAAAGAAAATAATGAATTGATCCAGCCATTCTTTGAATTCTAAAAGAATTTCCATAAAATAGCCTGTGCCACCTTCAATCACGATATTGGTCAGCAATGAAACAAAGCTGGCCAACAACCACAGCGACACCAAATTGACATTGAGCAAGCGCACAAACCCCGTGGCTTGCGCTTTGCGGTTGTGATAAAACCACATGAACAGCAAAGCGAGCAACATCAAATTGGTGCCGTTTAATTTAGGCACGAACAACAACGGAAACATCAGCGACAACGGCACATACAGGATGAAAACGGCCAGCAGTTTTTCGACATCATCCAAACTGACGACCACCAAGGTGAGCGCGTAGCCCACAAAAAAACTGTAAAAAAACCACTTGGGCAAACCGCCCACCATCATATTGACCGCAATAAAAATCGCGGGTAAGCTGATGAAAATCAAGGTGGATTTTAATTTGCCATCGCTTGCCCAGTCTTCACCATAAGCCGTTTGGCGGGCTTTTTCGTCAGGTTTAATGGGTTCAACGGGGCATGTGCGTTGATAATTTTCTTCAAAAGGCATGGGCAGGTCGTCAGGTTAAAAGTATCGCTCCCTGATGCAACAAGCATACAAGCCCTATCGAAAATTTCTCACAATTTTTCAGTTGGATGGATTAAAATAAAATTGTAATTCAGCGATGTTATATTAATATGCAATGGAGGATGACAATGAACACATGCCCACGATGTCCAAAACACTTCTGTTTTATTTTTCTCCTGTTGCTGTTCAGCTTCGGCACGGTCGCCAGCGAGAATAAAATCGAAATGGGTATTTCCGAATACGCAAAAACTGATGAAAATCATCCTTTAAAACAACCACTTAAGCTAAAATCCAAGTCAACAACCGACCATTCACAACTCAAAGAATTGCAACAACCGTTTGCCAACGGCCCTGAAGTGACCAAAGCGTGTTTGCAGTGTCACAATAAAGCGGGGGATCAATTCAGACACAACAAGCATTGGACATGGAATTATCAACACCCCAAAACAGGACAGCATTTGGGCAAAGCGGTGTTGATCAATAATTTTTGCACCAACGCGCTGGGCAATGAAGGCATATGCGCCCAGTGTCACGCAGGCTATAACATGACGGACAGCCACTTTGATTTTGACAACCATGAAAACATGGATTGTTTGGTTTGTCATGAATCGACAGGCACTTATTATAAAACGCCCACCACCACAGGTGATACCGCCTGCTCTGTCATGTTCAAAGGCAAACCGCCGATTGACTGGACTAAAGTGGCGCAAAGCGTGACCTTGCCCAGCCGCAACAACTGCGGCCATTGCCATTTTTATGGGGGTGCTGGTGACAACGTGAAGCACGGTGATTTGTCTTCGGTGCTGTTCAATCCACCCAAAACGGTGGATGTGCATATGAGTGCCGATGGGGAAAACTACAGCTGCGTCACCTGTCACGTTGGTGAAGCCCATGAATGGGCGGGCAGTCGCTATCAAATGACCTTATCAGAGACCATGCCCAAAGCGGGTATGCCACGCGAAACATCCACTTGTGTCAGTTGTCACAGCGCAACACCGCATCCGCTCACCCGCATCAAAGGCATCAAGCTCAACAGCCACACGGCCAAAGTTGCTTGCGAAACCTGTCACATTCCCACCATTGCCCGTGGCGGCGTAGCCACCAAAGTCGCTTGGGATTGGCGCACCATGGGGCGGTTGAAAAATGGCGAAGGTTTCAAACTCGAAGGCTATACCCAAGGCAATGGTGAACACCGCCACACCTACAAATCCATCAAAGGCACGTTTGTTTATGGCGAAAATGTGCAACCTGTGTATGGATGGTTTGATGGCACCATGCACTACACCACGATTGACACTAAATTTGACCCCAAGCAACCCGTAAAAATCAATTCATTTTCAGGTTCTTATGACAACCCTGACGCAAAAATTTATCCGTTCAAAGAAATGAACACCGTCCAACCCTATGACAAAGGCAATAACACCTTGGTTTACATGCACTTATGGGGCGAAGATGAGAACGCCTTGTGGGGCAATTACAGTTTTGATAAAGCGATCAAAGCGGGCATGGCCAAAAACAACATCCCCTACAGCGGCGAATGGGATTTTATTGAAACGTATTCGTATTGGCCCATCAATCACATGGTTGCACCCAAAGAAGAGGCGTTGGCGTGTGAACAATGTCACACTAAAAATGGCCGAATCAGCCAGTTGACAGGTTTTTATTTGCCCGCCCGTGGTGACAATAAATGGTTGGATTTAATCGGTTTATTTGCTGTAATCGGGACTTTAGGCGGTGTGCTGGGTCACGGTACATTGCGGATAATTGCAACGCGTCGGAGAAAAACAAATGGCTAATCATATCGTTAAGTTACACGTTTTCAAACGTTTTGAAAGACTCTGGCATTGGAGTCAAATGGTCTTGATTTTTACCTTGATTTTTACAGGTTTCAGGGTTCACGGCATGCATGAATGGATTCATTTTGACACGGCGGTGATGTTGCACACATGGGCAGCGTTGATTTTATTGCTGATTTGGGCGTTTGCCACTTTTTGGCTGTTTACCACAGGCGAATGGCGGCATTATATGCCCACCGCTAAAAATTTTATTCAAGTGGCGCGTTATTATGCGCTTGGCATTTTTCACGGTGAACACCACCCTTACATCAAAACCTATAGGCGCAAACATAACCCCTTGCAAGCCTTGACTTATTTGCTGGTCAAAATCGTGATATTTCCTGCCATTTGGATTTCAGGCATCGCCTATTTGCTCATCAGCTTTGGTTTTAAAGATTTAATCAGCGGTTTGGGCATTGACTGCACGGCCTGCATCGCCACGGTTCACACCTTTGCGGCCATCGCCATCGTGATGTTCGTCATCGCCCATGTGTATTTGCTGACCACAGGACATTCTTTTATTGACCATATCAAACCGATGGTCACAGGTTATGACGATGTGGAATTGAGCGATGAAGAATTGGCTTATTTGCGCGCCGATGAACCCAATCGCATTGCAGAAAAAATCAACTGACCCGCGCAATGTGAGATGTTAAACTGCGTTTATTTGTCGAAGGATAACCCATGAAACATCTCACCGCCCAACAAATCAAAACCTTTGAAGAAGCCTTAAAACAACAAGGCCCTGAAGCCGACCCCCATTGGGAAGTGACCCAACAATTAATGAAGTTGGTCGCTTTTCAAGCCAAAGAAATCATCAACTTACAAACCCAACTGGAATTATTGCAAACGGGCAATGTGGCCGCCAGCAACGCGCTGTTTGATGCGTTGGCGCGTCAAGCGGGGGCAGAATCCAAGCGCACCGATTTAACGCAAGCTGAAATTGACGAAGCAATTGCCAATTTAAACAAAGCGGTAAAAAATTACAAAAGTGGCAAAGCTGCGGTCAAAACCGCAGGCTATGTGCTAAAATTTGCCGCCGCTTTGCTTTAAAGGATTGATGATGAAAGTAGATTGGTTAATCGTTGGTGCAGGTTTTACGGGGGCGGTGTTGGCCGAACGCATCGCCAGTCAATTAAATCAAAAAGTGTTGCTGGTCGATAAACGCAACCACATCGGCGGCAATGCCCATGACTATTACGATGAACACGGCGTTTTGGTGCATCAATATGGACCGCATATTTTCCACACCCACATGAAAACCGTTTGGGATTATCTCAGCCAATTCACCCAGTGGCATCCTTATGCCCACCATGTGTTGGCAGTGATTGACGGCCAGCAAGTGCCATTGCCGTTTAATTTCAATACATTATATCAACTTTTTCCCGCCGCCTATGCCAAAAGTTTGGAACAACAATTGTTGGATACTTTTGGCTTTGGCGAAAAAACGCCGATTTTAAAATTGCGCGAACAAAGCAGTGGC
Organism: Thiomargarita sp.; assembly: GCA_020726335.1. Taxonomy (GTDB): domain Bacteria; phylum Pseudomonadota; class Gammaproteobacteria; order Beggiatoales; family Beggiatoaceae; genus DYSU01. The sequence goes on along the minus strand of DYSU01000001.1, from coordinate 27,988 downwards.
GATTTAAAATTTTTAGCTGATTATATCTATGAAAACGTGTTTCATCGTTACACCAAAAAGCAATGGAATTTAACGCCCGAAGAACTGGGCAAAGGCGTGACAGGGCGGGTGCCGATTTACCTCAGCCGCGACAACCGCTATTTTCAAGACCCCTATCAAGGTCTGCCCCAACACGGCTACACCGCGCTGTTTCAGCGGCTGTTGGCACACCCCAATATTCGCCTGCTGTTGAACACCGATTATCACGACATCGCCCGCGAGATTGAATGCCAAGGCTTGGTTTATACGGGTTGTATTGATACGTTTTTCAGTTACCGTCACGGCGCATTGCCTTATCGCAGTTTGGATTTCAAATTTTTCCACCAGCAAGGCAACAAACAAAGCGTGGCCACCGTCAATTACCCCAACGATTTTGATTATACCCGCATCACCGAATTTAAACACATGACGGGGCAACGCCATCACGGCACAACATGGGTTGAAGAATACCCGCAAGCTTATCAACGCGGCAAAAATGACCCGTATTACCCCATTCCACAAGAAAAACACCGCCAGCTTTATAAAAAATACCTGGCCGATGCTCAACTTATAGAGAATAAAGTATTGTTTGCTGGCCGCTTGGGCGACTATCAATATTACAATATGGATCAAGCGGTTGCGCGGGCATTGCATTTATTTGACAAACAAATCAATGCGATAAAAAACAGTGCAAAATAAAATTTTCACCTTATAATGGCTTTTTTAAACTTTTAGCGATTGAGATGCTTCGATGCGCCCGACTGAAAACAAAAACAATTCTCCTGCCCCTTATCCCGTTTATCCCCCTTATGCCATGGCCGAAGATGAAATCAATTTGGCTGATTTATGGCTGATGCTGGCTAAAAAGAAATATTTCATTGCCGCCACCACAACCATCATCACCTTGTTGGCAGTGCTGGTGGTGCTGTTATTGCCGCGCACCTATGAAGCCAACGCTGTTTTTTTGCCACCTTTAGCCGCTGATATTGCCTTATTCAACCGCGAAAACATCAATGCGTTCACGGTTGCAGGGGTTTATGATTCATTGATCAGCAACTTGCGTTCGAGAGGCAACCGCAAAACTTTTTTTGAAAAATCAGGCTTGCTTGATGAAATCATGACAACTTCAGGGCGGGAAACGGCCAATAAAGCCGCTGTTTTCGATGGGATTAATAAAGCCATTGATGTGGAATTGATTAAATTCAGCAAAGACAAAAAAACAGAAGAGAAAATAGAACAAGTGGCCGTGGTGCTGCAAGGCAGTCCGCCTGAATTTTTAGCAAGCTATATCAATGGGTTTGCTGATTTTGCCTTGCAAAAAACCTTGGATAATCTGATTGTTGAAGCCAACAGCCAAAAAACAGAGATCATCAAAACGTTGGAGCGGAAAATTGTACGGCTTAAAACCCAAGCTAAAAAACAACGTTTGGATACAATTGCCCAATTAGAGGAGCAAGACCAGATAAAAAGAGCGGATTTATTACAACAAATCAGTGCATTGCAATTGAAAGCTAAAATTACACGAGAATTTGAAATTCAAAGATTAACGGAAGCTGACCAATTAGAAGTGGCTTCAATAACCGAAAAAATCAAAGCATTAAAAATAACAGCCAAAGACCGACGCTTAGACAGAATAAAACAACTGAAAGAAGCTTTGCAAATTGCCATGGCTTTAGGTATTCAATCACGTTCCTTGCTCACTTCCCATTACAATACAGCGATAGAAAACAATCAAACAATCAAACAATCAAACAATCAAACAATCAAACAATCAAACAATCAAACAAT